>DROJ01000546.1 GCA_011321935.1 Bacteroidota bacterium | reverse complement strand
GGGGAAATGATAATAGCAGGCGACAACCCTGAAAGGGTTGAATTATGGAAGATATTCAACCCTTTCAGGGTTGCTACCTGCCTGTGCCCGTTTCCCCGGATTGCATCCGGGGTTATTCAAATTCAATCCCTTCGGGATTTCGGGGGCTAAATAGTTGCATTTTCGGAATTT
The DNA here is from genome assembly GCA_011321935.1 of Bacteroidota bacterium. Lineage (GTDB taxonomy): Bacteria > Bacteroidota > Bacteroidia > Chitinophagales > Saprospiraceae > UBA6168. The sequence goes on along the minus strand of DROJ01000546.1, from coordinate 5,154 downwards.
CATATGCCGCTTAGTATAGGTGTCCATCGTTCAATTGCAGGGGTCGGCCACTGTATCAATCAGCACCCCTCCGCTAATGTGGTTGTCCCTCCCGCAGTCTTTGATGGTAATATCGGGGTAGGCGCCAGTGATGACCGTGTTTTGATAAGACTCTGGCGTGAAGAAACCAAAGCGCATCGAACCCGTCGTCAGTTCCATGTCGTAGTCGGCATTGCCGGAGGCGTTGTTGTTTTCCAGCAGGTTGTTGTTGGCGCCGTCAATGACGAGGTAGCCCAAGCTGAAGTTGCCGGTGGAGTTGTTGTTGCGCACTTTCCAGCCTTTTGCGGGTATCAGCGAACCCGTTACTTCGCCGCTCGGAAGTACCAGGTACTGCGGCACATTGCACAAAATAAGGCCGATCAGGTTGCCGTGGGTATTGTTCCTTTCGCAGGTGCCCCACTCATCGCAGGCCCAGATGCCGAACACGGCATTGCTGATTTCGTTGTCGCTGATGTAAGTGCTTTTTCCGTTGATGATGGTAATGCTCTCTGCGTCAGTGACATCCCCTGTTAGCCACAGCCCGGTGGCGACGATGGTATTGAACATGATGGTCGTCCGGTCTGATTTTTCGACCACCACGGCAAACTGGAAATTGTTGATTTCGCAGCGCATAACGGCGGAAGCGGAAGAGTTTTCAGCTAAAATGGCCGTACCGCCGTCGCTGTCGAGAGGCTGTATTTCGAGGTCTTGGACCAATGTGCCGGGTGCATTGAGCACATGCAAAGCAGGGTTGAGCGTTACTGTTGCTGTTGCGGGGTCGCCCGGGGAAATATCGGATTTGATTTTCAAAACGGCTCCTTCCTCTCCGATGATTTTCACGGGTTTGGTGATGGTAATCGGCACGTTCTCGGTGTGCATCCCTGCCCTCAGATAGATGATGCCGTCTTCGCAGATGTCATTGATGGCCTGTGCGAGCGCATCAACGGAACCAGCGGGAATGACGGCCCAGGGGCAGGCGCTGCGGTCGGTCACCCCTTCTATGTCGAGGGGGGCGAAGTACTGCTCGGTGGCCGTTTGTTTGGTTGGGGCGGGTTCTTGCAGGGCGTCTTTTTGGCAGGCAAAAAAAGAAATGGAAGCTAAAAGCAACAGGGCGAATGTTTGGAACAAATTGTTCTTCATAATGATTGGTTTTTAAACTTGGCCGAAAAGCAATTCCATGATATACTATATATATGGTGTCGATTTTCTGCAAAGTCAATTAAAAAATACATAGGTTTGGATCAACGGCAGCGCATGTCTTTTGCAAGGCGGGCCGTTATTTTTTATGAAATGTAGTGGAAAGTTTTAGCCGAGATGTTTTCAACGCAAGGCTGCGAGGGAGCGCAATGAAAAACTAACTGGCCATTGCGTTCCCTTGCGCCCCTTGCCGCCTTGCGTTGAAAACATATCAGTTAAAAAAGACCACCACCTGAAATTTAAAAGGAAAAACAAACCAGTATCAATGGTGGTCAATACTGGCAGCAAATCTGGTGGTCAAAGGAGTCTTCGACGTTCACTCATCTATTTTTCACTATCACTCATCTACTTTTTTCAGTAAAAAGTCCGTTGGAACGGAAGCCGGAAGGGGAGATGCCCATTGCCTCTTTGAAAAGGCGGGAAAAATAGGAAGGGTTGTTATACTGCACCACTTTAGGTTTTGTGCATCGAGGGTAGGTTCTCCCCTTTTGGGGCTGGGGGCTGGCGGGGGCAAATGCACAAAACCTAAAGTGGTGCAGTATAAAGCCGGACTGGTAGGCTACCTGCTTGATGGGCAGGTCGGTCGTGCGGAGCAGTTCCTTTGCTTTTACCAAATGGTACTGCTGGATGTAAAGGGAAATGGAAAGCCCCGTTTTCTGTTTGACCAGATGGGCGCAGTGGGAATAACTGATGTGGAGGCGTGGTGCAAGATGGGAGGGCAGGAAGGTGTTGTCGGTATATTTTTCTTCGATGATGGCATTTGCTTTTTTCAGGAAATCATCTCCAGGGGAATTTTAGGTGTTTTGGCAAGAGCCTCAATGTGTAGTGCAGTGATTCGTAATTAGTTGATTAGTGATTAGTTCGCCAAATCCTTGATAATGTGGTATTTACCAAAAAATAAATAGTCCGCTAATTACGAATCGAACCAGTAGGGTGGTGATTTTTCTGCCCACAAATAGGAAAGAAATTTATCTGGCAAAACGGCAAGTAAAAATAATAATAAAACAGTAATCCGTTGCCTTTATTTCAGTCGCTTTCCCATTAAAAAAAATTCCAATGGCATCCTTTTTGACTAAGCACTAACATATCAATATTTTTTTGAAACCTACCTGAGCATCCCGGCTAATATTCCCTTCTCATTTCAACAAATAAAAATCAGAGGAATTTTCTGACCGACAGGTCTGCTATGTCATTTTTCCTTTTAAACAAGTAACCTTTATTCCCAATGAACCTATTTTTTAACGCACTATGTAAAGTGAGTTGAAGCATCGCCCCTATGCTCCAATCAAAGGGTTTTTGCAGCAAGTGCCCAAAAACATTTTGCCATGCTGATCCCACTTATTTACGCATTAATTGGATTGAACCTGTTCAATATACTTATGGAAAAGACAAACACTTTTTATAAAGATATACGCTTCTGGCTTATCATTCTTTCATTGGCCTTGCTCATCTGGATGACGCTCCAAAGCTATCCGATAGGTTGAATAATGTTTAATGATAAATGTTTAATGATTAATGGACGTCCTGCCTTAAATATTGATTTCCAAAATTTTGAAGCAGGGTGTTGATTAATCATTAAACATTCACCATTAATCATTAAACATTGTTCACGTTATTTTAAGGCTCAGGTCGAGGCTTTGGGCGGAGTGGGTGAGGGCGCCGACGGAGATGTACTCCACCCCGGTCTGGGCGACCCGGCGCACGTTGTGGATGTTGATGCCGCCGGATGCTTCGGTCTCGAAACGCTTGTTGACCGTGGCGACGGCTTCTGCCAAAAGCGGTATTTCAAAATTGTCGAGCATGATGCGGGTAAAGCTCCCGGCATCCAATGCTTGGTGCAGTTCCACCAAATTCCGCACTTCTACGGTTATCCCTAAATCAAGGTTGTTATCTATCATGTATTCGTTCACCCTTTGGATGGCATTGCCCACTCCTCCGGCAGCGTCTATGTGGTTGTCCTTTATCATGAACCAATCGGAGAGGCTGTTGCGGTAGTTGTGGCAGCCGCCCGTTTTCACCGCATATTTTTCCAAAAAACGCAAAAGCGGAGTGGTCTTCCGGGTATCGAGGATTTTTACCGGCAGGCCGCCTACCTCGAACGCAAAATGGTTGGCCTGGGTAGCGATGCCGCTCATGCGCTGCATCAGGTTGAGGGCTACCCGTTCGCCCCGGAGGAGGGCTTGGGTGTTGCATTCTATCCTAAAGGCCACGTCGCCGTAACTGATGTCGGTGCCGTCTTTCAGCAATATTTCAACGGTTGATTCCGGGTCGAGTTTTTTGAAAATGCGCTCGGCCACATGCACGCCTGCGAGTACGCCGGGCTCTTTCACCAGCAATTTTGCCCGGCAGCGGGCTTGCGAAGGGATGCAGGCCAGGGAGGTAATGTCGCCATGCGGGGCATCTTCTTTTAATGCCGCATCTATAAATTCGTCCAAATTGGCAAGGAGTTCAGGTTTTAGTGTTTTAAGCATATCTACTTTTTTTCAGAGTTTGAGAACACCAGAGTTTGAGAACACCAGAGTTTGAGAGATTGAGAGAATGAGAGTTTGAGAACACCAGAGTTTGAGAAAATGAGAGATTGAGAGTTTGAGAGCAGTATTGCCGTTCGTTGGCTTTTATTTCCGTTTTCTGGGGTGAGATTGAGAGATTGAGAGTTTGAGAGTTTGAGAGCAGTATCGAGAAGGGACTTTTAATTATCGGAGCGGATAAATCAAGAGTCCCTTCTCGATACTGCTCTCAAACTCTCATTCTCTCAAACTCTCAAACTCTGGTGTTCTCAAACTCTCATTTTCTCAAACTCTCACTTTCTCTTACGCGCAAGTTAAGGATGTTGCCCATATGATAGCAAGTGCGGCAGCGGGCTTCGTAGCTATCTTTTTCACCCAACAATACAGTGTTGCCATCAGCGGCAAGGCGGTAAGAGTGGGTAGCGAGGTTGCCGCAGTGCTGGCAGATGGCATGTACTTTCGTGATGTATTCGGCAACGGCCAACAGGTCGGGCATGGGGCCAAAAGGTTGGCCGCGGAAGTCCATGTCGAGGCCTGCCACGATGACCCGTTTGCCGCGCAGGGCCATTGCCTGGCAGACTTCGGGCAGGTCGCTGTCAAAAAACTGGGCTTCGTCAATGCCCACTACGCCGATGCCTTCCGTTATATCCAGCAGTTTTTTTGAATGGCTGATAGGCATGGCGAGAATGGAATTTTTGTCGTGCGAGACGACTTTCCGCTCATCAAAACGGGTGTCCACCTTTGGTTTGAATATTTCTACCTTTTGGTTGGCGATCTTTGCCCTTTTCAGGCGGCGGATGAGTTCCTCCGTTTTTCCTGAAAACATCGAACCGCAGATGACTTCTATCCATCCGCTGCGCTGTCCTTTAAAATGAGGTTCGAGAAACATTCTTTTTTAATGATTAGTTTTTAATGATTAATGATTAATCATTGACATCTGGTGATTTGAGGAAAATCTATACTTTTAGGGCTGATTGGGAAACCGGACGGCGAAGGTAGTATTTAGAACAATTTTGCCCAAAAGTAATTTATCCACAAAATGGGTTTTCTTATAAAAACGAGAAGTTCGTTTTTTCCCCGCAAAGAATTGTTTCCCGCAAAGTCCGCAGAGTTATACGCAGAAGAACGCAGAGTTTTGTGGAGCTATCTTCTGTAAACTCTGCGTTTCTCTGCGTATAACTCTGCGGACTTTGTGGGAAACAATTCTTTGCGGGGGAAAAACGGAAAAAAATTGGGGAAAACCGCATTTGAATTTTTTATAAGAAAACCCTTTATCCACAAAGGCCATGCGGGGCATTAATCATTAATCATTAATGCGGATCATACTACTATACATCAACACCTTGTTAGAAAAAAAGTAAAGAGATTTCATTGAAAAAAGGGGAAGAAAGCATAGATATGTCTTTCACCAAAAAGATAAATTATGCTACTT
>DROJ01000545.1 GCA_011321935.1 Bacteroidota bacterium | reverse complement strand
TAAATAGTGGAAAAATGCCCTATATCGGCGAGGTATTTTTTGAATTGATCGAGCGATTCTTCCGCCGCTTCATTTAGGTCTTTTTTGAAATAAGTATAGATCAGCGGCTTCCCCGTTTCTTTAAATTGCTGCAATGCCGTCTCAAATTCTTCTGCTGTATATTTTCCCGCTTTGCGAAAAAACAGGCAAACAACGATGTCGCATTTTTTCAATTCGACATTGTATTCTTCCTGCATCCGGGTATGCGAAACGGCATCGAGGAAATGCTCCCACTGCACGAGTTCGAGATAGACGCCTTTTTTGTGCAGGCGGTCATTTTCTACCGCAAGGAAATTGCGGAAGGCTTTTCGGTCGGCTTCCAGTTCGGAGGAGGATGCGATAAAAATGCGGATAGTTTCCATGAGGAAATTTGAACTTGTTTTTTGTTATGGACAGCGCTTCCCGGTACTGCCAGTTGGTTCAAAGTTTTCCCGCATGTTTAATCTTAATGGCGAAAGATAGGGAAGCCAGCACAAAAAATAGGTTATTCTTCAAAAAAATCCCTGCCCTACCCTTTCTTCATGGCGAAAATTCAAACATTTCCAGCCCACATTCCCCAAACAAAAAAAGCCGTTAGCGATCAAAAAGATCCGCTAACGGCTTTGTAAAGTTTGGTCAACTAAAAAACGGCAGTCGCCGTGGCAGTACGTTCGGAACAAACAGCCCCTTAATCCCGGTCGCCATAAGAGGCATCCGCAGCCGAGGGCAAGTAGCCCCAAGACTGCTGCGGGGTCGTTTCTTTCAGGGTATCGAACCCGTCCCCGTTATAGCCGTTGCTGATCTGAGCGACCAATGCTTTTTCGATGCGGTTGCCCGCTTTTTCAAAAGCAACGTGCCACTCCTTCCACTCGTAGCCAGAAGGGATGCTGGTTTTAAAAACGGGAACTTGGTTGTCGAACTGGGAGTAGAGTTTCATCTGCACGAGCAGCACTCCTTTTTCGACTTTCGGGAAAAATTCCATACGGTAGGACTTGGCATTTTCCGGCAGGTCGGACATATTCAGGTGCTTGAAATAGTCCATTCCCTTTGCCAGTGCCAAAACGGCTTCGGCCTCAAATTTTTGCGCTTGGAACTTCTTTGCTTTGGGCGGTCTGCCCGATAGGGGGTGTACTTTCATAGAGGCTGTCAATGTAGCCCTTCCGATGTTCCAGATCAGCAAATAATTGTCGGCCTTTGCATAAGAGGCAGGCTGGGTCTGCCCCTTGCTTTTCACAAAAGATTTCAGGTCGTCGAGTGCATGGTAGCGGCCTTTGAACAAGGTGTAACCATTGTCCGACTGATAAAAAATGGCGGGTGTGTAGGCTACCTCAATAGGCGCCCCATCACTTGCTTCTACTATGCGAAGTTCAAGTTTATTTTTTTGGGCGATTCTTTTGATTTCAGGCAGCGCCTGCCTTTTGAAATCCTGTGAAATAGACCTGCCATCTTGGATAAAGATGACGAGTTGTTCATTTGTTTGTGCCTTTAACGTGCAAAGGCAAGCCAATAAGGCTACTAGCACGGAGCTGAATAGTACTTTCATGTTTACAGAGTTTAAATTACGGTTTCAAAAAAATAGCTCAAGGGAAATAACTACTGCAGTGATTAGTAATTAGTTGATTAGTGATTAGTCCGCCAAATCCCTGATAATGTGGCATTTAACCAAAAACTAAATGGTTAGCTAATTACGATTTGTACCACTACATAAATATTTTACAAAACACTGTCAACCAATGTTTTAAGTAAAAATCCGCCTTTAGGATATGACCTTGGGTCAGGTAAAATTTGGAAATATGGGAAAGATGAGATTAATGATTTTCTCAAAGAAGAGTTCTGACGTTTACGAATAATAACTTAACGTACTCTAAGTGGGGATAATTATAAAGTGTTTCGCTGGGAACTGTTAAATCTTTCGATGGGATATGTTCTTAAATCCAAATGCAAAACAAAGGTGGCAAAATTCTTTCCAAAAACATATTAATTTTTAATATTTTTTTGAAATCATAAGGGAATAAAGAATATGCCAACACCCTGCAAACAGTCCCGGCGGTGGTAGTTTGAGGAGTAAACCGTGGATATATATCCTCGGTTGTTGGAACAAGCTAAGGCTATGTGGTATTGAGCGGATACAAAAAAAGGAACTGTCGAACAGGGATAGACCTGCCACGGATTGCACGAATTTCCACAGATCACAAGCAGGTATTTTTTTAAAATAAATCCGCTAAAATCCATGAAACCTGTACCTACTGGTTCGATTCGTAATTAGCGGACTATTTATTTTTGGGTAAATACCACATTGTCAAGGATTTGGCGAACTAATCACTAATCAACTAATTACGAATCACTGCACTACTTGACCTTACATT
>DROJ01000544.1 GCA_011321935.1 Bacteroidota bacterium | reverse complement strand
CGAAATACACTCGCCTAAAGTCATACGGCACCGAAAAAACGGTGCTTTTACTGCTCATTGATCTTTTACAAAAATCTATTGATTTGGCCGTAGGCCACAAAAAAACCTGGTTATGTTCATCATTAAAAACTTCCCGGCAATTGCCTGCCTCTTTTTTTGCAATTTGCTGTTTTGTGTTTTTTCCCCGGCCCTTTATGGTAACAACAGCGCTTGCCCCCCCCCGGCAGGAGGCGAGGTTGTTTTTCTTACTTTAGAATGCGGCGAAGATTCGCTTGCCTTCTGTGCCGACCTGAGCGGCCTGAACGGCAGCCTCAATGGTGCATCCATCATCGCAGGCCCTTCCAACGGGAATGTTTTTATCGGAAACGGGGGCTGCTTCGGCTACTTGCCTTCCACGGGCTTCGAAGGAAATGACTCCGTTTGCATCGTACTTTGCGACGACTTGATGACCTGCGACACCATGCTTTTCGATATATTGGTCGAAGCCTGTATCGGCCCGGTTCCTTGCCCTGCCCTGTTGGCCTATGATTTTATAGACATCCCGGTCAGCGATTGCAGCGGGCTTACCAAGATATGCACCCCCTTCCCTTTGGGGCAAGCCCTGCTGTTCGAGTACAATGTCAATAACCAGCCCTATAATGGCAACCTCGGCATTTGCTCTTTCGACACCTTATATAGTTACAGCTTGGGCTCGTTGCCCGGTGGCGGCACCGACGGCCCTTACCAACTGCAATCGTGGGTGGTGAACGGGGACACCCTGAGCGGCACATTTCAAGACGCTACCGAACTGTTTGAGCTGATGAACATGCTCGACCCAGACGGCGAATGGACCCTGGATTCGACAACCCTGAACGTAAGCACCTTCAACACGGACAGTGAATACCTGACAATGACCGTCGTCCAAGACCAAACATCCGATGTGGCCAACCTAAATACAAACACTTTTACGGCACCGGTCGGCTCGTCAATCTTTTTGCCGACAGGCGTCCACGAGATCGTACTCACCCATCAAGACGACCCTTCTTGTACCGATACTTTTACGGCCGTGATCCACTGCAAAATGGAGGTTATCAATTTTGATACAATCGGCCCCGGCCAATCAAATACCGCCTGTATTGACCCTTCCTTTTTGCTGGGCAACTTGGAATCCATCAATAGCTATTGCCCCGATTGCGACAACATATCCACTTTGAGCAACGGGGAATGCACAGCGTACAATGGCATTGCCGCGGGCACCGATACTTTGCTGCTGGTGGCCTGCGACGATTTTGGCATTTGCGATTCGGTATGGCAGATCATTACCGTCGAGGACAACAGCCTCTTGCCAGTAGCCAATGTTGATGAATATACGGTCGAAGAGAATTCAAGCACCGAACTTGACCTCTTTGCCAACGACCTGATAAACGGCAAGTTGAAAAGAGTGTTTATCCCCATTGCCCCCAAACATGGCCTCGTGGAAATAAGCACTGATTTCCAGGTCAGCTATCGAGCTGAAAAAGACTATTGCGGCATTGACGGCTTCGCCTATGTGATCTGCAATGAAAGCGGCTGCGACACTTCTACGGTCAGCCTCACCGTCAACTGCAAAGTGCCTTTTGCGTACAATGGCTTTTCGCCGAACGAAGATGGCATCAACGATACTTTTAAATTTTTCAACATCAAGGACTACCCGCAAAACAAGCTGCGCATCTATAACCGGTGGGGCAACCTCGTTTATGAAAAATCGGGTTACCAAAACGAGTGGGACGGCCGGAGCTTTGACAACAACACGCTGCCTGACGGCACTTATTTTTACCTGCTCGAAATAGAGGGGGGGGAAACCAGCAAAGGCTTTGTCCAGATCAACCGGTAAAGGGACCGGTGATTGCTGAACAAGCAGGCCGGGGTGCGTATCCAGCCTGCTGACGCGCACCCAAGCTTTTGCCCGGCCAGTTTTGAAGCCTGTCCAGCGCCCTCAAAAGTATTTCAAAAAAAGGCAGTGAATCCAATGTAATGCTGCTCTCAATATCTCTCGCTAAGGCGCAAAGGCGTAAAGCGTTCAGAATCAACGCTTTGCGCCTTATCGTCTTTGCGAGGGGCACAGAGGCAGCATTACATTCGATGCACTGCCCAAAAAAAAAAACGCAGCCCTCCGCAACCAATGCCCGGCCAATACTGTCTCTCTCTGCACATAACTTGGTCAATGAATTTAGGGCAATCGTCTAAGAAATGCCCTACTTTTGTAGAAAGCAGTTCACTTTCGGTGTGACTTTAAACAAAAAGACAACTCAAGCTGCTTTTCAAAACAACATTTTAGCATGAAAAAAGTAAATTTCCGCTCTGTTATCTGGATGGCTTTGGCCGCTTGCAGCCTCTCCGCTTATGTTTATTTAAATTCAACAACCATCAACACAACCACCGACAACCTAGCCATGGAACAAGGCATCGAAGGACAAGGGGTTGATGAGACAAAAACCCTTTTACCGGACGTAGCCTTGATCAAAAAAATCATCGGCATCGCCAAAGTCGCATTTCACATTAATTCATAGCATTCCGATTTATATAAAAAACAAAAAAGCAACGGCCAATGGCCGTTGCTTTTTTTTATGCAACTTCTCTAAAACCTGTATGCTCCGCTATCCTGAAATACTTGGCACCGTCAAGCCCCGAGCTTTCGAGGCAGGCCGTCCCCCGTCCCCCGTCAACCGTCAACCGTCAACCGGACAAAGCAATCAGCCCTCCTTTTTCCTCCAGTACCGCATCAGTCCCGCAACGCTCATCCACGACGGGTTGGCCCCTTCATAGCGCGCCAAGTCTTCTCCTTCTATCCCGCCGGCAATCAGTTGCTGCTGCACATATGTTTGAAAAAGAGGGGTCACCTCTTTTGGGTCAGCGCCTTTTTCCCAGTATGGTTTCATCCAATTGGCCCAGTCGTGCAGCCGTGTTTCCAACTCTTGCAGATGCTCGGACACATTGGTCACCTTGCCAAAATGGGTCAGGTACAGTTCTTCAAAACCGCCTTTTTTTATCAGTCCAATCGAAGCGACCCAGTCTTCCACGTTGATGTCGGGGGGCGGGCAGGGCGGCACGACAATGCCGCTCCCGATTTTCACCCCGGCCACATCCCCAGTAAAAAGGGTCTTGCCCATCGCCCAGGCAATGTGGTGGACGGCATGGCCGGGGGTATAAACGCCCCGCAGGCCGACATCGCCAACCTGCACCGTTTCACCGTCTTTCACCACTCTCAACTGATCGGCAGGGATGGGCTTCAAAGTACCCCAAAGGCGGTCCATGTCTTCTTTGTAAATCATTTTGGCCGAGGCCAACAACCTTGATGGGTCGGCCATGTGCCGCTGCCCGAGCGGGTGCAGGTAAACAGTAGCGCCGTGCTGCGCAAAAACCCACGCCGCCCCTGCATGGTCGAGGTGGATATGGCTGAGGAACACATGCCGGATGTCTTTCAATTTATAGCCGGCCTTCTCGATCCCGGCCTCTAAAACCGGCAAAGTAGAATGCGGCCCGGTCTCGATCAGAAGGGGGCCGTCCAGAGTCTCGATCAGGAAAGATCCGATCGTGTTTTGATGTCCCAAAAATTCAAGGTCAATGATCGTTATCATAAAATTTTTGATTGCTGAACGCTATGCTCGGTTAATAAAACCGAAAAGTCGCTAAAATTCTATCTTTATCAAAATCAAGGACAAGCCCGGCCTCCAGTTCTGGAAAAAAGCCCCCCAGAAAACGATCCGCAAATGCTCTCCCAGAACGCAAATTTAGCGAAAGCGAAAAAGCTGGTATTATTTTTTATTGTAATTTGAAAATCCTTAACGACTGCCGCAAAAGAAAGGAATATCTTTGCGGCCGGTTATTTTCCGAGCCTATAAAAGCAACTCTCTGCAGCAACTTTTATGGCAAAGGTTTTTTTGACTGCTTCATCAAATTCCCGTTTTACCTAAATTTCAGAAATATGAAATACCTGATTTTATTGATTGCTCAAACCCTCCTTTTCAGCGCTTGTAATTTTGGCACTAAAAGCACGCCGGCTTTGGAAACCGAAACCAAACATCTCGGCACATTGACACAAGAAGGACTGGCCACAACCGTAACGATTACCGACCCGAAAACCGGCAACCCCATACAAGCACAAAGGCCCGTCAAAGCACTCAGTGCGGCCATTGGCGACAAGCCCATTGTCATCATAGACCCGACCCCTCCAAAGCTCAGCCCCCCCAATCCCAAAACGGCACAGGAACAGAGGGTTGTCCGGGTACTGACGACGGATATCTGGTGCGTTTGGCAGCTCATCAGGATCAAAGACATGCCCGCCAACAAAAGAAACCAGGGCGTATGGTTCAAGTTCAATATTGATGGAACCTATAAATACGGTATTTGGGACAAAACCATCAGCGAAGGCACCTGGTCTTTCGATGGAAAAACAGCCTACCTCTACCTCGACTCCAAACTATATGGCGACGACCGTGAATGGCGAATCCAAATGGGCAGTGGCGAAGAAGTGATGATCTGGATCGGCACAGAACGTTTTGCGACCACTGGCATCCAATTAAAACTGGAACGCTTTTATACGGTGCCAAAAGATATAAAAGAACTGCGGGCGAGCAAGAATTAATAAAATGCGGGTTGCCGGGCGGGGCCGTCCGGCAACCTGCATTTTTTTAATTTATTATTACTTGTTTTTTTACGATATATTGTCCGTCTATTTTTAATAAAATAAAATATAGCCCTTGTTGAAAATTGTTTAAAGCCGTTGGATAGTTGCAAATAATTGTTGTACTTAATTCAATTGAATTTTGTTGATCTATTGCCTGATAAATATATTTTCCGAAACTAATTATATGCGTTATTAAATTAAAACAATAAAATAACTGACTATAATATCTTTAATTAGGGAACTCGAAAAAGACCAAACCCAAATCAGAACTCGAAACAGATATTCGCTTTAAATAAATTAATTTTGTTCAGAAATAAAATACTTTTTTTGTAACTATTCAGTACCCTCCATTAAACTGCTGATTTCACTACCCCCCGACTTCAGTCGGGGGAGGGCAAAGTACAAATTCAGGTTTTAACCCAAAATTTAAATATTTTTTGGGTTAAAACCCGATAATGTTTTGTGCCTGTCCCCCCGACTGAAGTCGGGGGTTAGTGAAATCAATATTCTTGAATTGGTGCTGAGT
>DROJ01000543.1 GCA_011321935.1 Bacteroidota bacterium | reverse complement strand
GGTTGTTTTCAGAATTATAATATTGCAGGGACATCGGGTGAAATGAAATTTCAATATCGTGTTTTAATATGAGCGGGTGCACAACTTTTCCCATATTGATTATTTCTGAAAACCTTTTTACCTTTTCGTCTTTCAGCAATACCAAAAAATCAATATCCGAATCTTCGTGGAAATCTCCCCTGGCATAACTGCCAAAAAGTATGACCTTCGCAAGGCGGTCGCCATAAAGGCCGGAAACGGCTTTTTTAAAATCGGCGATCAAAGCCTGTTGTTCTTCTTTTTTCAGCATCATTCATTGTTTAGTTTATAAGGCATCCTCGCCACGATGCTCCTCCCCAGCGTCACCTCGTCCGCATACTCCAATTCCCCGCCAAACGAAACGCCCCGCGCAATCGAACTCACCTTCACCCCGCTGTCCCGCAATTTTTTGGTGATATAAAACATCGTCGTATCGCCCTCGATGGTCGGGGAGATGGCGAGGATGATCTCTTTTATTTCGTCGCTGTTGGCACGTACCAGCAGCGAGTCAATTTCCAGTTCACTGGGGCCGATGCCGTCGAGCGGGTTGATGAGCCCTCCGAGCACGTGGTAGAGGCCGCGGTACTGCGAAGTGTCCTCGATGGCCATCACGTCGCGGATGCTCTCCACCACGCAGACGAGGCTGCGGTCCCTGCGCTTGTCCTTGCAGACGTGGCAGGTGTCGTCGTCGGAGAGGTTGTGGCAGATGGAGCAGTGCTTTATCTGCTGCCGCATTTTCAGTACGCCTTCGGCAAATAGTTCCGTCTCTTTCAGTTCTTGGCCCACGAGGTGGAGGGTCAGGCGCAGCGCCGTTTTGCGCCCGATGCCGGGCAGGCTGGCAAATGCCTCGACGGCGTTTTCTATCAGTTTGGATGAAAAATTCATGTTGTGCAAAAGTGCCGGAATGCCTGCCCCGGTTTCCGGTGGCCTGTGCTTCCCGACAATAGTTTTACCGAAAGTACAACTTCCGGCAACATTCGTGTTTTAAAAAGCGAAAATATTGCATTTTTGCGAATCTTAGCTAATATAGCGGATAAACTCAATAACTCAACACTCAACAACTCATAACTTAAAGCAATGGCCGAAGTAATAAAAATGCCCCGCATGAGCGATACGATGGAAGAAGGCAACATCGTCGCTTGGCACAAAAAAGAAGGCGATGCCATCGAGCCGGGCGACCTGCTTGCCGAGATCGAAACGGACAAGGCGACCATGGATTTCGAGAGCCTTTGGGAAGGGCATTTGCTGCACATCGCGGTAAAGGAAGGGGCCGTGCCCGTGGAGGGCATCATTGCCGTGATCGGTGAAGAAGGGGAAGACTGGAAAGCGGCATTGGCTGCCGAAAAGCCATCTTCCAATGGCAAGGCAGCGGCAGAAGAAGCTGCCCCCGTTGCTGAACCAACACCCGCGCCCGCCGTTGCGGTAGCTGCCCAAACGGCGGTTGCACCTGCCCCACCTGACCAACGGATAAAAGCATCGCCGCTGGCAAAAAGCATGGCCAAAGAGGCGGGCATCAACATTGCCGCCATTGCCGGTACGGGCGATAATGGCCGCATCGTGAAAAAGGATGTCGAGGCATTTTTGCAGGGCAAGCCGGGCGTTCCCGCTGCCCCCGTCGTTGCTGCTGCCCCCAAAACCCCGACTGCTCCCGCTGTTCCTACTTTTTCATTTGCCGAAGGCGAAAAATATGAAGAAAAACCGCTGAGCCAGATGCGCAAAGTGATAGCAAGGCGGCTCGGCGAAAGCAAATTTACGGCGCCGCATTTTTACCTCACCATCGAAATTGATATGGACAAGGCAGTGGAGGCAAGGCCGCAGCTCAATGCCATTTCGCCCACAAAAATTTCTTATAACGACATCGTGGTAAAGGCTTGCGCAGTTGCATTGCAGCAGCACCCGGCGGTCAATTCGTCGTGGCTGGGCGACCGGATCCGTTACAACCAGCACATCAATATAGGTGTGGCAGTGGGCATTGACGAGGGGCTGCTCGTGCCCGTCATCCGCCATGCCAACATGAAATCGCTTTCGCAAATCAACCTGGAAGTGCGGGCTTTGGCAGCCAAGGCAAGGGAGCGCAAACTGCAGCCCGACGAAATGAGCGGCAACACTTTCACTGTTTCCAACCTCGGCATGTTCGGCATCGAGGAGTTCACCGCTATCATCAACCCGCCCGACGCCTGCATCCTCGCAGTAAGCTCGATCATCAAAAAACCAGTGGTGAAAAACGGTGAAATAGTGGTCGGAAACCGGATGAAAGTAACCCTCTCCTGCGACCACCGCTTGGTAGATGGCGTGACCGGCGCAAAGTTCCTCCAAACCCTGCAGGGCATTCTCGAAAACCCGATCAGTATGCTCGTTTGAGAAAACCAGAGGATGAGAGAATGAGAGTTTGAGAGCAGTATTGTGGAGGTACTCTTTGGCCTCTCGAACGAGTACCAAAGAGTACCTCCACAATACTGCTCTCAAACTCTCATTCTCTCAAACTCTCAAACTCTCATCCTCTCAAACTCTCCTAAAACCTTCTTCTTCTCCTCTTTTTTGTTGGTGGTGCGGGCATGTCGCGGTCGTTGTTGTTGGCGACGCGGAACTCGACCCGCCGGTTCATCAGGCTGCTGCCGGTGGAGGGCACGAGGGGGTCATCTTCTCCATTATAATTAAGTACCAACCTGCTTCTTTCGATGCCGTGGACATTGACCAAGTGCTTGATGGCATTGCGGGCACGTTTGTAGGATAGGTCGAGGTTGTAGGTATCGGAGGCCGTTTTGTCGGTGAAGCCCATGACGACGATGCGGAGGCCGGGGTTGGCTTTCATCATTTTGGCGATGCTGGCGAGGCTGCCGTAGTCGGCATACCTGATTTTGTCGCTATCTATGTTGAAATGCACGATGGGCAGGAACCAGTTGGCGAGGGCAGCGTCAATGTTGCCTGTTGCCCCCGGCCGTGTAGTGCTGGGGCTGTTGCCGCCAAATGGGTTTCCGCTTCCTTTTCCGTTGGTGCCGGGCACCGGTACTTGCCCCGTCTGGTCATATTGGTTGAGGCGTTGGTTGACGATCCGCTCGATGTCGGCTTCGGTGGGGGCTTGCCCGTCGGTGCCTGCCATGTTTTCGGAAGAGGAGAACGGGGTGGGGTCGTCGTGGTTGGGGATGCCGTCGCCGTCGCTGTCGAGGGGCAGGCCGCGGGTATTGACTTCAACGCCGGGCGGAGTGCTGTTGTCTTGGTCGAGGAGGTCAATCACGCCGTCGCCGTCGGTGTCTGCGGTATCAAAAACGGGTTTGTTTTTGAGTTCGGTCACATCTTGGAGGATGGCGTCCATGGGGTTGACCCAATAGAGCGGCTCGGCTCTTTTTTCGGTGTTTCCGATATTGAAATTCAGGCGGATGGAGGAGTAGGAGAGGACGTCGCCGTTTTGCCGGGCTACGCCGTCGAGGCGGTCTGAGTTTTTGCCAAAAAAGATAGCGGCCTTTGTTTCTACACCGAGGTTGAACCTATTTGACATCCTGAAGGACATGCCCAAGCCGACGCCGCCATGAGACTGGGTGCTGTAATCGAGGGGGTTGAGGTCGTTGGAAATGGCTTTTGTCACATCCACCTTGAAGCGGTTGAGACCTGCACCGACGATGCCGTAAACATTGGTCTTGCGGTTGCGGTTGGCGTTCCAGACGAGGTTGTTGAGGGACACCAACAGCTCCAAGGTGCCGGCTTGAAAGGTCGTTTCCGTATTGCCGTTCACTGTATCGTCGTGTTTGAGTTTGGCGGCCAAGAGTTCTCCGCGCAGCGAGAAAACATAATCGAGCGCCCGGCGGACATGGACACCGCCACCGATGCCGGGGGTGAATTCGATGTCGCTGAGACCGAAGGCGATGCCGCTGTGCAGCCCGATTTCCCACATGTGGGCCGGGGTTGCGCTGGCATACGGCATGGGCTGTGGCTCTAAAAGGCTTTGGTTCTGGGCAGTGCCTGCAAATTGTAGAAGAACAAGTGCAAGCGATGAAATTAGGGTTCGAGAAGTAGTCAATAACATAATGATCGTATTTTCATGGGTGGGGTGGGTTTCTGTGGTTTTACCAGTCCGCTTTTATTTTAGGCGGATTATATCCGCTGCTTTTTACAAAATTCTTGTATTTACCTGATTAATACAAGCTATGCAGACAATGGACAAAAGGGGGGCTGCCGGACATTGGGCAACAATAATCAGACATTTGGATTTTTGTAAAATTGTAAAATTCTAAAAACCAGAACTTTATAAAACCGGGGCTGCTTGTTGCCAGTTTTGTGGAGTTTCAAAATGCCAAGAATAATAAATTAAAATCCTGGCTTATTCTTTTGCTGGACGATGGAGTCAATTGGAAAACAGTAGCTTAAGGGTAGTAGGTATGGGTAGGAACGGGCAATTGTACGTTTGAAAAGGCAAATTGTTGCATCAATGGTTCCGGGAATTCAGGTTTGTAAAACATCATTTTACCTTATTATATACTTGGCCTTTATAGGTTTTGTGCATTGAGGGTGGATGCTCCCCTTCTGGGGCTGGGGGCTGGCGAGGGCAAATGCACAAAACCTATAAAGGTTAAGTATAAGAAAGCCCTCCTCCTTTGGCCAACTGTTCAACAAATCAATACCTGTTGGTTACATTTGCCCATCATTCTCATTCAAATAGTAGATTAGCACACTTGATATGTTAGAAAACTGGTTGAAACCACTGGACGGAAAACTTGTGAACAAGCGCTACGACAAAGACAAACTCGGCAGCCATGTACAGGCCTATGCCGATAAATTGCCGAACCTGAAAAAGACGCAAGTGGCCATCGTCGGCATCGGGGAAAGGGAGGCGGACGAGGTGAGGGGCTACCTTTATCAGATGACCTTTCCGTTCAAAAAGCTGAAAGTGGCCGACCTCGGCAATGTGCGCAAAGAAGAAAATGCGTTCATCACTTCGCTGGTCAGGGAGTTGCTGGAAGGCGGCATTTGCCCCTTGCTGATCGGCTTTGACGGCAAGTTCACGCAGGCGCAGTTCTTTGCGCACCAGGCCTGTCAGCCTTCGGTCAGTCTCGTGGAGGTGAAAGAACGCATCGCCTACCATCCCAAAAAATCGGAGATGGAGGGCTATTACCTCAACTCGATCTTGGAGGGAGAGAACAAACTTTTCCATTTTACGACCATCGGTAGTCAGGCTCATTTTGTGGAGGAAAGCGTTTACCGCTTTTTGGAAAAATGCTATTTCGACTGTATCCGGCTGGGAAGGGCCAAATCCGATCTCGCCGAGCTGGAGCCTTTTATCCGCGATGCCGACATGTTGAGCTTCCACCTCAGTTCGCTGAAACAGGCCGATGCGCCCGGTACCGAAAATGCCTCGCCCAGCGGATTTTTCAGCGAAGATGCCTGCCAGATCTGCCGCTATGCGGGCATGAACGACAAGCTGACTTCGATGGGTTTGTACGGCTACCAATCGCAATACGATGCCTCCGGCCTTACGGCCAAAACCCTTGCCCAGATGGCCTGGTACTTCCTCGACGGTTTCAACAACCGCCAAAAAGATTTCCCCGCTTCTATGGACCAACTGGTGGAATACATCATCGAACTCAAAGATTTCGACCACCGCCTCACCTTTTGGAAGAGCAACAAGACCGGCCGCTGGTGGCTGCAGATGCCCGCCAAAAACAAACGCAACCTGAAACGCCACCGCCTCATCCCCTGCTCTTACAACGACTACCTCCTCGCCTCCCAAGAAGAAATGCCCGACCGCCTCGTCAACGCTTTTAAAAGGTTTGATTGATGACATGGTTGAATGGTTGAATGGTTGAATGGTTTGAATGGTTAAATGGTTAAATGGTTAAATGGTTAATAAAAGACCCGATGGGACTCATTCCATCGGGTCTTTTATTAACCATTCAAACCATTTAACCATTCAACCATTTAACCATTTAACCATTCAACCATTTAGCCATTTAGCCATTCAACCATTCAACCATTCAACCATTCAACCATTCTTTCTTTTTTTTATAAAAATGCTAACATATTGCCTGAAGTACTTAACATTTTGGTTGCGTCTTTTGGATGTTCGACAATTGGGGTGCAGCTTTCTTTTTGGCTATTTTCAAAAAAATAAAAT
>DROJ01000542.1 GCA_011321935.1 Bacteroidota bacterium | reverse complement strand
ATTGGGGCTGCAGGGGCTGCTTTACTACATCAAGCACGGCTTAAGGGTTTCTTTCCAATTTTCAAAGAACTTTCCTGATTTTCAACTTGAATAAAAGTGTACGGTAATGAAAAAAATATATGACAAGAACGAAACATATATACCTGCTTTCAAATTTTGTACCTTAACCAAATAGGCTTACGCTGTGCTTCGTCGCCCCTGTGTCCTCTGTGTCCTCTGTGTCCTCTGTGTCCTCTGTGTCCCCTGTGGTCCCTGTGGTTGTCCCCTGTGTCCCCTGTGCCCCCTGTGGTTGGCAAAACTACGCCCCTCATCCCTTCCCCGTGCTACCAAAGCCACCTGCCCCGCGCACCGTCTCCGACAATGTTTCCACCTCCTGCCAAATAATCTGCGTGTACTGCCCGATAACCATTTGCGCCACGCGCTCGCCCGGTTCGATGGTCTGCGCTTCTTTGGAGAGGTTGACCATGATGACTTTTATTTCGCCCCGGTAGTCGCTGTCTATGGTGCCGGGCGAGTTGACGAGGGTCAATCCTTTTTTGATGGAAAGGCCGCTGCGGGGACGGATCTGCGCCTCGTAACCAAATGGCAGTTCGATGAAAAGGCCTGTCGGGATGAGCGTCCGTTCGAGGGATTGCAGCACGACGGGGGCGTCCGTATTGGCCCGCAAGTCCATGCCGGCACTGCCGATGGTTTCGTATTGCGGCAGCGGATGGACTGATTTGTTGATGACTTTTACTTGCATTGGAAGCTGGTTTTGATTTCGGGCGGCAAATATAGGGAGCTTGGGAGGGTTTGGGAAATGGGGAGGGGCGGCCTTTTTGTATCATGAACTTGGAGGGCAAGAGGACGGACGTGGAGGGGGAGTGCCGCGAAAACTTGGAGGTTTTAAAAACCTCCAAGTTTTAGGGCCATCCATTAATCGTCAATCATTTCCTCCTCGACCTCTTTTTCTTCTGCCCCCTAGTCTGCGGTTTTTTATATTTCAGTTTCATTTTTTCTTTCCGGGTCAACTTATTGTTCACCTTTTTATTTTTCGCTTTTTTATCATGAAATGCAGGGCCGGAAGGTTGGTGCATCCTCATTTTATGGTTATTAAAAGGAATAATATCCACATGCTTTTCGAGGGCTATCAGTTCATCGGAAAGCAGCAGTCCGTCGGGCGTAGGGCGCAGCGGTATTTCCAGCGACATCAGTTCTTCTATTTTCTTTTTATATTCTTTTTCTTTTTCCGAAACAAAAGATATAGCGATCCCTTTTTTCTCCGCCCGCCCGGTGCGGCCTATTCGGTGGATATATTTTTCTGCCGTATCCGTCAGGTCAAAATTAATGATATGCGTGACGGAAGAAACATCAAGCCCGCGCGCGATAATATCGGTCGCAATAATAAACCGATAGGTGCCGTCCTGAAATTTATCCACGGTGGCAAACCTATTGTTTTGCGATTTAGAAGAATGTATAACGCCGACCTTTTCTTCGAATATAGGAGCCATCCTTTCATACAGCGCATCCGCCATTTTTTTGGTACTTACAAAGACCAATAATTTTTTTATCTCAGCATCAATATTTAATAATAATTCTAATAAATTGGCTTTTGAATTAAAATTGGGCACCTCATAAGCATACTGTTCTATATTTTCCAGAGGCGCACCGGAAGGGGCCGTTTCCAATTTTTTATAATAGTCCGTAAACCTATTGATTACCTTTTCCACCTCCTCCGTCATCGTTGCCGAAAACATCAGGTTCTGCCTTTTTTCAGGCAGGAAATCTATAATATTTTTTAATTGCGTCCTGAAGCCCAAATTCAACATTTCGTCCACCTCGTCAATAATCAGTTTTTTTATTTTTTTTGCCTGCAA
This sequence comes from Bacteroidota bacterium, assembly GCA_011321935.1. Classification (GTDB taxonomy): domain Bacteria; phylum Bacteroidota; class Bacteroidia; order Chitinophagales; family Saprospiraceae; genus UBA6168. Next base: position 7,723 of record DROJ01000542.1, on the reverse strand, counting down.
TGCACCCGTCAGCATCAGGTCAACCAAACGCCCCGGCGTGCCCACCACAATATCCAAACCCGCAGTCACTTTTACCGATTGCGTTTTCATATTTGTCCCGCCATATACGCCGACCGCGATCACGTCCATATATGTGGCGAGTTTTTCTATTTCGTCCACCACCTGCGCCACCAGTTCCCGCGTCGGCACCACGATCATTATTTGCGGATAGGGCGATTTGGTGAATTTCCAGAGCCTCAGTACGGGCAATAGATAAGCGTAGGTTTTGCCCGTGCCCGTCTGCGCGATGCCCACCACATCGCGCCCCTCCATGATCGGCGAAAATACTTTCCGTTGGATGGCAGTCGGCTCGCTGATGCCCATATCGGCCAATGCCATGCGCAAAGGGTTGTTGAGATTTAAATCGTCGAAGGTCATTTGTTTTTATTGTGGGCGCAAAGGTAAGGCTTCGGTGGTGGGGCGGCCTGTTTTTCAATTTTTGTTTTCCCGCAAAGTCCGCAACGTCATACGCAGAGGCCGCAGCGTTTTGTGGAGCTGTCTCCAATCAACGCTGCGGCCTCTGCGTATAACATTGCGGACTTTGCGGGAAAACAGGCAGTAAAAACGGCCGGACGAAACCATTTCTGCCCGGCTGATAAAAGGCATCCGACACCCCAATCCCCTCAATTTTGAGGGGATTAAAAACCAGACAGCTTCGGCTACTTTTGTATTCAAGGCGTCCGACACCTCAATACCCAATACCAATTAATACCTAATACCTATCTTCTCCGGCTTGTCCCAAACCACCGCATCATTTGCATAATACAAATACGCCGACGAAGCAGGCGCCTCATACTCTCCCGGCACCTCCGCTTTCAGGTCGAGGTGGATGGTTTTCACCTCCTTCCCGTCCATTTTACGGAAATAAAAAACCACGTAACCGTCCATGATTTCATAAAAATCGAACAGTTCCTTTTCCTGCATTTCCTTCACCTGCCAGGGCTGTATTCCGAGGCCGGCCGGTATGCCGACGATGGCAATCGGATTGGCCACCGCATCCCCGCTTTTATTGGTCAGGGTAGTAGTGAGGCGCACCGTACTTCCCATTTTTATTTTTTCGCCTTCGGTCCGAAAGGACTCCTTTGGAGCTAATAAGAGAGCTGTTTCCAAACCCAAAAGGCAGTCGTCATTGCTTTGCGGTTGGCGGGTGCTGTAATTGACCGACAGGTCGTAAGGCAGGGCAGTATCACTGCCGGAGAAACTCACTTTTACCTCGTTTTTGCCCTCCTGCAGATACTGCGCGAGGTCAGCAAAAACGATGGCTTCGTTCCGTTTGGTGGTAACAGTTTGCTCGCCTGCTTTTTGGCCGTTGACCCATACGGCGACCGCTCCGCCGCTCCAGTTTTGGCTGTAAATTTCGGCGTGTTTCACCATCGCTTTCAGTGCCAAAACAGTGGCCTGCGTACTGCCGAAGCCATAATTTGTTTTTGCGCCAGCGAGAAAATCAACGGCAGCATTGGCCACTTGTTGGCCGCTCAAATGACCGTCTTCGGCGACTTGCATGCTCGGCGCTTTGAGGAAAGCAAGCGCCGCCAAACCAGTCGTTTCCACCCTCAGGTTTTTGCCCCTCGAATGCGTCATGCTGTGCGTTTTGCCCATCCAGCTTCCGTCCTCCGATTGCGCAGCAGCAAGTTGTTGCAGCAGCCCGTTGGCGCCCGCATCTTTTGTATTTAATAAAATATTGGCGGCCAGTGCCATGAGGTACGGATCGCGGGTTTCCTCCGCATCGGCCAATGTTTTTTTGATTTCTTTGGCCACCTTTTTCCCATAGCCCGCCTCCGTCATGGCCCAGGTGATATAGGCATCGGCGATGGCCGATTTTTGCTTCCAAGAGTGCAGTCCTTTCCGGCCAGAAAGCCAACTGCCCTTGCCGTCGCGGCGGGTCAGCAGCCACTCTGCCGTCCTGTCTATCAGCGCTTGGTCAACGGGGTAAACGGCCTGCATATCCACAAATTCCATCAGCCCGTAAGCCGACAATGCCTCGTGCCCCGGAGGCCTGCCGTACCAATCGAAACCGCCGCTGTTTACCTCAAAAGTGAGCAGGCGTTTGTAGCCGCGGTCGAGGAAGCCCGCCGCCCGTTTTTCGATTGCGGGAGCGGCATTGCCCGTTGATTTCAGGTAGTTCAGCACCAGCAGGTTGGGGTAGTTGCTGCTCGATGTTTGCTCAAAGCAGCCGTGCGGTTGGCGCAGCATTTTTTCCAGCCCCGTGGTGAGGTCGCTTAGGATGCTCGGATGCACGGTGAGTGCCATTTGCTGACTGCCCTCAATGGCCTTATTCACCTCAAAATCAAAGGTTTGCGATTTTTTGTTTCCACCAAAAACCTGCGCCACGGGGAAGCCCCTCGGCTGTATTTTTACCGCTTCGCTAAAATGGTCAGCCATTCCTTCGGCCTGAAAGCTGACTTCCAGTTTTCCAGATTTGGCCGCTAGGCCGACCTCATATTTTGGATAAATGGTCTTGGTTTCGCCCGCAGAAAGTTGGATTGTTTCGGGCAGTGGTTTTTGCAAAGAAAAATGAGGGGGCGTGTTTATTTTCAATTGGCCGGAGATGGGTCGGTCGGTGTTGTTCATCAGGGTCAGCGGGAGTATGACTTGGTCGCCGGCGAGGAGGTTGGCCGGTATTTTCACCTGCATCCCAAAGGGCATTTGCGTAAAAAAGCGCTGCTCGCCGTGGCCGATGCTGCCGTCCATGCCCAGACCTTCCACCGTTGCCCGGAAAGTGCTGATGGCATCGGAATTGTAAAACTCGACGGTGGCCGTGCCGTTGCGGTCGGTGGTGAGGTCGGGCTTCCAAAAAATGGTTTTGCGGAAGTCGTTGCGGGGGGTGTCAGCGCTGCGCTCGGCTTTGTATTTTGGGGAGTAAAATTGGCGGGGTATGTAAAACCTGCCGTTGTTTCTTGGCGTGACGGCATCGGTTGCCCTTGCGTTCAAGCTGAACTTGACGGGCATGTTGTACTGCACCCGCACGGGGCGCCCCTTTTGGCTGCCGGGCGTCCACATGCCGTCGGTCAGTTGGATGGCCTGGAGTGCCTCTAGGCCGAGCCCGCCGCCGATGTCGCGCACTACTTGCGCACCGGAAATACTGCCGTCTTTCTCGACCGTAAATTTCACGACGACCGTTCCTTCCAGTTTTTTATCCTTCGCCAAAGAGGTGTAAAGAGCATTTTGGGAAATGAAAGATTTCAGCTTCTCTTCCGAGCATTTTTTGCGCTTCGCATTGTCGGCAAATTGCTGGCAATCGGCGGCCATGAACACGGGCATTTCTTCTACTATTTTGAATATTCCGTCGGCGTCATTTGCCGGAGGCGGAGGAGGAGGCATTGGTGGGGGAGGTGCATTATTTGTGCGGGGTACAACGATGCTTGTTTCTTCCTCGATGGAGGCGTCTTCAAAGGTGACGGCTTCCTCCAAAGCGATGAGTTCATCCTTCATCTGGGCGGGGACACTATTTCCACTTACCCGGACGCCATCAATGTAATAATTGGTGGCACCGCTCCGCGAACCTCGAATCGTTATTTTATTTTCATCGGCAGCCGAGACACCTGCACTTAGCGATGCGAGGGCATTGACGTTGCGGGTGGGTAGCTTTTTGATTTCTTCGGCAGTGAGGACTTTGCCTTGTGTGGTGTTGTCAGTTTGGATCAAAGGCTGCTCATAGACTACACACACCTCACTGAGGGTTACCCCCGAAGACAACTTGGTGTCAAGTACATTTTGCCTGCCAGAACTAACAATGACATCTTTAATTCTAAGCTCTTGATAGCCCGTGTAGCTCACCACGACATCGTAAGTACCAGCGTCAAGTTCGGTGATCGAGTAAAAGCCCTCAAAATCACTTTCTGTCCCCGTAACCAAGACGCCTTTTTTATAGAGGGCCACGGTTGCGAAAATGAGGTTTTCGCCTGTATCGGCATCTTTTAAAATGCCCTGCAAAGTCGTTTGGCCATGTTGCCCTTTTTTCTTAGGTGCTGCCGCAATGGGCAAATCAGGGTAATGCAGCAGTTTATAAGGTGCTTCCAAAATATAGCTGCCGTTTTCCAGCTTGCTGTAAGCCCGGCGTTTATTAAAACCCGCACCTTGGTCTAGGGTAAAAACAGGCGTTCCGTCCACCAAAGTTTCAAAAACAAAATACCCGTTTTCGTCGCTCGTGGCGGTCAGGTCAGTGCCGCTGAGACCGACCTTTGCATTGGCCAACGGCTCTCCGTTTATACCAAGCACCCGCCCCTTTATTTTTGCTTCTTCCGAAAAATAAGCCATCGCCATCGGCTGTTCCCAAAGCACCTTTTCCCAACTGAAACGCCGCCATCCCTGCGTCAGCATCAGGTAGTCCAATGCCAGCAGTTGATCCTCTTTGGGGTGCTTTTCTTTTTTGTCAAAATAAAAATTTGGTTCCTTGACCTCGCCCTCCAGTTCACTTTCCAAAAGCAGGTGGGAGAGGATGTGCCCCTGCTTGTCGTCGGCAAAGGTGAGCAGGTTGTCGTCGGCCACCGAGAGGGAGAATTGGCCGGGCATCGGCATACCTCGCTCGTCGGTCACGCGGACGGTCATTTGCACCTTTTCGCGGGGCAGGTATTTTTCTTTGTCGGTGGTGATTTCGACCTTCAGTTTTTTGTGCGGGTTGAGGAAAACGAGGCGCTCGGCGCGGGGTATCTCCTTGCTGTCGAACAGGGTGAGCTGCGCAGTGCCGATGGGCATGGCCGAGGTCGGTATTTTTATAAAATGGGCTTCCGCGGTGGCTGGCAAAGTTTGGGTAAAATAAATCTCGCCGCTGCTCACCAAAACCAAGTGCAGTGCCTCGTTTTCGGTCGAGTTTATCTCAACGGTCAGTTCGTTTTTGCCCACCTTGCCGACGTGGAGGGCATAGCCCCTTTGGAGGGCTTTGGGCAGCGCAAACGTCTCGCTGATGCCCTCCGGTTTGGTGAGATGGGCGAGGTAGGTTTCGCCCCTCTCCGGCACCATTTCAAAAGCGCCCATGCCCTGGTGGTAGCTGCGGAAAGTGCTGATTTTGTTGCCTTTGGCGTCGGTGACAATGCCCTCCACATCGGCAGGTTTGCCAAATTCATTGAGTGCCTTGAAGGCCACCGTGCCTTGTATGCCAGCCACCATGTCCCCGCCTTCCGGCATGAACTGCAAATCAATTTTATGCAAAACAATGGGGATGCTTCGGCTGATGCTTTCGGTCTGCCCTTCGTGTTCGATGAGCACGTTGAGGAGGCCGTCGTTGGTGGCCAGTTCTTTTGGCAGGTCGAATTTCAGGTAAGCCCTGCCGCCGCCGTCGGTGTGGCCTTCGACTTTGGTAAACTGCTGCCCGTCGAGGCTGGCCGTTGCCCAAAAATGATGCTTGGAAAGCGGCTCGTTGGCCAGCGTGTTCAGGTCAATTTTGACCTCGACCGCATCGCCGGGGCCGTATGCCTTGCGCATGAAATCGAGTTCCATCCGCAGCCGTGGCAATACGCTTGCCTGCACTTGGATGTCGCGTTCAAAGGCATCGTTGGTGTTGCGCATCCAGTTGGTGTATGCCCTGATTTTGTACATCCCGCCCGCTGCGGTCTTGTCCAATTGGAAGTCGCCAGCAGCAGTGCCGTCTTTTGCGAGCAGCGTTATTTTTTTCAAAACACTGCCGTTCGGGGCGATGAGTTCGGCGTAAAGGACTTCGCTTTTGGGGCTGGGTTTCAGGGAGTTGGCGTCGCGCAGATAGGCATTGAACCAAATGGCCTCGCCGGGTTCAAAGTAGCTGCGGTCGAACTGCAGGTAAACTTTCTCGGGCGCGTAATGCTGGTTGAAAGCGGCGAGCTTGGCGGTGATTTTTTGGAAGAAATTAGTGATCAGTGATTGGTGATTAGTGATTAGTGGGGGACGTTCCCTAGCTTGGGCTTGGAGTTGGACGAGACTTTCCAGATTTTCAAAACTTTGAAAGTCTAAACTCGGCCCCTCGGTTATCTCCCTAACTGATTCATCCGTTTTTCCATCTTGTAAAATGGCTTGGGCTTGTGGTGTTGCTTGCTCCTGTGGAGCCTGCTCCGTTGGAGGGGCATCGTGCCGCCATAGCAGCATCATTAAAAACAAAATTGCGGTCATCATAATAATTATAGTTTTAGTTTTAAAATAGCTTTTCTTTGCTTGCTTGCCGTCGAGGAGCGCTTCCATGTTGTCCCATGATTGTGGGCGGAAGTCGAACTCGTGGTGGTCGAGTTTTGCTTTTATTTTGTGGTTGATGTTATTTTTATTTTCCATTTTGGAATGGCTTATCTAGTGCAGTGATTAGTAATTAGTTAACTAGTGATTAGTCCGCCAAATCCCTGATAATGTGGCATTTAACCAAAAACAACACTACCGTTTATCCTTTTAATGACCTGCCAATCCTGATAGTTCGGGAGGGCGGCTACGTTATTTTATTCAAAAACGCCAGTTTCAAATCAGGTTTCATTTCAGGTTTTTCCATCGCCACCACCCACTTCCTCAATTGTTTTTTCGCTTGCGCTAAATGCCATTTCGAGGTATTTATATTGATGCCGAGCATCTCCGAAATTTCCCGGTGGGTGTACCCTTCCACTGCGTTCAATGAAAAAACAGTGCGCCCCGTTGCGGGCAATTTTTGTATCAACCGGTAGAGGTCTTCGGCGTAGAGGTTGTTGATGGCGGCAGCGTCGAGGGGGATGTCCTGCTCGTTTTCAAAGTCCATCACCTGCCGGTATTTTATAGTTGAGCGCACAAAGTCAATGGCCGTTCGCAGGGTCAAAGTGGCCATCCAAGCGCGGAGGTTTCCCTGCTCTTCATACTCATTTATTTTCTGAAAAATCTTTAAAAACGCCCGGTTCAAAACATCCTCCGCTTGGTCGCGGTGCGAGGTGTAGCGCATGCAGATGCCGAGCATTTTGGAGTAATGACGGCGGTAGAGGCAGCGTTGCGCCAATCGGTTTTGCCGTCGGCAGCCCGCTACCAATTGGGCATCGGTGCTGCGGTCATTGTAAATTGAGTTTTGCATCTGCATCTATTTTGGACAACGAGGTGAGTCGAAAGGTTGGTTGGTAAAACCAAGGCTTTTTTCAGATGCAAGATGGGGAAGGGATACATAAAAGGTGTGGGGTTTTTGAGGCGATGCCCCGAATTCACTTCGGGGCATCGCCTCTTTGCGCTCAGGCGGCGGCTTTCAGTTTTGTCCTGCCCAATTCTGCGAAGATGTAATTGGTGACAAGGGCTACCATGTCGGCAGATGCTTCTGGGCGGACATGGGCGAGGAGTTGAATGATGGCATCCCGGACGGGCATTTCGGGAAGGGTTTCGGTCAGTTTTTTCAAATGGGGCTGCAATTTGGCCTTGTATGCCGCCAATTCGGTTTTTTCCAGTTCTTTTAATATTTCAGTCCTTTCGCCGGAGGTCAGCGCACTTGGGTCAAGTCCGTCCCGGAGTTCTTTCAGCAGTTGGTTGATGGTTGATGCTACTTCTGCTGCGTTTATATTTTTTTCTTCGTTTATCATGGTTGATCCGGTTTTGTGCTGCCTCCTTGTTCAGGCCAGTCTTTTAATGTTTTCGTCAAAAAGTTCATTTCGTCCAAGCTGTCGTCTATCAGTTTTTGGAGGCCGGCTTTTCCAAGCCTTTCTTCAAATCCATCCCAATGCGTCGTAATCAGGATTAAGCGATGGCGCAGCATTTTGAGGCGGTTGATGGCATCTTTTTTTCTCAT
>DROJ01000541.1 GCA_011321935.1 Bacteroidota bacterium | reverse complement strand
GTTCGTTATTAGTTCTAAAATCAGTTTTCATCAGTTAAATCGGTTCAATCAGTGTGCAATCCTATCGTTCACAAATTCTTCAACATCTCCCCCGCATGCACCGCTATCATCACTGGTTTTTGATAGAGGATAAATGCGAGGTCAGCCGAGTTGGTATTCCAATTGACGCCGCTCGGATTGTCCAACCCATTCAGGTTGGCAGGCGGGTTTTGGTTCATACGGAGTGCCGTCAAATCGCCGAAACCCTCCCACGAGAGGTTGTCCCATTTTTCACCTTCGGGCGTGGTCGGGGCTTCCTCGTCGAGGCCAAAACGGGGTTCGCCCGGCACTTCTTTGATGATAAAAAACCAGCCGTAGTCCTCCGCGTCAAGATCGCCTTTGGCCTCCTCAATGGTCAGGTCGAAACCCAAAAAAGTGATATCGGGTTTTACCTCCGCTTTGTAAATCGGGAATTTGACGGTGGGGGTGCTGATGCTCAGGTTTTGGCCACTTTCGTCGTTGAGCACCAATTTTCCATCATCGCCCATTTTGGCTTTCATGGCATATATAATGGTGTTCGGGTAGCGTTTCAGCAGGTCACCGCGGATGGTCAGCACCAATTGTTCTTCGTCTCCATCGGCTTCGCGGTGGTTATGGTCGCCGAGTTCTGTACGCCTGCCCCAACGATGGATTTCAGGAATATCTTTGAGCGACTCTTCAAATTCTTTTTGCGGCAGCGCCTCCCTGTTCGGCACCGTGCTGGCATCCCAAAATTGGCGAAAATAGCTGCCCCGCTGGTCGGTCGGGTACTCGCGCCAGAGCAGTTCCCTCGACATTTCGTGGTTGAGGCCGACCATGTAGGACTCGATGAAACGCTGGTTGGTGACCATCAACGAGATGGAATTTTGCGGTATCAGATTCAGGTTTGGCACAAAGAGGTCGGGCGAGAGGTCGCGCAGCGCCTCGTACATCGGCTGCTTGAAATGGGGGTAGGCCATCACCTCCACGATGCGCTCCAAATCCAACAAAATGCCGGGCTGAGGAATGGTCGGCTGCCCAAATTTCCGCCAGTCATTGTATTTCAAAATAAAATGGAAATAGTCAAAACCGATGATGTTGACCTTTGGCCGCAGGCGTTTTGGAAAGGCATTTTTTGGGTCAACGGCAGCTTTTATTTTTATCACCGCATTGTCGATGTCGAGCGGTTGTCGTTCGGGAATTTCAGGGATTGTTCCGCCGAGTTCTTCTTTCAAATCATCGAGCGCCGTTTTGAAATCTTCTTTGCCAGTGGGCGGCACAGAGGAGTCATTTGGCACATCGGGCGGAGCAGTTTCGCCCGTTCCGATGGGTGGTTTCAATTCAAAATCTTCGGGCGGCACAATGACCACGGGCTTGCCATCTTCCAGAATTTCTGGGTCGAATAAATGTCCGATTTTTTCTTTTTCATCGTCGGTCAAATCCCTGCCCGGCGGGTCAACCGGCACCTCCTTTGGTTCGGTCGTTTCGCCCTCGCCGATGTTGCCGGGCTTAAAATCTGGCAGGCCAATGTCGTCGTCGTTCAGGCCGCCGTCGGTGGGGAGGATCTCGTTGTCGGCGGGAGGTTCAGTATCGCCGCCGCCATCGGTTGGCACATCGCCCGGGTCAGTGGGTTGCTCGTCAATATCATCCGTTTTTTTGAAAAATTTCCTGAAATCAACAAATGCCAAAACGACCAACAACAGCCCCGCAATGGGTATCCAATATTCATTGAAAAAATAAATCAAGCCCAAAAGAATGAGCGCTAAAAGCAGTAAAATCCAGTTGGGGACTTTGGTAGAAACGGGGTCGGTGGGCTGTTCTGTTGGAGGTTCAGGCTGTTCGGGCGGCGTCGGGTTGAGGCCATCATCAAGGATGTCCAAAGAGGGTGTTTCCTTCGGTAAATCAAGCGGCGGTGCGGCACTCAGTTTGCCGTCGTTGAGGTCTTGGATGATGTCTGCGACCGCCCCGTTTTTGTTTTCTTCGGGGATGAAGCGCTTCGCCGTCAGGCTGCGCGGGCGCAGTATTTTCCTAAAATTTCCAGAAAGTACCGCCTGCGGCAAACGGCTGTTCCGGGTCAAAAACTTGATGGTGACGGGGCTTCCTTTGACGCGGTTGTGGACGGGAAAAGTCACCTGAAGTGTCCGCGCGGGCATCATCGTTTTCAGGTTTTTGTCGAACATCATCTGCGTGACCCACATGGAGGCCTGCGTGTGCCGGATGAGGCTGTTGACCGCCAAAACATCGCCGACCTGCTGCCATGCCTTGCGCATCAGCGGCTCTTGGTTGTCCTGCACCACTTTTGTTCCGATGCCGGAAATGGCCCTGAAACGCGGGTCTTTGTTGAGGTCGTTCACCCAGCCTGAATCGCCTGCTTCGACGCCCAGTTTTTTTGCCAGAGCATGCCATTGGCCATACAGCGGCGGCACGATGACGGGGTCGCCGCCCATGTCTGCTTCCTCTATTCCATCGTTGATGACGGCAGCCACTTTTTTGTCAAAACGGCCTGCTTCGTTGAGGTAATCAGGCGGTACTTCCCGCGTGCCAGGTGCTTTCAATGCCCCTTCCAGACCGACCACCCCCTCGGGGTGAATGACCTCTTGGCTGGGGCTGATTTGATCAGAAAATTGGGTTTTTATGCCGTTCACACCAAAGCCGGGTTCTTGCACGTCCATGTAGCGAATGCCCACGCGGGGATCCATCGTTTTTGGTTGGAGGCGGCGCACCAATGTTTCAAAATCGCCCAATTGGCTGGTGCTAAATGACCACTCGAAATAGACTGGAAATTCGAGTTGCCCATCAGCCCACGAGGATGCCAAGCCCGGCTCGTCGGGAGCGACATCAATGCCCAAGCCTGCTTTTCGCCCTACTTCAAAAGCAGGAACAAGAAAGGCGATGTAGCCCGTTTTGGGTTCTAACCTGCGGGGCGAAACCAACCTCGAAATTCCTTTGTCGGGGTTGTTTTTCAATAAATTGTCGAGGCTGTTGCGGTCGCTTTCCGAAAAGCTGTGATCGTTCAGATCATTGGCATTGATGCGCTGGTTGATGTGGACGTGGGCAAAGGCCCAAGTCTGGTTTTGCAGGGGCATTATCGGCTCGGCAGGGGCATTCAATTTTATGCCGGCCAATGGCCTGCCGGGCGCATTGACCCGCTGAAATTCTGATTTTTTTAAAACCATCAATGCGAGCCAGGGCTGCAGGCGATGGTTGGCAGAGGGCGGTGCAGGCGTGTAGCGCCAGGGGAAGTCTTCGTCGTAGAACTCTATGAACGCCAAGTAGTTAGGCTCAAAATCGGAGATGTTGTGGCGGGGTTCGGTCCGCACTACCATGCTCTTGTTGATGCCGATAACATCGCCGGGGCCGATGAGGCTCATGGTCTGCGTGACGGTAGCGGTGCCGGTGCTGGCCGCACCTTTTTTTGCTTTGGCAACGACGTTCAAAACCACGTCGAGCTTGGCGCGGGAGGCATTGGGCTGCGGCGCATTTATTTCGTTGACGATGCCCCGGCGGAGCCAGGGAAGGAATGAATATCGGGCTAATGCCATATCAAATTGTTGTTAATTGTTGATTGTTCATCAGTAGCAGGGCGTCAGAGGTGATGCCCTGCTATCAATTCAATTGAAACTTTGGCATCACTGCCAACTTGCTGATGAGGCTTGGGTTTTCAAAAACCATTTGTTGGTAGGCCACGTCGGCCTCGGCCTCTGTTTCAAAAACCAAATCGTTGTGGTGCATGGTCAGTGTGTCGGCGTTTGCGATGACAAAGGGCTCGGTGCCGACCTTCACTGTTGGGGCATCCAAAACAGAGGGGCGGTTGGGTTCGTAAGCGAGGTCGGACTTGGCGACGGCGCTGTTTTTCAGGAAAATATCAATCAATGATTCGATGAGCAGGAAGGTGATGATTGCCCGCCTGTCGGGCACGTAGCTGAGTTCGTAAGCGGCCTCCATGGCAGCGACGTAACTCGCTTCGAGCTTGTCCGAACCTTTGACCTTCACCCCGCTCTTGAATTTTTCAAAAGATTTTTTGGACAGCTTTTCGGCGTCCGTCATTTTACGGAACTGGGCAGGGGCAAACTGCTCTTTGAGCTTGTCGGTCTGGAAGGTTTCATCGCCTATTTTCAGGGATTCTATTTCAAAATAATTTTGCCCTTCTTTGGGCACGTTTTCACCAAATTTATTTATTTCAAAATATAGCGGCACTACCTTTTGGGACACCTGAATGAGGCCTGAGGGGTGCAATATCAGATCATCGCCCTGCTCCACTTTTGGTATTTCCCGGAGGGAGACCATAATACGTGTGCCGGGCAGGCTCTGCGCTTCCCAATTTCCCTGCTGCCGCAATGCCTCCACAAGTGGTTGGAAGACCTCGACGGGCGGGGCAATTTTCTTTTTGTCGGCGCCAAAAGTGACATCGAAGCTGACCGTGACGCTGACGGAGAAAAAGAAGAAACTGATGGACACTTTGGCCTTGCCCCAAGCATGCCAGGGCGCCGGGCCTTCGAGCGACATGCTGACCTGTACGCTGAGGAGGTCTTCGCCAAAAATGCTCACTGCCAGCATGGCCCCAAACTCGACGAGGAAATAAAAGGGGTTGAACTGGATGAGGGCATCGAGCGAAAGGTAGCCATGCACCCGGGCAGGGCCGGCCGAGGCTTGCAGCGATAGCTTTGCGCCAAACTGGACAGTGTTGGAAGTGAGGGCAAAATAGGCTTCGGCGCGCACGTCGGGGTTGCCGCTGAAAATGACGAGCGCCAAGCGTTTCAGCGATGGAAGACCAAGTGGCGGCGGCTTGTACGCAGGGTGGAAACCGCCGATGGTAAAGAGGAAATTGGCATCGTCGCCCCACGAGAGGCGGATGGCCATGTCGCCCGTGAGCGTAAAAGTGAGGATGCGCGAATTGATGAGCGTGGCATCGAGGGTAAACAGTTTTTTATCAAAATCAATGGTTGCAAGGAAGTTGATCTGGATGTAAACGATGGACAGTTGTTCGGTCGGCAGGTTGAGGCGCATGACGCCCAAAATGGCGATACGGACAGGGTCGGGCAGTTCGATGACGAGGCCGAGTTCGAGGCTGATGAGGGTGGGCGTTCCCCATCCCAATTTGGCCATCGGGCCAAAAACAAACTGGCCGTCGGAAGGCGGAAAAATGCGCTGCACATCGTTGATGATGCGGCTGGCATTGGCCACCACATCGCGCGGGAAAAGGATGCTGTTGAGCGAGCCGTCATAGACGCCGAGGCGCAGCACTTCGAGTTCCATGGTGCGGTTGACGCCGAGCAGGCCGCCGACGCCGTTGAGGGTAAAACCGAAGCCCAATTGAATGGGCGTGAACTCTGCGGTGATGATGATGAGCAGGGAAAAACCATCGCTGCCGTCGGGCATGATGGTATTCAGAACGCCGATGGCCTTGAGGGCGATGGTACCCTGAAATTCGAGTTCAAGGCCGCCGGCGTACTCGCCTTTTTCGGGTTCGAGCTTTAGGAAGCCGCCGCCGACAAAGCCGCCGCCGTCAATGGACAGGCCGACGCCCGAAGGCCACTTGAATTCGGGGCTGAACTGGACGGGCCCCATGTTGCCGTCGTGGTCGTCGGGAAAACTCAAGACCATCCTGAAACCGATACCCTGCACCACTGCGGTCATAGGGCCGAGGCTGCCTTTTATATCGGCGCCCAACGCAATGGGGATTTGGCCTGCCTGCGGCAAAACGCCAATCGTAAGTCCTTGAATTTCAATAGGCCCGAGCGAAATATGGGTGGGCAGGGCAATCTCCAAACCGCCGCTCCCCTGAAAATAAACGCCCAATTTGCTCGACCAGCCGAGGGTCAGGTCGAAGTTGCCTTCGATGCCGTTTTCTCCGAGGATAGATTTGAGGAAGCTGTCGCCCTCGCCTGCTTTGATGGCCAATTTGCCGCCTTTGAGTTCGGCCTCGGCCAAGACTTCGTGGCTGCCGTCGGTAACGACCGTCCCGCCGCCTTTGATGGCAAAAGATTGGATTTCGAGGCGACTTCCGTCGCTCTTTCCGAGCAGGACAGTAGGGCCGTCGGGGTTCTCGTATTTCAGCCCCAATTTGAGGCGGAGGCTGGAAGGAGGCGCCTCGCCGGTGCCGGAAGGAATGATGTTGACGAGTATCTGAACGGCATCTTCTGGCCGGACGGTAATACCGATGCCCAGCCTCAAATCGGCCGCAATGTCAAAAACAAATTGGAGGTTGTCGGCGAGTGCTATCTCTTCTTCCAACTCGGCAGTGGCATAAGGCAGCACTGCAAAACCGGGCTTGTTGGTGGCCGTTTCGGGCAGTTGAAAAATGCCGATGCCGACCTCGAATGCCGGGTTGGAAAGCGGGTCTTCGATGATGGGGAAAAATATCTGCCAGGGGTTGACCTCGTCGGGGTGGGTCGCACCCTGCGCCAATCTGTCGAAAATTTCATCTTCCAGCCCTTCTTGCCGCACATTGAGGCCCATCGCAATACCGACATCCATGAGGCTGTCGGCAAATTCGGTTGTTTTGAAATCAGAAGTCCCCCATTTATAGGCATTGGTGAAAACCTGTTCTGGCTGGTTGAAAAAATTGGCCAAGTCGTTCCAGGCAATCTCGCGTTTGAGGTAGGCAGGGCGGAGGCCTGCTTCCTCCACTTCTTCCAAACGGATGATGCCGATGAGCTTCATGACCGAGCCCCATTGCGGCCTGACACCTAACAAATATTCGACAAAAAGGTATTGGATAAGCTGTTTTGGAAATTCATTTTTAAACTCATTGACATCGAGGGTGGCGGGGAACAGCCCATCAGGCTTGGTGCCTATTTGAATGATGCCGCTGGTGAGCGAAGCTATTTTTGCTAAAAACGCACCGATGTTTGATTCGTCGAGCGTACCGCTTTCGAGGGTGTTCAGCAGGTCGTTCAGCGGCGCGGCAATGTCCTGAATGGGCTGCGGAACTGCGCCGTCGGGGACATGCCAACCCAACTCAAACAGAAAGGCCGAAACGGATGCGCCGTTTTGAATAGCATCTTTCAATGGGCTGAAGACAAAACCTATTTCTTCGGCCAAAGCAATGAGGGTATCTCTTTCGGAAGTCATAAGCTGAGTTAAACAGTTAGAAAAAACCGGGGGTCGCTTTCGGGCAACAGGCGGATTTCGGGGGTCGGGTTGCCGGGCCTCGGAAAAAAATTGAGGCACAGGTTATTGGTTGTAGGTTCAACAACCGGCAGGATCAGGGTGTATCGGTGGCGGACGGCGTTGCACCTCAGCAGGTTATGCCTCCTTCTCCAAGCGAAACGCCAAGTAAAGCCGTCAATGAAATCATCGAGCGAAGCGTATTCATAGCGCTCGTACATCGGAAACTCATGCGTGGCCTGAAAGACAGGGTGGTTTTGCAGGGCTTGCCTCAACACGGCCATGCGGGCAGCAGTGGACGTTCCCGGCGCCGAGCCGCTTACAGTCACATTAAAACGAAAACGTTCCGGCTTGTGCCGGAACTCACCGATCACCCTGATAGAAGACATCTGGCGCCTGGCATTGCGCTGTATGGGTGTACCCAGGTTGACAGTGGGCCTGAAACGTTTTTTGCGGCGCCGGATATCGCGGGGTATTCGTTGGTCCCACACGTCATCAGGGACCGGCGTACTGTCAAAATACTGGAAATGTTCATTTTGGAAAGCAGTCACCAATTCAGCTTTGTTGCGAAAGGGCGTTTTCCGTTTGACTGCAAAATCATATCCCAAATAGGTAAATGCGCCCACCCTCCTGATTACCTGCACGAGGTGAAAATGTTTTGGTGCGGTCACTGCTACCTGCCCTCCAAAGGCTTCTTTGAGTTTCCTGACAAAAGGTTCGGTCTGTCCGATCTTGCAACCTTTGATATGGACAACGGCAGGAAGGGGGCTGCCGCCAACAACGGGCCTCGGCAGAAGTACAGACGAGGGTATGTTCACGGCACCGGTTCGCACGGCTTCTTCCAATATTTCAAAAGTGGTGTTAGTAGTTGACCGACTTCTCCCGTTCATGAGGATATCGGCCATTTGTATCTGTAAATACCCGCTATCGTTTCCATGTGAGCAAATGAAAATTTCTTCGACCGGACGGGCCACGCTGGAATTGGTTTCGAGGCGGTCAATAAATTGGTCCACCTGGCGCAGGTTCCTTCGGCGGGGCATTAATTCGGTATTGGTCTTATACCTGAAAAATAAACTCATATACCGCTCATAGGAAGTACGGCCCGGGACAAAAGCATAATTCATTTGCAGTCGTTTATTGAGTTGGCAAATTGATTAAAAAAAGGAAATTACCAATTACAGTATATTCCATATCCACAATAATTATAGCGGCCTGAAATAAAAAAATATCCCATTGGCTATATGATTGAAAATAATTTCAAATTGATATATAGATTGCATATTTCACCTGCTGGCAGGTAAAGCAATTCCCTTTTTTTTTAATAAATAAATTATGCTTGAACTTAAGAATTAAAGTCCGAGCATTTTAGGGAGTTTGTAATAAATAACCTACCCACCTGACGGCTTCCCCGAGGTGTCGGGGCAGGCATTTTTCCTTTTGATTTTATGAAAAAATAAGCACGTACAACCAGTATGCACTGATTTTTTCATTTACTCAAAAGAAAAAACAAACTCGTCATCTGGGTAGGTTATTTATTACAAAGTCCCTTAATTAACGGCAAGTTTCTCGATAGTACGTAAAAGAATATAACAGAGCAGTTGGACTGAGAACAAATAATTAAACCAACGTATAGGCAAAGGAAAAAAGCAGCGCAAAAAGAAG
>DROJ01000540.1 GCA_011321935.1 Bacteroidota bacterium | reverse complement strand
GAATATGACCCCATTTCCCCGGCCATCAAAACCTCTCCGGATCCACCTCCCTCATCACCTCATACACCACCTCAAACACATCCTCCGCGTGTGGTTTAGAAAAATAATCCCCATCCGTGCCATAGGGCGGGCGGTGTTCTTTTGAAGTCAAAGTCACGGGGGCAGAGTCGAGGAATCGGTAGCCGCCCTGCTTTTCGAGAACCTCCTGCATCATATAAGAGGTAGCGCCACCGGGCAGGTCTTCGTCCATGAAAACGATGCGGTTGGTCTTTTTCAGTGATTGCAGGATGCGGTGTTCGAGGTCGAAGGGGAGGAGGGTCTGCACGTCTATCAGTTCGACGGAGATGCCCTGTTCTTGCAGCAGTTGGATGCCAGCTTTGGCCACCCGCACACAGGTGCCGTAGGTTACCAAAGTAATGTCCGTTCCTTCTATCAGCACTTCGGGAACGCCGAGCGGCACGGTGTATTCACCGATATTGTCGGGCATTTTTTCTTTGAGGCGGTAGCCGTTCAGGCATTCTATGACGAGGGCGGGGTCGTCGGAATGGAGGAGGGTATTGTACATGCCGGCGGCCTGCACGAAGTCGCGCGGCACACAGAGGTACATGCCCCGCAATGCGCCCAGCAGCATACCTATCGGCGAGCCGGAATGCCAGATGCCTTCCAAGCGGTGGCCGCGGGTACGGATGATGGCAGGGGCTTGTTGGATGCCGTTGCTGCGGTAGCGCAGGGTGGCGAGGTCGTCGGAAAGAGGGGAGAGGCCATAGATGAGGTAGTCGAGGTATTGAATTTCGGCGATGGGGCGCAGGCCGCGCAGTGCCATGCCGATTGCCTGTCCCATGATGGTCCATTCACGGATGCCCGTGTCGAAAACCCTTCCTTCACCGTGCTTTTCTTGCAGGCCGGCCATGCTTTGGTTCACGCCGCCTATTTTCCCGGTGTCTTCGCCAAAGGCAAAGAGGTTGGGGTATTTTTGGAAGGCTTTGTCAAAAAAGGCATTGGCAACTTCGTAGCCGTTTTTCACTTTTGAATTTTCAGAAAAAACAGGCGGTATGACGGGCACGTTGAGCGCTGCGTATTTGCTGGAGCTATAAAGTTCGGTGTGGTAGCGTTTGTGTGCGAGGTTTTTGGCGAGGTCGAGGAAGGCGTCGAGTGCTGGCTGTGCGCTCAGGTTTTCCTTCCTGATGGCAAAATTCAGTTGCCGGGCATTTTTTACCAGATCGGCATAAACGGGGGTGAAAAGGGATTTGAAAGACCGGTAGAGTGCCTGCACCTTTTCCTTGTTTTGTGTTTCCGCCAAGGCGCTTTCATAAATTTTGGCCAATTGGCCGGCCTTTTCTTTTACGGGATTGTAGTAATTCGCCCAGGCCCTGTTCTTGCAATTGCGCACGTATTCCTTTGCGCGGCGGCGCATGTCTTGGATGGCCTCCTCGGTGGTGATGCCTATTTCGACCATCCATTCGCCCATTATTTTGATGCAATCTTTGTCCCGCTCAAATTGCAGGCGTTCCTTTGATTTATAGCGCTCGTGCGAGCCGGAAGTGGAATGCCCCAACTGCTGCGTGCATTCTTGGACATGGATCAAAGCGGGGGTGTGGGTTTCGCGGGTATATTCGGCGGTTTTTTCATAGAGGTCCACCAATGCGGGGTAGTCCCATGCTTTTACGGTATGTACCTCCATGCCGTCGCCTCCTTTTACGTTAGGCCGAAAACCTTTTAATGCCTCTGAAATACTGCCTTTGGTTGTCTGGTATTTGGTGGGTACGGAGATGCCGTAGCCATCGTCCCAAACGGAAACGAGCAGCGGTATTTTGAGCACCGCAGCCGCATTGACCGACTCCCAAAATGCCCCTTCCGAGGTACTTGCATCGCCGATGGTGCAGAAGCAGACTTCATTGCCGTTTTTACTGAAAACCGTTTTTTCGGAAAGATGTGGGTATTCCCGGAATTTTTTAGAGGCGAGTGCCAAACCGACCGACCGCGCCATTTGCCCTGCGGTGCTGGAAATGCCCATTGCGCTGTTGTAGAGGTTTTTATGGTGCAGCCATTCGCCGTTTTCGTCAATGGTCGGAGTGCCGAAGTGGCCGTTCATTTGGCGTCCGCCGCTCATCGGTTCGTTTTCGGGGTCGGCATATATTTGGGAGAAATATTCTTCGACGCTGAGGAGGTCGAGGGCGAAGATGAAAGTTTGGTCGCGGTAATAACCCGAACGCCAGTCGCCTTTTTTGAAAGCCCTTGCCATGGCAACCTGCGGGACTTCTTTTCCGTCGCCAAAAATCCCGAATTTTGCTTTCCCGCCCAGCACTTCTTTTCTTCCGAGAATACTTGCTTCGCGGCTGACACAGCATATCCAAAAATCTCTGAGGACATCGTTGCGGTAGCTTTCGTCCAAATTAGTTGTTTCCGTTGACAGGAATTCGGCGATTGGTGTTTCGATCATACGCATATTGTCAAAATTATATTTGGTTAGGTCTGTTCAAGTTTCAGGTAAAAAGGGGATGGGGGGGCAAGGCCAATAGACAGAACATAATTTCAAATAACTGGTATTTGGAATGCGAAAATATACATAAGTTCTGGAAAAATGGAAATGACTTGGTGATTATTTTTTGGTGATTGTTAACAGGCTTGCATTTTACATTAACATAGCGTTTGCAATCCAACACTTTCACCCCAACATTTTTGGTTATAAATTTGCACCATCAATTTAGAAATCAAACCAAAAATTTAAATTCAATTCTGATGAAAAAATTACTTTCTTTTTTAGCTTTCGCACTTTTTGCCACCATGACATTTGCACAAGATGCAACACCTGCTGCGGGCGGTGATGCTGGCGCTGCCGCAGATGGCCCAAAGATGGAATTTGAAACCACTGAAATAGATTACGGAACGATTGAGCAGGGTTCTGACCCGCTCCGTATCTTCAAATTCACCAACGTTGGCGATGAGCCGCTCATCATCAGCAAAGCAAAAGGAAGCTGTGGCTGCACCGTGCCTAAGTACGCACAGGAGCCAGTCCTTCCCGGCGAAACTTCTGAAATCGAAGTCCGCTATGATACCAAAAGGGTAGGGCCGTTCCAAAAAACAGTGACGCTGACCACCAACGAATCCACTCCAACGCATGTGCTCAAAATCAAAGGAAAGGTAAACCCTAAACCTGTTGAGGAGAGTGTACCTGCATCTACAGGTGGTTTTGGAAAGAACTAAATATTTTTGAAATATTTCGCGAAAAAAAGCTCTGGAAGTCTATTCTTTCAGGGCTTTTTTGGTTGAATGGTTGAATGGTTGGTAAAAGATTCGACGGAACTCAATTCGTCGAGCCTTTAATCAACCATTTAACCATTCAAACCATTTAACCATTTAACCATTTAACCATTTAACCATTCAACCATTCAACCATTCAACCATTCAAACCATTTAACCATTCAAACCATTTAACCATTCAACCATTCAAACCATTTAATTTTACCCCAAATCTATTTCTGGAATATGTTTCTAAAAAGTGCTTCAATAGGCGAGAACGAGTGGTGGCAGTATTTGGCTACCTTGATTTTGGTAGGGGCAGGGACCCTCATTGGGCAACTTCCACTGACGGCCATTTTAATTGCAAAGGCTGCGGACAGTGGCTTAAGCCAAGCGGAAATTGCCGAAATGGCGGAGACGATGGATTTCAGCAAATTGGGCCTGGATCAAAACCTGACCATTTTCCTGATGTTGTTGGCCTTTGTATTTGGATTGGTGTTCCTTTGGATCGGCGTCCGTTTTATCCATAAAAAACCGTTTAATTCCATTATCAACCCGACGCTGAAAATAAATTGGAAGAAAATATTTTTCAGTTTTGGCCTGTGGATGGCTTTGGCAATTGCGATGGAATTTGTTTTCTATTTGCTGAACCCCGATGTCTATACTTTCCAATTCCAGCCCAGCCAGTTTTTTGTTTTGCTGCTGATCGCCATTTTCATTTTTCCGCTGCAAACATCTTTTGAAGAATTGATGTTCAGGGGGTATCTTATGCAGGGAATCGGTTTGTTGAGCAAATACAAGTGGATACCTTTGTTGCTGACCTCAATAGGTTTCGGAACCATGCACCTGATGAACCCGGAGGTCAAAGAATTTGGCCTCGGCCTGAGCATGACCTATTATATAGGGGTCGGCCTGTTTTTGGGCATCTTGACTTTGATGGACAATGGCCTCGAACTGGCACTCGGCGTTCATGCGGCAACCAATATTTATAGCGCCCTGTTCGTTACTTTCGACGCATCGGCAGTGCAGACGGCGGCGCTGTTCAAAACATCGGAGGTGAACATGCCGTTCATGTTGGCAGGGTTCTTTGTGACTGCAATTGTTTTCATTGCCATCGTTTCAAAAAAATATAAATGGGGCTCGTGGGACAACTGCTACGGCCTTATTGAAAATAAAAATGAAAATTAAAATGAAAAACTCCAGCCGTTCCCTAAACCTTAGACTTCCTTTTTTTTAAAAATAAAAATCCAAGGTTAAAGGAACGGCTGGAGTTTTTAATTTTCATTTTCATTTTTATTGTATCATTTTAATAGTTCAAGGCAAATGCACAAAATGCTCATTCGGCCCCGCTGTTTTTTGTCATCCGCTTTAGCGGAACTGCGATGCCTGGTGTGCG
>DROJ01000539.1 GCA_011321935.1 Bacteroidota bacterium | reverse complement strand
TTCATCTTTTTGCAGGGCTTCAAAAAATGTTGTACTTTTAGTCATAAGGCAAGTATTGATTTCGTGAATTTTGATTTTTGACACCTAAATTTACGATTTCTTTCTTGCCATTTTTTGTTTCAAACATTTTTATAAGAAAACCCTTATTATACACAATACTTATTTTCCAAGTTTGGCAAGGCTTTGTACCTTGCATTCCCAAATTTTAAATCAACGCCCATGAAAAAATTTTACCCAATACTGTTGCTGGCCATCTCAATGGCATTGCTTTCCTCCTTGTCGGTATTTTGCGCCCCGTCTTGTAAAGGTGTTGTTGTGGACAGTGTGCCGCCTCTGTTCAATAATTCTTATCACTTGCGTGCGCCAGTATTCTGGCAAGACTTCAGCCAAAACTTTGGGGCTTTTTCCCCTGTCCCCGGTGGCGGGGCTGTATTGGTGGGCAATACATGGAGCCCCTTCATATTCGGCCCCGACGTAGGAAGGGATGGTACCATCCTGAAAGTGGACAATGAGGGCAATCCCGAATTTGCAAAGATTGTGGGGTTGGACACCATCATACCAATAGGTTCGCCCTATTTAACCAAGGACGTGGACGAAGTTCTACGAGGGCTAGTGGTATTGCCCGATTCAGGATTTGTGGTGATGTGCCCCAAGCGCTACCGCTCTGTCCCCTCTGCGATAGATATAGATGCCCCGTTTCTGGCCCGATTCGACAAACATGGCAACGTGGTTTGGGCCAAGGACTTCATGCAGGCAACATGGCTCTACACCCTCAACCTGACCCCTGATGGCAACATCATTGTCAGCGGCCAGTACGACCAACTCAACTATGAAAAGTCCATCATCGCCGAACTAGACCTGTCGGGCAATGTGCAATGGGCGAAGACCTATACTGACGGGAATGGACATATCTTTTTTTCCGCATTGAGCTTTACCCCTTCAGGGGACATAGCGGTGGAAGGGCGGACTTCCTTCCCAGAAAAGGACAGCCTTGTACTGTTCCGCCTTTCGCCGGAAGGTGATTTTGATTTTGGGAAAAAATACGCTTACCAATCCTCTGGGAACAAGACCTTCGGTGTCGCAAGGTCCCTGCTGCCGATTGCAGATGGATATTTGTTGGGCAGCGGCATTCAGGAGCGGGAATCCCCATACTCGTTCGAATGGGCAACCATCCTTAAAACTGACCTGTCAGGAAACCTGCTTTGGGCAAAGTCTTATCAGGACACCCTATACGGCATCACCGATTTTGTGAACGGCCTATTGGAATCCCCGGGAGGGCAGGTCTGGGTAAGTTTTTCCGACATTTATCATTTCAGCAATGATCACCAATTGCCACCGTCATGGTTTAATGAAGATTCCGCACCTTCCTTGGCCATCATTGACAGCGAGGGCGAAATTGTATGGAACAAGGACTATGGGGCTTTTGGTGAAGCGAGCACTGTCCGCTTTTTATCCGATAGTACCGTATTGTTGTCCGGTAGGTCAAGCTATGGGGGCATGGGGCTGATGAAGTTGGATGCGCAAGATAGAGAGAATTGCCATGATATCCCTTTGGATATCCTCGTCGAAGACATATCGGTAGGCGTGGCCGGTTTTGTCATGGCAGTGGAGACGGTGCCGGTGGACATGGTTGACTTCTACCTCCCGGTGAAGGACGCCCAGATAAGCACCTACAACCTCTGCTGCGACAGCCTGCCCGACATGGACATTTTCAGCCTGTCCTTGGCTTATTCCTGCCCCGACCATAATCTGGTCAGTTCCATTCAAGTCTGCAACAACGGGACGGCGCCCTGGCCTCGGGACAGCCTTCTGGTCGGGGTGTACGACAAAGACCCCTTCAGTCAGGCTGCCAACTTGCTGGATACTTTCCGATTGGGCAATCTCCCCTCGTCCCTACTCGGACCGGGTACGCATTGTAGGCATTTTTTCAACATCCGGGTGCCGGCCAGCCCCACCGGGGAACTGTTTTTCCTGCTCAACCCCCCGTTGGGTTCCGCCACCCCCATTGACCCCAATTGTGGATATACAGGCATGGAGGTGGAGGAATGCGGTTATTTCAACAACCGCGACAGCATCAGGGTTGCCCCTTATGATACCGTGCTCGACCTTGGCCCGGACACGACCATCTGCCCGGATTCCGAACCGATTTTGTTGGTCGAGGATTTCAATGATTATCAATCCTTCCTCTGGAACGACGGAGGCACGGACTCGGCCCTCCTTGTGCAGGACACCGGGCAGTACTGGGTCGAGGCGGTGGACAGGTGCGGCATCCTGCATTCCGACAGCATCCATTTCGGATATTACGAGGTGCCGCAGTTCGACTTTGGGGTGGACACGGTTTTCGGCGGGTGCAATGATGATACTGTTTACCTGTCCATGCCCCAGGGCTTCGAATCATATAATTGGTATGACAATGTTGCTGGCCCTGGCACCGATGCTTACATCTTTTGCGACACCTGTGCCGAGACGGGTGTTTTAACAAAGTTCTCCCCTGATCTGGGCCATAGGTTTTATGGAATTGCCACAACAGCGGAAGGCTGTGAATCAAAAGCCGAAATAACGTTTTTTGTAAACTTGACCTACACATGGATGCCCCCCCAAAGGGATACCTTTGCCTGTGCGGGGGGCAATATCGAACTGGGCGGCATAGAGTACCCTGCAGACACCACAGTGACCGTAACCTTGCAAACAGTGCATGGCTGTGATTCTTTGGTCATCTATACCATCCACCCCCGTGACACCTTCTACATCGAACTCGACACCACCGCCTGCGAGGGGGGGGCATTGTCAATAGGCGGGCAGTCCGTCCCAGCGGGCAGCCAGCAGGCCGTCGTTTACAACAGCCAGCAGGGCTGCGACAGCACGGTGCTGTACCGGGTGGCACCGCTGCCCCTTTCAGAAAGCATGGCCGACACTGTCATCTGTCCCGGCACGTCGGTGCTTGTCTTCGGCAGCGAGGAAAGCGGCCCCGGCACCTACACGGACAACTTCACGGCGGCCAACGGCTGTGATTCGCTGCACTATTTCAGCATCTCCCTCTTTGAGGAAACAGCGGTGGAAATAAGCACCACGCCCACCTGTGAGGGCAAACAGGAAGGCACTGCAGCAGCCCAGGTCAGCGGAGGCACGGCCCCCTACCAACTCCAATGGAGCAACGGCACACAGGACAGCACTGCCCTCAGCTCCCTGCCCGCGGGCAGCTACGGCCTCACCGTCACCGATGCCAACGGCTGCGGCCAGTCCCTCGCTTTCGGCATCGCCGACTACCCACCGTCCGAAGCCCCCGCCCGGTGCGAGCCGCGGCTCTACGCCCCCACCGCCTTCAGCCCCAATGGCGACGGCGTGAACGACCACTTCATCCTGTACAGCAATAATAAGGTGTTGGAAATCATCTACCTGCAGATCTATGACCGCTGGGGGGAAATGGTGTTCGAGGGCAAGCACCTGCCGCCGGGCATTGAAGCATCCGGCTGGGACGGCAGGCTGGACGGGAAGTTCCTCAACCCCGGGGTCTTTGCGTGGAAGGCATTGGTCAGGTACGAAAGTAGGGAGGAAAGGGCATTAAGGGGCCACGTGGTGCTTTTGCGATAGTGAAAATATTCCGCACCTTTCCAACCGGGAAAAACTAAATCCGCTCCCATTTTGCAAGCCTCCCAACAAACCGCTGCTATCTTTCTTTTAAAAACATAAACAGGCATATCTTTACTTCCGAAAGGAAACACCCGCCTTTATAAACTGCACCATAATAGGTTTTGTGCATTGAGGGCAGGTACTCCCCTTTTGGGGCTGGGGGCTGGCGAGGGCAAATGCACAAAACCTATTATGGTGCAGTATACCCCCCCGGACAGAATTATCTTTAATTTTTGACGGGTCTATAATTTTAAAACAATAACGCACACAATTTAAACCAGTATGAAAAAGCTCTTAACTACTGTCCTATCACTCCTTTTTGTTATTTCCTTATTTTCCCAAAACAGTCAAAACGGCATTTGGCGGTCAGCCAAAGAAGTTGCTTTTGCCAAAAAAAATGCGGAGCGCCGCATCGTGCCGGACAAGTACAAAACCTTCTCGCTCGACCTATCTGCTTTGAGCGAAATTTTAAAAGAAGCCCCCCTCCGCTTTACCGAGGGGGCAAAATCAAAAGCCCCCACCCTGCCCGTGCCTTTGCCAACAGGCCTCTTTCAAGATTTTGAAATCATGGAAGCCCCGGTGATGCACCCCGGCCTCGCGGCAAAGTACCCTGGCATGAAATCCTACGCGGGCTGGAGCAAAGAAGACCCAACGGCCTATTTCCGTTTTGGGGTAACGCAAAAAGGCTTTCACGGCATCATCCTTTCGGCACGCCACAGCACCGTTTATATAGATGCCTACGCGGTGGGCGACACCGAACATTATGTCTGTTATTTCAAAAAAGATTATTCAAAAAAACAGGACTTTGAATGTTTGGTGGATGCCCCCCCCTTTCCAAAAAACATAGTCCAGCCAGCCGACAAAAACCTCGCGGGCGATTGTATGCACCGCACTTTTGAACTGGCCCTAGCCTGCACCGGCGAGTATGCCCAATTTCACGGCGGCACCGTTGCCTCCGTAATGGCCGAGTACAATGTGGCCATCACCAGGGTGAACAGCATTTACGAACGGGATGCCAACCTCACCCTCGAACTGATCGCCAACACAGACCAGCTCATCTTTTTGAATGCCGCTACCGACCCCTACACCAATAACAACGGCTCAACAATGTTGGGCCAAAACCAAACAACCGTTGGCAACATTATCGGCAACGCCAATTACGACATCGGCCATGTATTCTCGACAGGCGGCGGAGGTATTGCGCAGCTCAATTCCGTTTGCAGCAATAATAGAAAGGCAATGGGGGTAACAGGTTTGACAAACCCCGTCGGCGACCCCTTTTACGTGGATTATGTTTGCCATGAAATGGGGCATCAGTTTGGTGGCAACCATACCCAAAACAACCCTTGCAACCGCAACAATGCGACCGCAATGGAACCCGGCAGCGCCAATACCATCATGGGCTACGCCGGCATTTGCGCCCCCAATTCACAAAACTTTAGCGACGACCATTTCCATGCCGTCAGCCTCGCAGAAATAGCCGCACATGTCACTGGTTCTGGCGGCAGTTGCGCCGACCTCAGCCCCAACGGGAACAATGCGCCCTCCGTCGCCGTCCCTGCCACCTCTTACAACCTGCCCATCTCCACCCCTTTTGCCCTCACCGCCGAAGGCACCGACCCCGACGGCGACAATATGCTGACCTATTGCTGGGAGCAAATGGACAACCAAGTGGCCAACATGCCCCCAGAAACGACCAATACAGGAGGCCCGGCCTTCCGCTCTTTTCCGCCCGTGGAATCGCCCACCCGCTACTTTCCGAGGCTCAGTGCCATCGTGAACAACAGCAGCCCGACCTGGGAAGTGCTTCCTTCAGTCAGCCGGATGATGAACTTCCGCTGCACCGTGAGGGACAACAACCCCGGCGGCGGATGCACGGACGAGGCAGACGTGGACCTGCAGTTCAGCAACAATGCCGGCCCCTTCCTTGTCTCTGCGCCAAATACGGCAGCCGTCGTATGGACAACAGCTGGCATGGAAGACGTGAACTGGGACGTGGCCAACACTGATGCCGCCCCTATCAATGCCGCCAATGTAGATATTTACCTTTCGATAGACGGAGGCCTGACCTACCCTTTTCTCCTTTCGGAAAATACGCCAAACGATGGCAGCGAACAAGTGTTGGTGCCGATCCAGGAAACGACCCAGGCGAGGGTCATGGTAAAGGCCAATGGGAACATCTTTTTTGATATTTCAAATGAAAATTTTTCTATTGAAATGCCCGCCGTGCCCACCTTTGTATTGTCGCCAAACCCTGCCCTCCAAATGGCCTGTCAAAGTGGAGAAGCCGATTTTGGATTTGACCTCCAGGCATTGTCCGGCTTCAATGAAATGATAACTTTTACGGCAACGGATGTTCCTGCTGGCGCAACAGTCAGCTTTGATGCCAACCCCTCGGCCCCCTCCGGCACCGTCACCATGACAGTGGATGGCCTCGAAAACCTCTCTCCCGGCACCTATACCATTCAGGTGGAAGGAACTAGCACGACCATCAGCCAAAACACGCAAGTAGAACTCGTTATCCTTGACCTCGTGTCGGGTACCCCCACAAACACTGACCCCCTCGATGGCAGTAGCGGAGTAGCCCCCACGGGGGGCGTATTGACTTGGGCGCAAGTGCCTTTTGCCACGGGCTATTACGTGGAGCTATCAGATAGCCCTGGTTTTCAAACACTTCTGAGCCAAGACACCGTGACCGAAAACAGCTTTGACCTGCCCGTACTGATGGAAACCCAGGTTTATTATTGGCGGATAAGGGGCTTCAACATGTGCAGCGAAGGCCCTCTTTCCGAATTCTTTGCGTTCCAGACAGGCGCCCCCGCATGTGTGGAATATGCCAGCGAAAATGTACCTGTCCCCATTTCCCCCAACCAAGCCGTAACAGTCACAAGCACCATCGAAGTACCGGTCAACAAAGCAGTTTCTTCTATTGCCCTGAGCATGGATGCCTCCCATTCGTGGGTCGGCGATTTGTTGGCCACCTTGACCTCCCCGGGCGGTACAGAAGTGCTGCTCTTCGATCAGCCCGGCGTGCCCGCCGAACAATACGGCTGCGGAAACGACAACATGGAAGTCTCCTTTTCTGACAGTGCAGCCAACACTGCCGACGACTTGGAGAACACTTGCAACCCCAGCCCGCTGGCCATTGATGGAGATTTTCAGGCCATCGAACCACTCTCCAATTTTATAGGTGAAAATGGACTGGGGACTTGGACCCTCTCCATAAGCGACCTAGTTGCGCAGGATGGAGGTTCATTGGACGGCTGGACTTTGGAAGTCTGCTCGGCAGAAAGTTTTGAGCCTGCTGTTCTGATAAACAACAATGTGTTCACCGTGCCGCAGGGAATGAGCGGAACCATCACCAATTCCTTTCTTGAGGCAGAGGGCATGGGCAGTACCGGCAAATTTACCCTCCTTTCCGAACCCCAAAACGGAACCCTATATTTACAGGGCGCAGCACTGCAACTGGGCAGTTCTTTTACCCAAACAGACATTGACATGGGCAACCTTTCTTATACCCATGACGGCAGCATGGTACTAACGGACAGCTTTCTTTTTGATGTGACCGACGAACAATCGAAGTGGCTGCACGGGCAAGTTTTTCAAATACAAATAATCGAAAACAGCCTCGCTGCTTCTGTCGTGCTTTCGCAAAATATAGACTGCAACAATGCCAACAACGGCATCATTACCGCAACACCGACCGGTGGCAATGCCCCATTTGAATACAGCCTGAACGGCGGCGCTTTTCAAAGCAGCAATGTTTTTGAAAACCTGGCGGCAGGTACTTATACAGTCACCGTGATGGACAATACTGGCTTCACCGCAAACACCAACACCGTTGAAATAACCAACCCCTCGCCCATTGTCCTTTCTGCCGATGTGGTTGCCGACGTGATTACGGCAAATGCCAACGGCGGAACGGGAACGCTGCAATACAGCATTGACGGCATTGTTTTTCAAAACAGCAATGTTTTCCCCGGCCTCTCCAACAATAGTTATACGGTGACCGTAATGGATGAAAATGGCTGCCTTGAAACGGTCAACGCCATCGTTGCGGTCAACACAATGATTGTTTCGGCCACTGTTTCCGAAGGCATTTCTTGCTTTGGCGAAAGCGACGGTACGGTCACCGTCAATGCCGGCGGCGGCATGGAGCCATATGCGTACAGTTTGAACGGCGGGGCTTTTCAAGCCGACAACGTGTTTTCAAACCTCGGCGAAGGAACCT
>DROJ01000538.1 GCA_011321935.1 Bacteroidota bacterium | reverse complement strand
TGTAATTTCATCCTTTGGTGGAAGTAGCATAATTTATCTTTTTGGTGAAAGACATATCTATGCTTTCTTCCCCTTTTTTCAATGAAATCTCTTTACTTTTTTTCTAACAAGGTGTTGATGTATAGTAGTATGATTTGTTTTATTAGGTGGAGCCTTGGTTACTGGCTATCAGGTACTTAAATCAAAAAAGGCAGAGGACGCTGGAAAAAACGATCCTCATGGCGATTCAGGTAGAGCTTTGAACAAAGTTGAAAAACAAATTCAACAACTTAAAAAACAAATGGAAGGGGCAACAAAAGCTTTAAAGAAAAAGCTGAAACAAAAAATTAAAAATATTAGAGAAGCTGCCCAAAAGAAGAAAAAAGGAGAAACTCACCATAACAACAAATAAATTATTATGATACACAATGAAAACATAAAATTGGGAGAGGGGGTTGGTTCGTTGATTTTTGGAATAAAGGAAAATGAAGCGGTTAACATTTTAGGCATTCCTGCTAACAAAGAGGAATATTCCTATCCAGATGAAAGCAAAAGACTTATTATCAGTTATGACTCTCCGAAAATAAGCCTCTCTTTCGATTCTGAAGATGAGTATAAATTAGTGGCAATCGATGTTGAGGACAACAAGATAAATATTGAAGGCTTGTCATTGATTGGTAAAGATTTGGAGTGGGCAATAAGGAATTTAGAATCCAAAGGGTTTGAATCCCCGATAATTGAATCGATATCGACACAGGAATGCCCCAACTCAATGATATTGTTTTATGAAAAAAGTGGTATCTCTCTTAATTTTATAGATTACATATGTGTTTCATATTCTATAGCCCCTTTATGGATAAATGAAGAAGAAATTAAATGGCCGAAAGGATAATCTCGCTGGCGCTGTGTCTGTGGCCAGTGCCTACTATCAAGCCTTCCTGCCGGCAGGAAGGCAGGAAGCCCGGTAGCCTTCGGCTATCGGGCTTTCATATTTTCAAAACTTTCCCGCGCACGTGTGCATAAAGGTATAAATTTGCAGGAGGCGCCACAATGTGTGGTGATGCATCAGGAAAGATGCAAACGGGAACCTCCGCTATGAGTTCACCATCCGAGACCACCTCGGAAACAGTAGGGTGATGTTCGCTGACATAAACGGCGACGGCACCATCCAGCTCGACGACCCGGATACGCCCGCCAACGAATCGGAACTGCTGCAGGAGAACCACTACTATCCTTTCGGGATGAACATGGTAGGCGGCTGGACTGCGCAGGTCGGAGAGAAGAACCAGTACCAGTACAATGGCAAGGAACTGGACGAAGACCTGGGTCTCGGGTGGATGCACTATGGGGCGAGGATGTATGACCCGGCTATTGGTAGGTTTACGGGCGTGGATCCGATTGCGGATAAGTTTGCCGGGTTGTCGGTATATAACTATGCGAGCAACAGCCCGATCAGGTATATTGACCTGCACGGGCTCCAGACTGCTTACGGCGATTTTTACCTGACGGCAGCCGAAAGGTCGGCATTGGAGTCGGGTGATACAGGAAACCTGACAGAACTCTATGAGAATGGTGCCAAAGCTGGTGCGGCAGGTGCAGTGGTTAGCACCGGAGGAGGTGCATTTGTCAGGGCGATTTTTTGGGCATTGTCCAACCCTGTCTATGCGGCAGAGGCTGCTCCGGTTATCGGAGGTTTTATTTGGGGGTTAGGGACGGATCAGGACGCACCCGGTCGTTTTGATGATTATGGAAGGATTACAAGATTGTCTGCAAAGGAATTAGCCTCGATAGAAGGCACAGGGCCTTTCAACAATATAGAATTAGGGATTATAGATGAGGTGCACTCCATTTTAGGATCAAGAGAGTTTTCTGCTGGTTTAGATGATATGGCTCAAGGTATTTCTTCCGAAGCAATCATTGATGGACGAAAAATTCTTTTCGAGGCAGATGGACCTTTTTCAGGATTTAGTTTATTTGGCGAAAACGGTTTTGTCATTGGAAGGGAGGCCCTTGGGAGTCAAGAAGAACTTACAAAAACGCTATTGCACGAACTTCATCGGCTTAATACTTCTAATTCTTCTCAAGGTGTTTCCCAAGAATTATTATCAGGAGAAACAATGGACGCATTTCAATTTGCTGAAAAAGCTTTTGAAAAGGAGTTTTAAAAAAGGGTACTGTTCGACAATATTAGGGTAGCTCAATTTTCCAAATTTTTGAAATTTGGAAAATTTAATTCCTTTATTTTGGGCAAGCACAAATTTTCCAGATTTTAGAAATCTGGAAAATTGAGCCACCCTAATATTGTCGAACAGTACCTAAAAAAGTAATTGAATGAAAAAGAAAAACAATTGGGTTAAAGTTGCAAATTGTGTTAGCAGAGACCCTTCTGCAATTGTAAAATGCCCTGAATGCAATGATGGATATTTGCATAAAATAATTATTCCTTTGCATGATTTTGAAAAGGTAGATATACATATATATTGCCCTAAGTGTCACGCACGTAATGTAATTACCAAAAAAGGATCAATATGTACTTTTGACTGAGTAGTCCCGATGGCACTGTGTCTCCGTTGTTTCAAGTCTATTAAAAG
This sequence comes from Bacteroidota bacterium, assembly GCA_011321935.1. GTDB lineage: Bacteria > Bacteroidota > Bacteroidia > Chitinophagales > Saprospiraceae > UBA6168. The sequence continues at coordinate 18,676 of DROJ01000538.1, read as the reverse complement.
CGTTGCAACTGAAGGTTTACATTTGCAGCGCTTTTATATGCCCGCTGGTACCGACTTGTTTTATGTGAATGCAGGATTTAGTGCATATGATGGATATATAGCATTTCAAAATGGAGATTCGGCTGGAATTACAAAATCAGGTTTTGATTTAGGATTTGGCGCTGCAGCAACATACGGAGGGTTAGGCGGGTTGACGGTAGGAGGTATATATTTTTTTATAGACAACACAATGGGCTGGGGACCCTTTACCAGCGAATTGCAAAATACTATCGAAAGCTCTTCAAAAGGGTTGCCCCCGGGAAATGGCAATATTTTTCATAGCGGGGGCGGGCATATCGGCCCTAAACTTCAACCGTAAGTCAAAATAATCTTATAATTGATCTTGAATTATTTTAAAAAATATCAACAATGAAGGGATTCATAAAGGCATACCAATTGCTATTTTATAAAATATATAGCTGGGGTCTGAAAATGCATGGAAAAGAGGATATCCCAGAATACAATGCGGTATTTGGAATTTCATTTTTAGTGTTTATGAATATCTTGAGTATTTCAGGCCTGACCGAGCTAATATTTGGCAGAGAGGTAGTCACCTACTCTACAACGATACCAAGATGGACGATCGCCATGTTTTTAATTTTTCTCTTTGTTATCAACTACATGATTTTTATTCATAAAGGTAAATATAAAAAAATGGCTAAGGATTTTAACAAAGAAAATGACAAGACAAAGTTGATTTCTACAGTGATAGTATGGGTTTACATTATTTTTTCTATTATTGCTCTTTTTGGCCCGTGGATCATCTTGGTTGATAATCGATCATAGTCCCTAATGTTGTAAGTCTTCCAAAAGCGCTGTAAATGAGCCTTTACATTTGCGGCGCTTTTTTGTTTCAGGCAAAGCCCCAAAGTTGTTGCCAGTGTTAAACGAGCTTTAGCGAGTGTCACATGCAACCGTCATGCTCTATAGCAAAAGCCCGGCAGCCCCCACCTGCTGTGCCAGCACGGCCGGGCTTTTATATTTCAAAAAACCTCCCCGCGCATGTGTGCATAAAGGTATAGATTTGCCGGAGGCGCAGCCAAAAGTGGCGGCGGCCGTCACGAGGTTTCGGGACAGGCTCTCGGCAATACCCGTTCTGTCAAGTGTTCAAACACCGACCGGAAAGAAGGAGATGCTTTATTCTTTGAAATTAAAGTAAAGGCCCGGTTGTGGTTGCATGAACTTATATTGTTTAGATTTTTAAAAAATCTCGATTTTAAAAAAAAATCACTTCTGAAAGGATTTTCCAATTGAAAATGTTCATGCAACAAGGCCATTCTTTTTATTAAAAAAATATGAATAGGATAAAAATTATTAATAACAAACTCATCTTGCCCAAACGACTAATGAGGGCATTAAAATGGAATTTTCCTTTCTATAAAATTCCAAAACTGGACGACTATAGTCAAAAAATATTTAGTTTTTCAAATGAATATGGGAAATTACCATTTTATTCAAAATTTGACATAAATAATGATGGACAAGAAGAAATCATGATAATCCAAAAATCTTTTTTTGATAGGATAGGGAGATTAGTAATAATATCAAGTAATGATACCCAAATAAAATTTGATATAATAAAATGGATAAGACCAGTAAATTCATTTTTTTTCGATTATTTAATCGGTATGGCTATGCCAAATACTTATCAAACCTTTGGGTTCAAAAATCAAAAAAACAATGAAAAGTTAAGTGATACTATGAAATCGAAGAAAGTAATTGTAAAATACCCACATATTATTACAAAAGGATACACCAATAGAATTGTCTATTGGGATGGGCTAAAATTTTGCCAAGAAAGGATTATTAAGTCAGGGGTATAGTTACCCCTTGTTTCGAGTCTATTAAGAGCTTGTTGGGAGTTTTGCTTTCGGCGAAAAACTGCCCCCCCCTCGATGTAAAATCAGGCAGGCTCTAATTAGATGATACCAAAGATTGAAAATCATTAAATCAATCAGCGAGTCAAAAGAGGTTTTGGAAGAACTTTCAAAATATGAGGATGAAACAGAAACCATGGAATCAATTAAAAAAAGAGCGGGGTTTATATTCTTATTATGGAGAAGTAATTGAAGAAATAACCAACGATATGAGGAAGGTCGAAAATGATGCCGATGATACAATGGAAAAATTGGAACTCAAAGAATTGATCGAAATAGTCAGCAATAAATAAAACACATGCAAGCAACCACCAATACCTATTGCTCATTCGTGCAACAAAAACCTAAAGACGACCACCACCGCATCTATCACGACACGCAATACGGCTTTCCGATAAATGACGACAACGAGCTGTTTGGCCGATTGATTTTGGAAATAAACCAGGCGGGCCTTTCCTGGGACCTTATTTTAAAAAAGCAGGAAAATTTCAGGAAGGCATATTCTAAATTCAATATAAAAAAGGTGGCAAAGTATTCGGAAAAAGATAGGGAACGCCTTTTAAGCAATGCAGGCATTATCCGAAATAAATTAAAAATAAATGCCGCTATATATAATGCCAACCAGATATTGGAAATGCAAAAGGAACACGGCTCTTTCCAAAATTGGCTCGACCACCACCACCCGCTGAGCAAAGAAGAATGGGTAAAATTATTCAAAAAAAATTTCAAATTTACCGGAGGGGAAATTACCAATGAATTTTTGATGAGCACGGGGTATTTGCCGGGCGCACATGGCACGTCTTGTGAGATTTATAAAAAGATATTGGAACTGCGGCCGGCGTGGCACACTCGATAAATGATATTTTATAAAAAAACTTGCCCCATGTTGCGGGGCAAGTTTTTTTATAAAATTGCGCTTTGTGTATAGGCCGATAAATCGTCTTTTCCCTAAAAACTTATATCAATCCGGCACCGCATTAGGGTTCAACAGATCATAAAACTGATCCAGTTTTGGCAATATAATAATACGGGTGCGGCGGTTGGTCGCCCTGCCTTCCGGGGTATCGTTGCTGGCCAAAGTATTGTACTCCCCACGTCCCGCGGCTATCAAGCGGTTGGGGTCTATATTGTGTTTGTTCTGCAATGCGCGCACGACCGAGGTGGCGCGTTTTACGCTCAGGTCCCAGTTGTCCACGAGGCAATCATTTTTGATCGGCACGTTGTCGGTATAGCCTTCCACCATCACTTCGAGGTCGGGTTTTGAGGCGACTATTTTGGCAATTTTTGCGAGCACTTCGTTGGCCCTATCGGTCAGTGTAGAACTGCCGCTTTTGTAAAGCATCTTGTCCGATAGGTTGATGAACACGACGGTTTTATCAACCTTCACTTCGACATCTTCATCGCTGATTCCGTCTTGCAGGACGGATTTCAGGTTGACGGCCAGGGCCAAATTGATGGAGTCCGCTTTGGTCTTTGCGGCCTGCAAAAGATGGATGTATTTGTCCTTTTTTTCCAGTTGCTGGAGGGTCTGTTTGATGTTATCGTTGGCGGCCTGGGAGAGAACGGTGAGGTCGCCCACTTGGCTGAGTTGCTTGTCCCGTTGCGCCTGGCAATCAGCGAGTTGCGCGCGCAGGTCGGCCATTTGTTCAGAGCGGATGCCCAGTGTGCTTTTGGAATTTTCGATGTCGGATTTGAGGCGGTCCCTTTCCCGTTCGCAGGCGGATAGGCGGTTCATGTAGAGGTTGAGGTCTTCGCCGCATTTGCCGAGGTCTTGGTTGGCTTTGTCATAGTCGGCCTGCAATGCGGCAAACTGTTTTTTGCTGACGCAAGAGGTGGCCATGAAAGCGAGGCAGAGGAATAAAAAGAATTGGGTTGTTGATTTCATAAAAAGGATATTTTGAATTTATTTTTGATGAAAAAATAGTGTCCATATCTAATATGGTCAAACCTGGTATTTGTTCAACCTCGTTAAATAGTTTCCAAAAATATTCAATGCCCAGAACATATCAAAAGTGCCGGGCGCCATTGGTGGCCGGGTACGATAGGGCATCAAGCTATTTTCCGGCAAGCCCGGTAATGTCCATTTTTTTCAAGGCCCGATAAGTAATTTCTTTCCTTGTCTTCGGAAACCTTTTCATGTCGAATTGTTCGGCAGGTTCTATGTTCGTTGCAAAATAAAAGACTTGGTTCCCTTTTTCGACAAAGCCGACAAACCATCCATTATTGTGGCCGCCCCTTATTGACCAACCGGTTTTTCCGCTCAATATATAGTCCTCGTTATTGTCCATTACCATCATCCTTTTTACTGTTTTTTCGGTCCTTTCGGAAATGGGGAGTTGGGAATTATAAAACCTTTTCAAAAAATGGATTTGTTGGAATTGGCTGATGCGAGAATTCCCTTCCAACCAGAAAACATCAATATTGCTTGAATCAACATCCATGTTTCCATATCTTAATTTAGCCAAATATTCGTTCATTCTTTTGGGGCCGATCCTCCTCGCCACATCTTGGTAGCAAGGAACACAAGAAAATCGGAACGCATCCCTGAAAATCAAATCTTGCTCCCATATTTTAAACCTCCTTTTTTTTCCGTCCCATTTAAAAACAGTGCTGTCATTTTCTACCGCACCGCTTTCCAGTGCAATGATTGAATTGGTGATCTTAAAAGTGGATGCGGGCAGTCTGCCAATTTCCGCCCACGCAAAATCATTTGAATAATAAACTTCTTTTTGTGGATCGTATATCAATATAGAACCGGCAACTCCAGAAGAATCAATGATTGATTTAATTGCAGGTTCAATTAATTTATTTTCGGTTCTTGTTCCTTCTTTTTGGGCAGGAGGAGTGTCCTTGCTTTCAGAACAAGAAAAAAAAGCAAAGGCTATTATCAAAAAAAAGCAAATTTTCATTTTATTGTAACTGCTCATAAAGGGTTTTCTTATAAAAACCAAAATGGTGCTTTCCATGATTTTCGTACCTTTTTTTTCACCAGAACCCCGCCGCTCTGGAATTTAAGGGATCGGAACAGGGCTAAACCGAATTTGAAATTTATATAGGAAAGCCCTTCTGCTCATATTTAATTCACGGAAACCGTTCTCCAAACATAACCTGATCAGCCTGGTTTTGGTTTTGCGCTGCCGCGCTGCGTCCTTGCGGGTTTCGATTTTCAGACAGGGCAGGAAAAATAAAGCGTAAAATGTTCGTGCATCGAAGCCGGAAGGGAAGTTGAGGTTCACCGGTACAGTATCCTTGGTATGTTTAATGATGCGGATAACGGGTAAAAAAAAACTACTGATTTTCAGGCAGTTACGTTTACTAAACTTTAAAAGTTTAGTAAACGTGGAGCCTAAACCATTGATAATCAATACTTGAAAAATTTAACCCGTTATTCGCATTAATGGCATAAAAGTATTGAAAACCAAGGTTTTGCACAAAATTTATTTTTCCCGAAAAAACTTCTTGGCCGAATAAAACCAATCGTTGTACTTTAGCGCAAAAAGAAAACACTGCGCAAGCAATAATCAAGTTTTAAGAAACCGGACCATGCTACAGCCCATACTATTTGCCATCGTAACCATCACCGCTTTCGTCTTTGCCGGGCGGCAGTTCATGAAAATCAGGCAGAACATCCTTTTGGGAAAGGACGAGGAACTGGAAGGCGACAGCTCACAGCGTTGGCGCAACGTGCTGCTCATCGCCTTTGGGCAAAAAAAGATGTTCAAGCGCTTCGTCCCCGCCATTTTCCACCTTTTTATTTACGTGGCATTTTTGTTCACGCAGGTCGAACTGATCGAAATATTGGTGGACGGCTTCACGGGCAGCCACCGTTTTTTTGCCGCTTCGCTGGGCAGCTTTTACACCTTCCTTATCAGTTTTATTGAAATATTGAGCCTGCTGGCATTTGTGGCGACGTTTGTTTTCCTGGCCCGCCGCAACCTGCTGAAAGTCCCCCGTTTTCAGAACCCCGAAATGAAAGGCTGGCCTTTCCTCGACGGCAATATCATCCTTTACCTCGAAATATTGTTGCTCATCGGCGTCTTCAGCATGAACGGCGCCGACAAGGTTTTGCAGGGCATGGGCGCTGCGCATTACCGCCCGACGGGGGCATTTGCGGTGAGCAGTTGGCTGGGGCCAGCGCTGTTTGGCGGCTTGGGCGAAAGCACTTTGATCGGTATCGAACGCTTTGGCTGGTGGCTTCATATCTTGGTGGTCTATGGCTTCCTCAACTACCTGCCAAAATCGAAACACCTCCATATTTTACTGGCCTTCCCGAACACCTATTTTGCGAAGCTGAACCCAAAAGGGCAGATGTCGAACATGCCAAAAATCCAAAAAGAAGTGGCCAGCATGATGGACGAATCGGCGGCAATGGACGACAGTGGCGGGGAGGAAGAGGAACTCTTTTTTGGCGCCAACGACGTGACCCGCCTCGGCTGGACCAACCTCCTGAATGCCTATACCTGCACCGAATGCGGCCGCTGCACTTCCGTTTGTCCGGCCAATATCACGGGCAAAAAACTCTCGCCCCGTAAAATTATGATGGACGTGCGAGACCGGGCAGAGGAGGTCGGCAACAACATTGCCACGGGCAGCCCCGATTTTATCAGCGAAGAAAAAAGGGGCGACGGCCTTGTGCTTTCAAAAGAAAATTATGCGGACGGCAAGTCGCTGTTCGACTACATCAGCCGGGAGGAGATACATGCCTGCACTACCTGCAACGCCTGTGTGGAGGCCTGCCCCGTTCTCATCAATCCGCTCGACATTATTTTGCAGCTCCGCCGATATGAAATCTTGATGGAATCGGCCGGCCCCTCCGATTGGCTGGCACTGTTCAACAGCTTGGAAAACAGCCAAGCCGCATGGGCCGTATCGGAGGCGAGGGATGCATGGACGGCAGGGATTTGAGGTGATGCCTTTGGGTTGGCCTAGCGGGCGGAAAGGCGTTGCCTCAAAGACCAGAGCTTTGAGCCAAGACCTTTTTGCCCGCCATGCAAACGCAAAGGCATCGCCTCAATCACAAATTTTCCCTAAATTCGCCCCTCAAACTGGCCTCTTCACTTCTCTTTTTTCCAAATCACAAACCGGCATCCCCCGCAAACACTTTGGCCATGAATCGCATATTTTCCTTTTTCCTGCTCTTGTTTTTTTCCATAAATCTGCCTGCGCAGCAGCGCCCCTGGGGGGGCATTGATTTAAATGATTTTTATAAAACCAAAAAGAAGGAGCTGACTGAACGCAGCGGAGATTTTTACGTGGTGGACTCCCTTTATTGCTTTCTTTTTGACGGCGCTTCGCAAATGGACGTGCCGACCACCCGGCAGTACAACCTCGAATTTTCGGACGATGGCGGGGAGGTTTTGGAAAGCCTCACGCAGGAATATTTGCCGGAAGGGAACTGGCGCAACAGCCAGCACGAATTTTTTATTTACGACAGTGAAGGCAACTTGGTTGAGCAGACCAAGCAGCTTTGGGATACCCTTTCCGGGGCTTGGGTCAATGACCTGAGAACGAGCAACACCCCGAACGCAAACGGCGATTTTACCGACGTACTGAACCAAAAATGGGACGTCGCCGCCAACGGCTGGCAAAACCTTGACCGCCTCATTTTGGAATACGACCAGAACGGCAACATCCAATTGTTGGAGCAGGAAGTTTGGGACACGATGGCCGCTGGATGGGGCAAGAGTTTCCGCATCCTCTATGCCCAGACGCCGGAGGGGCAGATCGCTTCCACCCTGTTCCAGCTATGGCAAAACGCTGGCTACCAGAACATTAGCCGTACTTTTTTGACCTACGACGACGCAACGGACCTTGAAACAGAGCAGGTCGCCGAGGTCTGGAACAACGCTGAAATGCAGTGGTTCAAAAGCAGCCGCAGCCTGAAAGACTACGATTCGAGCGGCAACCTGACCTCCGAAACGACCCAACTCTGGAACGCCCCCGACACTGCTTGGCTCAACCAAAACCTCTTTCTCCGAAATTACAATGCCGATGGAGAAGTGACCATCAAGACCGACCTCGTCTGGAACGGAGACCAATGGCGCAACTTTTTCCAGACCGAAAACAGCTTTGACCAGAACGGGAACATTGACCGTTTTCAAGTCTCGCAATGGGACGGGGATAGTTGGCAGCAACTGAACAGTTGCGATTTTTATTGGCGCTTCCACCATGTTGTCGAGGCCGTTGAAAAGGCCAATGAACTGGACTGCAAAATGCCAAATCCATATAAAATAGGCACCCCTTTTTCTTGCCCCGGTTTGCTCAGCGGACAAGCGGAGCGGCTATCTGTTTTTGATCTTTCTGGAAAAATGGTTTATACAAAAGAGATTGAAAACCAGAATTTTATTAACATTGCCGAGCCACTCCCGACGGGGCTGTATATACTAATTGTCTCTGGAAAAGAGGGCTTGATATTTAAGCGAAAAACTGTGATTGTTGAATAGCGACTTGGTACTCCTAATCACTATTTTCTAATCACCGATCACTAAAAATGACACACATAAAAACAATGGCGGAACTTGCCGCCGAAGACCGACAACCCGAAGTCCTTTTTTGGGTCGGTTGCGCAGGGAGTTTCGATGACCGGGCGCAGCGCGTTACGGTTGCATTTACAAAATTATTGCAAAAGGCAGGCGTTGACTTCGCCATCCTCGGTCAGGAGGAAAGCTGCACGGGCGACCCTGCCCGCCGCGCCGGCAACGAGTTTTTGTTCCAAATGCTGGCGCAGCAAAACATCGCCGTGCTGAACATGTACAAGGTGAAAAAAATAGTGACCGCCTGCCCGCACTGCTTTAATACCCTCAAAAATGAATACCCTGTTTTGGGGGGGGATTATGAGGTGGTTCACCACACGCAGTTCCTCAAAAGCCTTTTGGCCGAAGGCCGCCTAAAAATAGAGGGCGGCCAGTTCAAAGGCAAAAAAATAACCTACCACGACTCCTGCTACCTCGGCCGTGCAAATGGTGTTTACGAAGCCCCCCGCTCTGTCCTCGCTGCCCTCGATGCCGACCTCGTGGAAATGAAACGCTGCCGCACGACGGGTCTCTGCTGCGGTGCGGGCGGTGCCCAAATGTGGAAAGAAGACGAACCCGGCGACAAGCGCATCAACACCGAACGGACGGAGGAGGCACTAGCCACGGGCGCTGAAATCATTGCCGTCAATTGCCCGTTTTGTTTGACGATGATGTCGGACGGGGTGAAGCTAAAGGAGCAGCAGGAATCGGTGATGGTGTATGATCTGGCGGAGTTGATTTTGAACGGTCAGTGAGCAGTGTTCAGTCTTCAGTCTTCAGTCCAACAGTCTTCAGTCCACAGTCTGCTTCGGGTTTTTGGTTTTGGAAATCTGGGGAGGAATAGCACGTCGGGGGAATTTATTCCCCCGTTAAGGTTGGAGTAAAGATTGGATGGACGTGGATACGGGGGAATAGGTCGGGGGAATAAATTCCCCCTCTGTTGGAAGGGCACGGAGGCGGGGGTATGCAATTTACCTTGCCCTGGATGGAATAACGGAGGGGCAAAAATTTTAGGAACGGCCGTTTTTATGCCATGGTTACCGGACACCAGTTGTCCCCGTCTCCGTGCCCTTCCGAAAGCGGGGGAATTTATTCCCCCTTTCTTCGGGTTTTTGGTTTTGGAAATCTGGGGAGGAATGGTTAACTTGACTTCATTCAAAATAATAATAAAATGACAGCCGTATTAAAATTAAAAGTGGAGGACATGGACGAAGGTTTTGTCGAGCGCCTGAAAAAAGCGCACGCAAAATCCGACATTGAAATCCATGTTATGAACCCCGGCGAAAGTGCCGCTTCCCTGACTGAAGAAGGGTTTTGGGAAATTATTGATTTGCTGGATTGGGCGCATACGGGCGATGATGAAAAAGTATTGCAACCTGCAGTTGCATATTTGGCCGAACAGCCCCTTTCCCATATTTATCAATTTGTGGACATGCTTGCCAAAAAGCTGTTTGAACTGGACACCAAGCAGCATGCACAGGTATTTCTGGACACAGAAGGTTATCTTTCGTCCGATGATTTTTTATATGCCCGCTGTGCGGTGGTGGCCAATGGAAAAAAAGTATTTGAATCCATTTTGCATAACCCGTCTGAAATGCCGACCGATGTCACTTTTGAACCGCTACTGCACCTCGCTGATTTTGCCTATCAGCGCAAAACAGGGAAAAAGGCCATTTTGAAACCCTCCGTCAGCTACGAAACTTACAGCAACCGGGAGGGCTGGAACTATCCATAATCACTCACCTTGCACGGCAATTCCAATAAAAATAAAAAACTGCACCACCTGTACGAAATCCGCGATTCGGTGGAAGATGATGTTTTCAAGTATGGCATCAGCCACGACCCCATTGATGAGGATGGCATGTCCAAAAGAAGCAGGGACCAAGTTGATTTTTTGAACTTGGGCGTAGGTTGGCTGCGGTTTTTTGTGCGGATTCTGATAAGGTACATTCCGGGCAGGGTGGAGGCCAAACGATTGGAAAAAGGGTTTATCCAAAGGTATGCAAATGAACATGGTTACAGGCCGAGGGGGAATAGGGAGAGGACAGCAGGGGAATAAATTCCCCCGCTATCTTATGCCCTAGTCCCGCAGGGACGGCATATCCTAGCGAGGGATGTGAATCCCTCGAAGAAGAGGAAGAACAGGCATACAATTCCCTGACTATCAAACATTTTCCTAAATTTACCTTTCCAAGAAATTAAACCTGCATTGAGAAAACTTACCGGGACGCATTGCCCCCCTCCGGGAAATCGGGGCAAGCTACTCATTCAAAACAATCCATGCCTGCGTGAGAGAAAAAAAGAATCAACTCAAAGATTTACTGGCTGATGATCTGCAGCAGTTTTTCCTGTATTTAAAGGAACAACTGGCGGAAGGCTCGCGGCAAGAAAACAAGTTGAGGGCATACGAGGGGCAGTACCACCGCAACGACGAAAAATGGAACGAAGGCCAGATAACCAAAGAAGACCACAACATCGAGAACAACCGCATCGCCAACGGCCTGCTCGACCTGATAGACGACCTGACCCCCGAAGACTTCAAACCCGATACCTCCGCCGACGGCCCAAAAGGCATCGGCGAGTACCACCGCTACACCTGCGACCGCATTGACCAAGAAGACCTTTTCCGCAGGCATTTCAATCAAAAAAAATCGGAGAAAGCCCATTTTTTCTATTTGTACGGCATGGAACTGCAGTCGCACAAAGGGCTGTTCCGGCGCATCGCCTTCGACCTCGAAGAGCGCCTGCAGGACTACCTCAACCCCGATTTTGAACTCAGCTGCCACAGCCTGCAAGTGGAACTGACCTTCCGTCCCAGCAACGATATCGAGATTTACAAACAGAATTTTTTGAAAAACCTGATGGCGGCGCTGTCCGTCAGCGTGAACGAGCAAGAGCCCATTTTAGAAAAGAATTTGCAGTGGCTGCGGGAGGAAAGCCCCTCGCTGCAAAAGCTGTCGGGCAGGGACTATGCCTGCATTTTTGTCGGCATCAGCGAGCGGAGCTGGAGCAAGGAAATCACGCCCGAGGCCACCCGATGGTTCATCGAAAAATTTTGTGGAGGCCCCTTTCCGGATGACTTCCCGAAATGCCTTTTCTTCTTTGCCGTCATTTACGAAGAAGATGGTTCAAAAATAGAAAAAGAAGTGGAAGAGGTCATTGAAAACAGCGAACTCGTCACCCCGCTGCCCGAACTCGGCATGGTCAATATGGACGACCTCAAAGACTGGTTCACCACTTATGATTTCATCGCCTCCTCCGGCCGGGAATTGCGGGAACTCCGAAACAAGCATTTCGGCGGCGAGGAGGAGCATTACATGGACGACGTAGAATTTGAACTGAAAAAAATAATCAAAAATTACAATCAGAAATTTTATTGAATGCCTGCCTGCCGATAGGCAGGGTTAAATGGCTGAATGGTTGAATGACAGTCCAAAAGCTCCTTTCGATGGATAGCCATTCAACCGTTTAACCATTTAGCCATTCAACCATTCAACCATTCAACCATTTATTTTATTCCAATGAAAATAAAACTCCACCCCCGCATCGCACAGCCCTTCCGCCCGCAGCAGTACATCCTGCACGGGGCATTGAAAAACGCCGTCGAAGTGGCCATCGCCCTCGGCCAACCACTACTGCTCACAGGCGAACCCGGCACCGGCAAAACGAAATTGGCGCAGCGTGTAGCCCTCGACCTCGCCGCCCCCGATGGCTCCAGTTTTGCCGATAAACCGCTGGTTTTCAATACCAAAACGACCAGCGCCGCCCGCGACCTGTTCTACACCTACGATGCCCTTTCCCATTTTCAGGCCGCCAATATAAAAGGCCGGTCGGTTGAAAAAAGCAGCAACACGGCGGGCTTCATCGAATTGCAGGCACTGGGCAAGGCCATCGCTTTCAGCAACCCGCCGGGCAAGGTGGACGGCTCGAAATTCAGTACGCCGCTGCCCGGTAAGCCGCAGAGTTCAGTCGTGCTGATTGACGAAATAGACAAGGCGCCGCGCGACTTTACCAACGACATTTTGGATGAAATAGAGAACTACCGCTTCCGCATCAAGGAGCAGGACAACTACCTGATTGACAACTCGGAAGACCAGCAGATAGTGGTCATCATGACCAGCAATTCGGAGAAGAACCTGCCCGATGCCTTCCTCCGCCGCTGCGTGTTCTACAACATCCCCTTCCCCTCCGACGAACTGCTGCGCGAAATCATCAAAACGCAGCTTGGCGGCAGCACCAATTTCACCCAACAGATGCTCGATGAGTTGTTGGAAAAATTCAACACCGTGCGCAAAAAAGCCATCCGAAAACCGCCCGCCACTGCCGAACTCATCGCCTGGCTGCGGGTGCTGGAAATGAACGATTTCATGGAGGCCAACGAGGCCGGGCAGCGCCAACAACTGCTCGACAACCTTTCTATTTTGGTGAAAACGAGGGAGGACCTGGAAGCGGTGAGGGGGATGTTTTAAATGAAAATTAAAATTAAAATGAAAATGAAAAACCAGCAAGGGAGTCCTTTGCTTGGTTGTGGATTTTAATTTTCCCGTAACTGCTGATGCCTTTGAGGTGATGCCTTTGGGCGGGGAGTGCGGGGGGAAAGGCGTTGCCTCAATATATCGAATTGAGGCAACGCCTTTCCCCCCACATTCCCCGCCCAAAGGCGTCACCTCAGAGGCCCTGCTAAACCGTTACAAAACAAATTTAAGATTTGAAACCCTCTTTTCAAAATATCACCTTCCCCCTCGACACCTTCCTCCAAAGGTTGGAACTCGCGGGTTTTTACGTCAGCCCGGCGGAGCGGCTGCGGGTGTTGCGGGTATTGGAAAAGGCGGGCAAAACGGGCCTCCGTTCGCCCGAAAAACTGAAGCATTTGCTCTGCCCGGTCATTGCGCAGGGCAAGGCCGACCAAGAGCGGTTTTACGATTTGTTCGACAAATATTGGGAGGAGGTCAGCCGGCCCTGGGAGATGGGGGAAGGGGACGCCCGAACGCCCGTTTCACGAAGTAAAAAAGAGTGGTGGAGGTGGGCATTGCCCTTGTTGTTGCTGGCATTATTGGCCCCCGCCATTTATTTTTTTATAAAAAACGACCCCCCGAAGCCGAAGGTTTCGTTTGTGAATGCCCGCCCCGAAAAAGAAATCAGGTACGGCGACACCCTCGATTTTATCAACCAATCGGAGCGGATAGATTCGGCGAGCGTGGCCTGGGAAATAGAGGATGCGGAGGGAAAGGTGAAGCCTTTGGATAGCCGTTCCTACGACCTGCGGTACATCGCCGACGACGTGGAAAAGGGACCCGAAAAAACGCTGCGCCTCACTGCCAAAGACCTCGACGACGGGGAGCAGTTTACCTTCCAATACAGCTTCACTGTCAATTGCAAAACGTCCCCCAAAATAGTAAGCATCGAAGCCCCCAAAGAAGCAGCGGTAGGCGATGAAATCACTTTCAACGCAGTGATGGCCGACGATGCGGAAGTGGATTTTGAATGGGACTTGGCCGAGGGTTTTGATAAAATAAAAAAGCAGGAAGCGACCCAGAAATTCAATAAAAAAGGGCTGTACGAAGTGAAGCTGACTGCTATCCGCAAAGACTTGCCCGGCCATTGTGAGCATACCCTCACCCACCGCATCAGCATCGGGAAGGAGGATGCCTACCTGCTTGCCAAGCCCCTCGCCAAAGATGCCATCAACCCTTTGGTGCAGTTCTCCGTGGGCACCTATATTTTGCTGGGGCTGCTCGGCCTCGCCATGATTTTTTACTGGGTGCGCTGGGCCAACCGCAAGCCGCCGGCCACCGCCGAAGCACAGCATGAACTCGACCTGGCTGCCGCCAAAAAAAAGTACCAATCCGTTGACCGGGGGCCGTATTTTATTCCTTTTCGTTCGCAAAATGGGGGCATCCGCGTTGACCGCGAACTCTACCGCCTGTCGGACGTGATGCGGCTGCGGCAGGAGGGGCTGCGCAAGGAAATGGACATTCCCGTTTCGGTCAGGGAGACCATTGCCGGGGGCGGCTTCCCGGCCTTGCTCACCAAGTCGGATACGGTGCCGACGGAGTACCTCTTTTTGATTGACGAGCAGTCTCATGCCAGCCATCAGCGGCGGCTGTTCGAGTTTGTGGTGGACTTCCTGCGGCAGCGGGAGGTGATAGGCGAGGTGTTCTATTTCAACAGCGGCCTGCACAGCTTTTGGAACGGGCAGTTCCCCGATGGGCTGCGGGCCAGCCAATTGCAGCGCATGTTCCCTTTCCACCGCTTGGTGCTGCTCGGCGACGGGCATCAGCTTGTGGACTCCCGCCCCCGAAAGGACGGCAAACCGACCTTGAAAAAAGAAGCGCTCAATCTGTTCCGGCAGTGGAAGCACCGCCTGTTGCTGACGCCGCTGCCCGTCGTTTCGTGGGACTACCAAGAGGGGGCGCTGCATGAAATTTTTGCCGTTTTCCCGAGCGATACCGATGGCTTGGGCGAGGCCATCAAGCACATCGAGCGGGGCACCGGGGACGAGGAACGGGCGGCCTATGCTTACTGGTGCGAAGGTTTGGCCGAAGGCCGAAATGAGGCCGATGTTGACCGGCGTTGGCGCAGTGCTGCCGACCACCGCGACTACCTCAAAGACCACCCCCGGCTGTACCAATGGCTCTGCGCCCTCGCCGTTTACCCCGACCTCGACTGGAACATTACTTTGGCCATCGGGCGGGCCTTGTCGCCGCTCGGGGTGGAGGTCAGTTACGACAACCTGCTGCTGCTCTGCCGCATCCCCTGGCTCAACGACGGCCACCTGAAAAACCGCCTCCGAAAGCAGCTTCTCGCAGACCTCGACCCCGAAGCGGAACGGCTCGCGAGGCAGGCCGTGAAAGAGGAACTCGAAGCGGTGCAATCGCTGGTGGCCAACAGCCAAGTGAACCAAGAACACCAAATCAACCTCGCGCTGCAAAATTTTGCCCTCGCTCCGCAAAACGCTGACAACCAAGCAACTGTCCGTGAAATGCTGGCGCTGAACCTGCTTACCGACCAGCAAAAAAGGGAGTTTGAAGAGGGCCTGCCCCAAAGGGGCGAGCAGCAAGGATTCCGACCCGACATTGCGCAGCAAAAAATAATGTCGCAAAAAGGGCTGCCGCTGGAAGAGCCGCCCTCGCTGGAAGATTTTTTGGAAAAAAACAAAGCTGCGGAAGCGCCGCCGGAGAAGCCGTTTTTTACCCTCGATTTTTACAAAGCGGCGGCGGTGTCATTGCTCTACCTCGTCCTTTTCCTTTTTGCCTGGGACTACAACGGCACCGAGCAATTGGCCGAGTGGGCAGGGCAGGACATGGCCGCTACCACCGACTGCCAACCCGAACATCTCGCCTTTTATTTTTTGAAAAAAGAGTGCATGGTGGACAGCGCCGCCGAACTGAACAACCGCGCCGTGGACATCTGGAACGCGCTGTCGCTGAATGCCTCGCCGACCAATCCCATTGATTTTTCTGAAAAAAATAAAGCGGACAGCCTGACTTTGGCAGATTCGCTTTTTCACGAAGCAAAGGCGCTGCGCAATGATTATGAACTGGCCGCAAAAAATATCCAATTGCTGAAATACGACCTCGGCGTACACACCTATAATTATTATGTCGAAAACCCCGGCGATGTGGAGATGCTGAGGTCTGCCGCTTCCTATTTCGGGGAGGTGGAAAAGGACAGCTTGGAGATGGATGCCATGCACGGACGGGGGCTGTCGGAACTGTATTTGGCGGATGCGCTCGGTACTTTGCCTGATGTGGCCGAGGCCATTTACGGCAACATGATGCGCAAGGACAGCAGCTATTTCGACTCGCTGGAAATGTACCCGCACCTGCAATCGCTGCTGTTCAGGGACAGGTCTGTTTTGGTAAATATAAAAGTGGTGGACGCCAAAACGAAACAGCCGATTGCGAAAGCGAAACTGCGCTCGCAGGAGTTTGGCGACGGCACGACGGGCAGGGACGGCATTGCTGAATTCAAAATGACCACCGGGCAGCGGGGACGTTTTGAGGTAAGCAGGCGGGGCTATCAGACCAATACCCTCGACGTGACGGGCAGCAGCAACCGGGCGGAATTTTTGATTGAACTGAAACCGGATGCGCCCGTTCCGCAGCAGAATATTAATTTGCCGAAAGGCGATATAGAATTTTGTTATGCAGTGGGCGGGAAGCTGTTCAAGGGCTATTTTTCGGTGGATTACCTGCTGTTCAAAAACGGGCGGGAGGTGCCGGTGGACAACGTGCTGGCCTATGATGAAATGCCCAACCCGGTCATTGACATCAAGGCCGTGGCTAAAAACCTGACCTGGGCGAAGGCGGAACATGCGAAGAAGTACGAACTGGATTTTTTCGTGACCAATGACTTTGGCCGGGGGGACGGAGAGGGCCTGGAGGTGCAGGTGAGGAAGAAGGCGTTGGCGGTGGGCGGCAAGGCCGAAATCGTTTTCAGCATCTCGAACACGGCCGATCTGAAAAACGCCAACCTGCTGCTGGCGGGGCTGGTAAAAGACAAAAACTGTCCGGTTGATTACCGCTCGCTGGGCGAAAAAGAATTTGCAAGCGGCTGCGTGGCGGGGATGGTTTTCACTGCCAAACCGCTGGTTTATTTTGGCAGCCGGACGCCCGTGGTGGGCAGGGAACTCCTCGCCAAGCTGCTCAAAAGGGCAGCCAAGCCGATGGCCAAAGAACTGTCGGCCATCTCTTGCCGAGTGACCGAAGGGAACATCCTGGACGGCGGAAAGTACGACCCCGACGGCGACCTGCGGAAGGCTTTTGATGCGCTGGACGTGAAACGAGACGACGACGGCGACGGCGTTTTGAACTACCGCGACGAATGCCCCGACGTGAAAGGTGCGCGCCTGAACAAGGGCTGCCCGGCAGAAAACAAAATCGAATTTACCATCCAGGATGCCGAGACCTACCGCCCCCTCTCCGGCGTACAGGTCACTGTTTACGACTCCTATCAGCAGGGCTACCCACCCAAACAGTTGCGCTCGGACGAAAAGGGCAGCGTGGCTTTTGAGGGGAAAAAACCGGGCATGGTGGAGCTGTCGTACCCGGGCTACGAGGGCAGGCAGATTGAAAATATTGTCTCGCTGATACAGCACGGCGAGGATGAACCGGTCGTTTATTTGACAAAAAAAGACAGCGGCGGCGACCTTGACCCTATCTTGCAGCAGTTGGAGGCCAACATGGTCTTCGTGAAAGGCGGCAAGTTCAAGATGGGCTGCGACCCGGAACGGGACGGGGAATGCGAGGAGAGAGAACTCCCCCTCCACGACGTGAGCCTCTCTGATTTTTACATCGGAAAATACGAGGTGACGAACGAGGAGTATGCGGTTTTTTTGAACGATTATGGGAGTGCGCAGGTGAAGGACGGGGCGTATAAAGGGGAATTGATGGTGGGGGAATATAAGTGGGGCATTGAGTTCCGCAACTTCAAAGGGGAGGTGGTTTACCGGCCGCAGAAGGGCTACGAGAAATATCCGGTTGTTAAGGTGACTTGGTACGGGGCTACCGAGTACGCCAAATGGCTTTCGCAAAAAACGGGGAAGGGCTACCGCCTGCCGACAGAGGCGGAGTGGGAGTATGCGGCGAGGGGGGGGAACAGGAGCAAGGGGTATCAGTATGCGGGGAGCAATGACCTGAAAGAGGTGGGGTGGTATGAGAAAAATTCAGGTAGCCAAACCCATCCTGTTGGGCAAAAAAAGGCAAACGAACTGCGGGTGTACGATATGAGCGGGAATGTGTGGGAGTGGTGCAGTGATGGGTATGATGAAAATTATTACAAGCAGTTTGAAAAGGTGGGGGCGAGGAATCCGAAAGGAGCGGAGTCGGAAGGCATCCGCGTGGTTCGTGGCGGCTCTTGGGACAGTAGCTACAGGGTCTGCCGTTCCGCCTACCGCGACTGGTTCAACCAAGACATCCGGTACTACTATGTCGGTTTCCGTCTTGCCCGGTAGCTTACTCTTTATCGCTTTTAGCCTTTTACCCTTTTTTTCTTTTGGGGTCGAGCGAAGCGAGGCGGGGGGGAGGGGAGGGGGGAAGCCCCCGATTTTTTTTAGTCGGGGGAATAAATTCCCCCTCTGTCGGAAGGGCACGGAGACGGGGGGTATGAAATTTACCTTGTTATTATGCTGTGAATACCGAACAACAATACGCCCTGTCTCGGTGCCCTTCTGAGAGCGGGGGAATTTATTCCGCCGATATGATTGGCTGGCGTGGAAGGAATAGGTCGGGGGAATATGCCGGGGGG
>DROJ01000537.1 GCA_011321935.1 Bacteroidota bacterium | reverse complement strand
TTTTTCGGTCCACATATACTAATGGTGTGTTGGTTCAAAGGTTTATTGGTTTAACGGCCTTAAAGGCATGGCCCCCTTTACACCTATAAACCGATACACCATTATACCAATTATTAGTTCATTTTATAAGAAATATTGAAATCTTGCAGCACGGCATCGAGGATGGGGTCTTTGCCTTCTATGTAGCCCTCTTTGAGATCGTAGCCCCAGAATTTGGAGAGAGTGTTCCAATAGGCCGCGGTCATGGTGCCCCGGTAAGTTTTTATCAAGGTGTGGAGGGGCTTGTCCAGTTCCCTTTCCACCATTTTCACCAAAATTTTACCCTGCGTTTTGGTGAGGTTTTTCAGCGGCTTTTCAAACTTGTCGTCGAGTTCTTTCTGAAGTTTTTTTGCATACCGCTTGCGCTTGCCTTTTTTCATTTCGGCAGTTTGGTCTTCCAATTGGCGAAAGACGAGGATGGCCTCTTTGGCATAAGGATAAACGATGGCCGCATAGCGCAAATACCTGCGGTAGAGGCGGTATTCTTCCCTGCTTTTGAAATGGCGGGGGGAAGTAAGGGAGACCGTCATCAGGTCATCGGCTACGAAGATAGTGTCCCCGTTGTCGTCCAACATCAGGGTGACCAACTGGCCGTTGAGTGTAGTTTTGCCAAGAGAAGTTTGTGCCCCAAGTTGAACGGCAAACAGGCTCATCAAAAGAAATACGAAATGGTAAATATTCATTGTTCTGGATTTTTTCCTGACGAATCACAAATATAAGACGCAAGGTACTTGCATCAGATTGTTAAACTAATGCAAAAGTTATCCCCAAAACGTAGAGATGATAAAAACCATTGCCGACGGCGCACGAGAAGGCCTGTTAAAGTTATGATATGCTATGGGATAAGAACCTTTGGGGGGAGTTGCCTGCTCAGTTGCTGGCTTGTTTTAGGCGGAGTTCGTAGAGTTGGACGATCTTGGCCTGTTGGTCTGCTACTTTGTTGAGCAGTTTAAGCTCCTGTTTGATGGCCTGATTTTCAGGCGGCTTGCTCGTTCTGCGGAGGGACTTGTTCAGGTCGAGGATTTTTTGAATGGTAGCAGTGAGGGCAGATTTTGAATTAATGATCCGTTGCATCAACGAATTTTCGGTTGCTCTTTTTTGTATTGACATAGGCGTAGTGTTTTAGATTAAATTTTCCAAAAACGCTTCAAAAGCAAATATAGTTTTTCATATTGGATTTCAGCAATGATTTTTGCTTTTTTTTTCATCAATTTGTCGGGACGAAAAAACCTCCTTTTCATAGTACCTTTTCCTGCCTATGCAATCACTGCCATATAGTCTTTTTTTATTGGCGATTGCCCTTGTTTTTTGTTCCTGCCAAGACAGTTCCGGCTAGATGGAACACCTCGCTAACAACCGTTTGCCCCACTCAGTGTTTCCTCTCAATCACAGCAATCGAACAATATATGAACCATTCTAATTCTTTGTGGTATTTGGAAAACGTGGACTTGACCAACATTATGTGCCCGAACAAATTTGGCGCCGCCAAAGACAAGCTCCTGCATAAAACATTTAAGAAAGGAGAAAAAATCTACCTGCCGGGCGAGTATGCCGACAAGATTTTTTTCATCATGGAAGGCCGGGTAAAGATCGGGGCTTATAGCCAGTCGGGCAAAGAAATAACCAAGGCCATCATCGGAAGCGGGGAAGTCTTTGGGGAAATGCCATTGGCAGGAGAAAGCCAACGCCGCAACTTTGCCATAGCCATGGAGGCAACGACCTGCTGCATCCTCTCGGTCGCCCAGATGAAATCCATGCTCAAAGACCATGGCCCGCTCAACCTTTTTTTCATGAAAATAATGGGCAGCCGGATGCTGGAAATGGAGAAGCGGCTGGAATCCCTCGTTTTTAAAGATTCCCGTACCCGCGTGGTAGAATACCTCCGCGACCTCTGCCAGCAAAAAGGCCAACGGGTAGGCTACGAATGGGTGGTGCGGAAATTCCTCACCCACCAAGAGATTGCCAACCTCACTGCTACTTCCCGCCAAACGGTCACCACCGTTCTCAATGAACTGGAAGGCAAAAACATACTTACCTACAACCGCCGCCGGATGCTGGTGCGCGATCTGGATGCGCTGGTGAAAGAAGCAGGGGGAAATACAAATTAAAATTAAAATGAAAATGAAAATGAAAAACTCCAGCCGCGGCATTGCTTGGGGCTGGATTTTTTTCTTTAACAGAACCTCTCCTAAGAGTATCCGCTCAAAACCACATGGCCTTCGTCCGTTCCGACAACCGAGGATATATATCCTCGGTTAAAATGAAAATGAAAAACCCCAGCCGTTCCTTACCGACGGCTGGAGTTTTTAATTTTAATTTTCATTTTCATTTTCATTTTCATTTCTAATCTTCTTCTCCAGGTCAGTTGTCGAGTGGCCTTCTATATAAGGTAGGCTGAACACCTCCCCACCCCTCCCCAAAACAATATCGCTTCCAATAATCTGATCGGGTTTCCAGTCCCCGCCTTTTACAAGAATGTCTGGTTGGAGGTTTTTTATCAAATTATAAGGCGTGTCTTCTGAAAACAGGACTACCAAGTCAACACATTGCAGTGCGGCCAAAAGGTGGAGGCGGGTATTTTCATCTTTGATCGGTCGGGCAGGCCCTTTGAGGCGTTTTACAGATGAGTCCGAGTTGAGGCCGACGACGAGGCGGCCGCCCAGATCTTTGGCTTGGGCGAGGTAATGGATGTGGCCATAGTGCAGCAGGTCGAAACAGCCGTTGGTGAACACGAGGCGCTGGCCCTGCGCCCGCCATTGGTCGGCGGCCATTTTGGCCTGCGGCCAACCTTTAATCTTGGATTGTATTTTTTCGAAAAACACTGATTTAGTGATTAATGGTGAATGATTAATGATTAATCAAACCCAGCGAAGGTGTCCGTTGAAAGTCCGTGTTCGTAAGGCAATCCGTCCCCCGACCACCGTCCCCCGTCCCCCGTCAACCGTCAACCGTTGACCGTCCCCCGTTGACAATAGGCAGCATGACCAGCGCCATGATCCCCAACAAAGAATTGCAGCCGATCTGCACGCAAAAGAAGATGATGTTGGCCACCGAAAAGGCATCGTCGCCCTTGATGCCATAAAACAGGGTCAGTGCGGTGATGACCAAAAAATGGAAAGTGCCCATGCCGCCCGGCGAAGGGATGACCATGCCCAAAGTGCCGAACACGAACACCAGCAAAGCCGCCTGCAGGCCCAGGTGTTCGGTGGGGCCAAATGCCTGGAAACCAAGCCAGGTCATCAAAAAATAAAGCAGCCAAATGTTCAAGCTGTGGAAAACGAACAGCCCCGGCCGGTCCAGTTTACGGACGGCCTGAATGCCTTCCCACAGCCCTTTTAAAAGCTTGGCCGTTTTTTTATAAACAAGGGTATCCGCCAATTTTTTTCTAAAAGCAAAAAGCAAAGCCGCTCCCAAAAACATGGCAGCGAGCATCGCCATTTTCCAGCTTGTGCCTGTTGCTCCTTCCTCGCCTTTCCCCATGTTCTCGGAAAGGAAGCCCAGTATTTTTTCCGATTCAAAAACAAGGGCGAGGCCAAAGGCCAAGAGCAGGCAAAGCATGTCCACTACCCTGTCCACGACGATGGTGCCCATCACTTTTTCGACCGGTATTTTTTCATATTTTGACAGGACGCCCGCACGTACCACCTCCCCGATGCGCGGCAGCCCGAGGTTGGCAAAATAACTGACCAAAATGGAAAGGAAACAATTGATAAAACGGGGCTTGTAGCCCATTGGCCGGAGCAGCATCTTCCATTTATAGGTACGGCTGACATTGCTCACGACAAAGGCCAGCAAGACCAGGGCGATCCAGCCGTATTTTACCTTCCCAAAATCGCTCACCAGCTTGTCGAGCAGCGGTACGCATTCTTTTTCGGCCCTTCCTGCCGCCCTGCATTCGGCCAGCAGGGCGTCCTTCTCTTCCTGTGTTCCGACCGACTCCCACTGCGGGATGTTCTTGATGCAGCACTCGTTTTTGTAGGCATCGTTCTGCGAGCGGTAAACCAAAAAAAGGATCAAACTCCCGATGCCGAGAAAGAGCAGGAACTGCAGTATTTTGAGTAGTATATTTTTCATTGAAAAGTTGAGAAGTGGCTTGATTGGCTGAATGGCTTGTGTGCGTCACGAGGGGAAAACCATTTGGCCATCCAGCCATTCAATATTCCTTCATCAGCAAAGAACGGTTGAAGCGCTCCAGTTTGGGGATGGCCTCGTTGTACCGGTTTTTGCGGCCATAAATCGGGATTTTTATTTTCACCCCGCCGTATATCCCCCCTGCCAAGGCCCCTAGCCCGGCCGAGGCAAAGCCGAGCAGCCACGATTTTTCGATTTGTGTCCTTGGGCTTGAAAGGCTGGGGTCGCAGGCCCGCCCGTCCAAGAGGGAGGTGTCGCAGGGGGGGCTGTCCTTAAAAATGCCCAGCCCTGTCATTGTCCCCAAAAAGAAACCTCCCGCTGCGCCCAACAGCGCATATTTTACGACCTGATCCTGCTTCCTCACTTCAATCTGTTTGATCTGCCGGTAAGGGAAAATGTAAACCACCTCCGGCGCATCTCTGCCTCCCCCATCAAACAAAACTGATTTTTTCTTTAAAATAAGGATGGAGTCGTCCATGCGGTTCAGCAGGCCGTTGACCATGGGGCGGCCGTCCATCCGCTTGACCCACACCTCCAGTTTTTTGTCCATCTGAACGGTGTCCGGTTTGAACTTCAGCTTGCCCGCTTCGGGGTCTTGGTAGCGGATTTCGGTGATAAAACGCTTGTTGATGACATAGGCGAGGTTGGGGTTTTCATTGAATTTTTTATAGGTCACTTTCGTTTCGCTCTCCTCCAGTATCTCTACCAAAAAAGGGAATTTGTTTTCGAAAACAATCGTGTCCTGTGCTTTCGCAATATGTGCTGACAGTACCAGCAGGCAGGCAATGAACTCTAACTTGGGATATGGCATGAATCGAATCATTTTGGGAAAGAAGCTGCAAAGTTAAGGAATATGATGTTGCTGCGAACCGACAAAATTGGGCATCGCCCCTATTAATTTGCCGCCGTTTTGGGGTTTTATAAAAAAACGTAACTCGTATGTTTGAGGTTGTGTGAAAAAATCCAAAAAGTTCATTGAAATAATGTTAGCTTAGACCTACGGGCGACAAGAGTTAATTTGTAACCAAGCAACACCTTAACCGGTGTATGCAGATAAATAGACTTAACCTGT
>DROJ01000536.1 GCA_011321935.1 Bacteroidota bacterium | reverse complement strand
GTTTCCACGTTTACTAAACTTTTAAAGTTTAGTAAACGTATGCCGTTATATTTTCCAGTTTATTTATTTTTCACGTTTCCACGTTTACTAAACTTTAAAAGTTTAGTAAACGTAAAGTTTAGTAAACGTATGCCGTTATATTTTCCAATTTAATTTGCATATCTTTTACCATTTGCACGGGGTCGTCTGCCTTAAAAATACCGGAGCCCGAAACCAATATATCCGCCCCTGCTGCCGCCACTTCCGATATGTTCCCATATTTCACGCCGCCGTCCACTTCCACCTCTATATGTTCGAGCCCCCGCTCGGCCAACATATAGTTCAGCCGTTTTAATTTATCCAAAGTATTGGCAATAAACGACTGCCCGCCAAAACCGGGATTTACCGACATTAATAAAATCAAATCGAGTTCCGGCAATATTTCTTCAATGGTATTTAATGGCGTATGCGGGTTCAGGGCCACGCCCGCTTTTATACCATTTGATTTAATGTGCTGTATTACCCGGTGGAGGTGCGGTGCAGCTTCCATATGCACCGTCAAATAATCGGCGCCGGCATTTGTAAACGCATCCACATATTGCCCGGGGTTTTCTATCATTAAATGAACATCCACGGGCGTGGTGGCCACTCTTTTTACCGCTTTTAATACCGGTATGCCGATGCTTATATTTGGCACAAAATGGCCGTCCATCACATCGTAGTGCAATAGATGCGCACCTGCTTGCTCGACCATTTTTATATCCCTTTCTAAATTGGCAAAATCAGCGGCCAATAAAGAGGGGGCTATTTTTTTTTGTTTTTGCATGGTTTATTATTTCTTTTTTTTGTAACTATTCTGCACTCTTAGGAGGTTTCCCGCAAAGTCACGCTAAGGTTTCGCTAAGTATCGCAAAGCGAGGCGAGTACACGTATAGCTTTGCGATACTTGGCGAAACCTTAGCGTGACTTTGCGGGAAACCTCCTATTAAGTGACTATCCTGAACAGTTACTTTTTTTTAATAAAATTAAATGAGGCTCTATGAGGCGATGTCCCGAATTCACTTCGGGGCATCACCTCAAAACCGAAGTCGGCGTAATATTTTTATGCCCCTCCAAATTCTTTTTCCTGTCCAATTGGTGTATCCCTTTTATATATCTCACCGAGCCCGTCAATGAGCGGATGACAATACTGTGGGTCGTTACCCCCCCCTCCTTGTCAAAACGGACACCTTCCAAAAAACTGCCTTCCGTAATTCCGGTGGCGGCAAAAAAAGTATTGTCCGATTTAACCAAAGTATTGAGAGTGAGGCGTTCGGCTATATTTATTTTTTCTTTTTTTAATTGCGCTATTTCCTCTTTTAATTGTGGAGCGCGCATGCCCTGCATACCTCCATTTAATGCTTTTACCGCACAGGCCGCAATCACCCCTTCCGGCGTTCCGCCAATGCCCATCAATACATCCACGCCCGTGCCGGGAATGGCGGCCATGAGTGCGCCCATCACATCGCCGTCGGTGTGCATGGTGATGCGGGCACCGGCTTTTCTTATTTCTTTTACCAATGCTTCGTGCCGTTTTTTTTCCAAAACAAAAACCGTGAGGTCGCTCACTTTTCTATTTAATGATTCAGCGATTCTATTTAAATTTTCGGTCGGCGACAAACTTATATCAATCACATGGCGGGCCTTTTTTTCCACCACCAATTTGTTCATATAAAAAGAGCTGCCGGGGTCCCACATGCTCCCTTTTTCGGCCACGCCCAATACGGCAATGGAATTGGGGCGGCCAAGCGCCAATAGGTTGGTGCCCTCCACCGGGTCAACCGCCACATCCACTTCGGGGCCATATCCGGTGCCGACTTTTTCGCCATTATATAGCATCGGGGCCTCGTCTTTTTCGCCCTCGCCAATGACCACCGTGCCCTGCATTTCCACTGTTTTCAAAAATGCGCGCATGGCATCCACGGCTGCCCCGTCGCCGCCTTCTTTATCGCCCGTGCCCATAAACCGGGCGGCGGAAATTGCGGCGGCCTCGGTGACGCGCACGAGTTCCATGGCGAGGTTGCGGTCGGGTTTTACCCCGATGTTGAACCGGGTCGGGTTTTTTATGGTTTGGTTGTTCATTTATTTATTTTGGAAAAAAATTAAAATGCAAAATAGCCTGTCCCGATTTTCGGGAATAAATAATAAATGTAAAAGTGGCGGCCCCTTTGGT
>DROJ01000535.1 GCA_011321935.1 Bacteroidota bacterium | reverse complement strand
CTCTCAAACTCTGGTTTTCTCAAACTCTCAAACTCTCATTCTCTCAAACTCTGTTTAATTAAAAGAAGCCGCGTCGGGCATATTGGCGATGACGGCGAAGGTGTCGCCTTTGTTGGACATGATGCGTTCCCAGAGTTTGTTGGGTTTGGATTTGAAAAGGTAATTGGGGTGCATATCGGCCTTGACCCAGGAGCCAAAAGCCATTTCTTCTTCCAGTTGGTTGTCCGACCAGCCGGAGTAGCCGACAAAAAAACGGATATTGGAAGGCTTCACCAGTTGGGTGTCTATCAAGAATTTCAGCTTTTCAAAATTACCGCCCCACCACACGCCGTCCGAAACGGGGCGGCTGTCTTCCAACAGGTCTCCGACATTGTGGACATAATGGATGGTATCGGTCTGCACCGGGCCGCCGAAGTAAACGGGCGCACCAAATACAGGGAAATCAACGATCAGCTCGTCAATTTTCATGTCCAGTTTTTTGTTGAGAATAAAACCGATGCTGCCCTCCGCCCCATGCTCGCAGAGCAAGACTGCCGAGCGCCTGAAATTGGAATCGAGCATGAATGGCTCTGACAACAACACTGTTCCGATGTCTAATTTTATCTCGTTCATTTTATCCGTTTGCGGCCAAATATGCAGCAAGAATTTATTAAAAGCAAATTAATTAAATGGTTAAATGGTTATATGGTTATATGGTTATATGGCTTGCCCCTGACTTCCGAACACAAAGAACAATCAATTTAGGATTTATTTAAAATACCGCTCGATCATTCCTTTTTAGTGTCTCCTTTATAACTTTTTTTGCTGCATTTCAGGTTTTGGAGAGACTGAGAGACTGAGAGACTGAGAGAATGAGAGTTTGAGAGCAGTATTGTGGAGGGACTCTTAATTTCTCTACTCCGATAATCAAGAGTCCCTTCACTGTACTGTTCTCAAACTCTCATTTTCTCAACCTCTCATACTCTCTTTTTCTACAAAGCCGAGGTCGGGAACTTGCGTTCCACCCTCCTCACGAAGCCCCGCAAAACTTTTCCCGTTCCGCCTACTTCCACAAATTCGCTGACGCCGTCGGCCATCATGTTTTTGATGGTCTGCGTCCAGCGGACGGGCGAGGTCAGTTGCTCGACGAGGTGGAGGCGGATCGTTTCGGGGTCGGTTTCTGCTTTTGCGTTTACGTTTTGATAGACCGGGCAGATGGGTGCGCCGATGTTGGTATTGGCGATGGCCGCTTCCAGTTCGTCTTTGGCGGGTTGCATCAGCGGGGAGTGGAAGGCCCCTCCGACCGACAGCACGATGGCCTTTCTCGCACCTGCTTCTTTCAGTTTTTCGACCGCCGCCTCGATGCCCGGCACCGAGCCGGAAATGACCAATTGGCCGGGGCAGTTGTAATTGGCGGGCACTACTATGCCCTCTATTTCGCCGCAAACTTTTTCTACCGCTTCATCCTCCAGGCCGAGTACGGCGGCCATTGTGCCTTCCACCGCTTCGCAAGCCTTTTGCATGGCCAATGCCCGTTGCTGCACCAGTTTCAGGCCATCCTCAAACGACAGTGAACCGGCGGCTACCAGCGCCGAAAACTCTCCCAAAGAATGCCCGGCAACTGCTTCCGGCCGGAAGCCGTCGCCCGCCATTTTGGCTTTTACAATGGAATGTAAAAATACGGCGGGCTGGGTGATTTTTGTTTGTTTCAAGTCTTCGGCAGTACCCCCAAACATCACGTCGGTAATGCGGTAGCCGAGTATTTCGTTGGCTTGTTCGAGCAGTTCTTTTGCAGTTTCGCTGCTCTCGTACAGGTCTTTGCCCATGCCCTCAAACTGCGATCCCTGACCGGGAAAAATGTATGCTTTCATAATTTACGGTTGACGGTTGACGGGGGACGGGGGACGGGAGGTGGGAAACAGCAGGCAGAAAAAAGTGCGATTACAACACTAACCACTGCCCGCTGCTTCCCGTCAACCGTCAACCGTCCCCCGTCAACCGTCAGTGGAGCTTCGCTCCAATGAGATTAAGGAATTCAGTTCTTGTTTCTTGGTTTTGGAACTGGCCGCGGAAGGCGGAGGTGGTGGTGACGGAGTTTTGTTTTTGCACGCCACGCATCATCATGCACATGTGCATCGCCTCGATGACCACGGCCACGCCCTGCGGTTTAAGGGTATTGTCAATGGCTTCGACGATCTGCAAGGTCAAGCGTTCTTGGACTTGCAGCCGACGGGCAAACACATCGCAGATCCTCGGTATTTTGCTCAGGCCGACGATGTGCCCGTTGGGGATGTAGGCCACATGCGCCTTTCCGAGGAAGGGCAGCATATGGTGCTCGCAAAGAGAATAAATTTCGATGTCTTTGACAACTACCATTTCGCTGTAATCTTCGGCAAACATGGCGCTGCGCAAGATGGCCTCGGCATCCATGCCGTAGCCGTGGGTAAGGAACTGCATGGCTTTTGCCGCCCTTTCGGGGGTTTTGAGCAGGCCTTCCCGGTTGGCATCTTCACCGATGCCTTCTAAGATCGAGTGGTAGTTGTCCAGTAGCTTTCCGGTGGTTTTTTGGTCGAAATTTTCTTTTTTTGAATAAGACATTGTGCCGATTTTCTTGTGATTCTGCCTGCGGCCAGCCCAGATCAGGTGCAGCTTTAAGTACCTCCGATATGGTTTTTTTAAATAAAAAAAAACGTGCGGAACACGTCGTGGCTGGCTTTTGCGAATGGTAAACAACACGGGATGGGAAATGGATGCGAGATAGTTCGTTTTAATGAAATAAGCAACTTTCTCCAGACCATGAGGTGACGCCCCGAGGGTTCGGGGCATCACCTCAAAGGCCCTGCTAAGCAGTTAAATTTATTGAATCCCCTCAAAATTGCATGGCAGACAAACACATTTTTTTGAAACACATAGA
This sequence comes from Bacteroidota bacterium, assembly GCA_011321935.1. GTDB lineage: Bacteria > Bacteroidota > Bacteroidia > Chitinophagales > Saprospiraceae > UBA6168. The sequence goes on along the minus strand of DROJ01000535.1, from coordinate 9,712 downwards.
AACATAGGACACATAGATATGCGCCTCCGGCGCCGTGCCTTAATGCGCCGAAGGCGCAAAAACTATGTGTCCTATGTCCCTATGTGTTTTAAAAAAAAATGTGTTTACCATGTCGCTTTGAGGGGATTCAATTTATTTTATAAAATTAACAGCCCTACCCGCCATAATATTCCACATAAATATTCTCCGTTTCACAAAGTTTGATGCAGTGCAGTTGGCAACCTTCGATGTGTGGTTCGAGCTGTTTCCAAAAAAGGATGGCGAGGTTCTCGGTGGTCGGCTGCATGCCTTTTGGGATGAAGCCGACATCGAGGTTGAGGTTGGAGTGGTCAACCTTGTCGGTTATCTCGCTTTGGATGAGTTTGCTCAGTTGCTTCACGTCCATCACAAAGCCCGTTACGGGGTCGGGTTCTCCTTTTACGGTCACGAACAGCTCGTAATTGTGGCCATGCCAATTGCGGTTGGAACACTTGCCGAAGAAGGCTACGTTCTTCTCTTCGCTCCAGTCTTCCACCCACAGCTTATGGGCAGCGTTGAACCTTTCTCTTCTTGTCAGATATACCATATTTCAGTCTTCAGTCTTCAGTCCGCAGTCTTCAGTCTTTCAGTCCGCAGTCTTCAGTCCGCAGTCTTTCAGTCCGCAGTCTTCAGTCTTATTGGAGTCCTGCTCTGAGACTGTTTGTCAAAATTCCGATACTCAGAGCAGGACTCCAATAAGACTGAAGACTGCGGACTGAAAGACTGCGGACTGAAAACGGCTGCAAAGGTAAAAAAAACTGTTGTCAGTTGGCAGGCAAGATGATGCCGGCAATCCCCTTCCCTTTTATTTCAAAAAAATAAAAAAGTCACAATGTTCGGGCAAATTTTACCAATCGTTGTTTCCCCGCCATTTATCTAATTAATGCGCCCCTTGGTTGTTGAAAGCCGCAATATTGCGGCAACAAATATCACGGAACGAATGAGTATTTTAAAAGACAGATCAAAATGGGAAAAAACTTTCCGCTTGTTGAGCAGGCCGGCAGTTTACCACTCCCTGTTTTGGGTCGGCCTGCTGCTTGTTTTTTCCTTCTTCCAGTTTTATGGTTCCAAGTACAGTTTTTTCTATCTGTTGAGCAACAACATCATCCGTTTATTGGTACTGGGGGCCGCCGTTTATTACAATATTTATTACCTGATACCTAAGTATTTAGCGAACAAAAAAATATCCGGTTATTTCGGCCTGTTCATTTTGACGGTTTTGATACTGACCCCCATCGAGTCGTTTTTGATCTTTACCAACTCGGGTTCCAAGCCCGACATGCAGGCCTCCGTTTTGCAAAACCTCCACTTTGCCTTCATCCCCAATTTTTTTGTGGTCGGCACTTCCACCCTCGTCAAAATAACCCTGGACTGGCTCAAAGGCCAGCGCGAAAAACAAGAACTCCAAACGCAGACCATGCAATCGGAACTACGCTTTTTGAAATCGCAGATCAACCCCCATTTCCTGTTCAACACCCTGAACAGCCTCTACGCCCTCACCCTGAAAAAATCGGACAAGGCCCCGGACATCGTTTTGAAGCTCTCGGAAATGATGCGCTACATGCTCTATGAATGCAACGAACCGGAGGTGCAGCTCAGCAAAGAGGTCTCTTACATCGCCAATTACCTCGAACTGGAAAAACTGAGGCAGGGCAAATCAATGGACATCAGCTTTAAAGTGGACGGCGCCATCACCGACCAGCGGATCGCCCCCCTGATGTTCATCCCTTTTATCGAAAACTGCTTCAAGCACGGCCTCGGCAACCATATTTCAAAGGGCTTCGTCCGTATTTCGCTAAAAGTGGCCGGCAACGAAGTGGAGGCGCGCATCGAAAACAGCAAGCCCGAAAGCATGCCCAAGCCCCGCAAGGCCCGCAGCGGCGGCATCGGCCTCGTCAACGTCAGGCGCCGCCTCGACCTCCTCTACCCCGGCAGCTATTCCCTCGACATCGAGGATTCCCCCAACACCTACGCCGTTCGTCTGAAAATTTTGTTGGATTAACGGAAAATGTTTTTGTGGCTTCGCTGGCTTGCATACCTTTAGCGCTGTTCTTTCAAAAAAAATTGCAGGGCGTCAAGAATTTGCCCCGCAATGCCATTTGCCGAAGGCGAAAAAAAACAAGCGGATAAGAGGACACCGATAAAGCCGACCCGGACCAGCAATAAAACAATCAAAAATTTGCAGCACTTTTTTGGCCTATTTCACCTTTTTATTCCGCCTTCGGCAAATGGCAATGGAGAAAAAACACCGCCCCCGTTCCAATCACTAATCACTAATCCACTAATCACTAATCCACTAATCCACTAATCACTAATCCACTAAAAATGATAAATACCATCATCGTTGACGACGAACCGCTTGCACTCGACGTGCTCGAAACTTATGTAGAAAAAATTCCCGACCTCAACCTTGTTGCCCGCTGCAACAATGCTTTCGAGGCCAACGAAGCGCTCAAAGAACACGACATTGACCTCATGTTCCTCGACATCCAGATGCCGCAGCTCACGGGCATTGATTTCGTGAAAACGCTGACCGACCCGCCGCTCGTCATTTTCACCACGGCCTATTCCAACTACGCCATCGAGGGCTTCGAGCTCAATGCAACGGACTACCTGTTGAAGCCCATTTCGCTCGAACGTTTCATAAAATCGGTAAACAAAGCGGTGGACCAGATCAACCTCCGCCGCAAAGAAAACGCCGCCCATATCGAGGACACCGGGCCAGAAGCCTTCACCTTTGTAAAGGCCGACAAGAAGTTTATCAAAGTGAAATATTCGGAAGTGCTGTATATCGAAGGGCTGAAAGATTATGTCATCATCCGCATGGAAAAAGGCAGGGTCATCACGCTGCAAACCATGAAAAGCCTCGAACAGAAATTGCCGCAAAAAATGTTCAAGCGCATCCACCGCTCCTATATTGTCAACATTGACCAGATACAGGCCGTGCTCGGCAACATGGTGGAGGTGATCGAAAAAGGCAAGCCAAAACCCCTGCCCATGGGGAAAAACTACCGCGAAAATCCATTGGAACTGATAAATAAAAACAGGCTTTGAAAATGAAAATGAAAATGAAAATTAAAATGAAAATGAAAATGAAAATTAAAATGAAAATGAAAATGAAAAATTCACGCGGAGACGGGGTTTAGCATTCGTCTCCGCTGGGGTTTTTCATTTTCATTTTAATTTTAATTTTAATTTTAATTTTCATTTTCATTTTCATTTTAATTGTATTTCCTTCCTGTCGAAGGGGTTGAGTGCGGTGCCGTCCACTTTTGCTTCCGCCTCGATCCGGTATTCCGATTTGGCTTTTTGCAGGGCTTTGGCCACTTTGCTCAGGCCGCCCGTGAAGATGTTCATTTCACCAAATTCATCAATGGCCGTTTTGGTAATTTGAAATGGGAGGGTGAAGCCGATCTCGACCATTTCTTCCGCCGGCACCTCGATTTCTTTTTCTATGGTCATCTCGCCCAGCACGTACTCGTCCACCAGTTTTTCTTTTCCCCGACCCCGGCTGTATTTTTCGATCATCTCTAATTTCACGTATTTTACCCGCTGCCTGTTTTGTGAATAAAACTGGATTTTCCCGCTCACTGCGCCCACCTCCTCAAATGCCATTTCAGGTAAAACAAGTTCCAGTTTTACACCTTCAATGCCCAGCCATTTTTTTACTTTTTTGAACATGATAATTAGGTTTATTGGTCTATCGGTTTATTGGTGTATTGGTGTATTGGTGTATTGGTTTAAAGGGAGGTAAGGATTCCATTTTGCCCTTACCTCCCTTTAAACCAATACACCAATAAACCAATAAACCAATCAGACAAACCTCCTGTGCCAGCTTTCGTTGAGGGGTTTGATCCATTTTTCTTCCAACTCTCCTTTTGTCTTGACCAAATTATCGAAAACGGGGGTTTGGTCCGTGATTTTTCCCTGCTTGTACAGCTCCGCAAATTCAGTGCTGTGGGCGGTCTTCACCTCTCCGTTTTCCAGATAGGTAAAAGTCATGCGGTCGAACAGGTCAACGCCGTACTGCTGCCCCAGTTGTTTCATAAAATGCACGCTGCTGTCAATGGAGCAGCCGCTTGCCCCGGCCATGCTCTCGTCCACCATCAGGACGATGAACTGCTTGTGCAGCACGTCGCCCTGCGCCTTTAGCTGCCGGTTGTGGCTCGCCCATTTTTGGGCAAATTGGTTGACGTGCCGTTTTAACGCAGGGATTTCACCTTCGGTAAATGGGCGGTCGGATTGATAGATCCAAACGCGGGTGCTTTCTGGTAATTTCATATCGGTCATTTTGAATCGTTGTTTTTAGATTGTTTGCAAAATAAGGAGTAATGTTTAAATTTGGCGAATGTTTACTGTTTTTAAATAAAAATCATGTCAAACAATAAAAACCTGGTCGAACAAATCATGGCAGAGCCAACGGCACCGCTCATCGTGAAGCATGTCAGCGACCTCCTTGCAGAGGAACAGCGCAAGCGCCACGAATTTTATGAAATGATAGACGAAGACACCAAAGCGGAGTATGTCAACGGTGAGGTCATATACCACTCGCCCGTTGTAAAGGAGCATACAGACTCAACCAAACTGCTGCTCAGGCTCCTGGACACTTTCGTTGACATACACGAACTTGGCTGGGTAGGTGTCGAAAAGGCGATGGTCACATTGACCCGCAATGACTACGAGCCGGACATCTGTTTTTTTGGAAACAGAAAAGCCGACCAATTCCGCAAAGGCCAACTGCACTACCCCGCCCCTGACTTTGTGGCCGAAATCCTTTCTAAGAGCAACCAGAAAATGATCAACCATGACCGGGTCACAAAATACGAAGATTATGAACTCCATCAAGTAAACGAATACTGGATCATTGATCCGGACAGCGAAGTGCTGGAACAGCACCTTTTGGAAAATGGAAAATACCAGTTAAATCTCAAAGCATCCGAAGGCAAAGTCCACAGCCGGGTCATTGCCGGTTTTTCCATTCCGATCAGGGCAATTTTTAATATAGCCGAAAATATAGAAGTGCTTCGCGAAATTTTAAAATAGCCAAATGCCCGGCCAGATCAACCTTTCAGCGCCGCCACCAATCCGTCAATTTCTTCTTTTGTGTTGTAATAATGCGGTGACACCCGCATCGCCCACGTCACTTTTTTTTCTGTAAAATCAATGAGCGCATTGGCAGTGCTTGCAAAACCCGCATTGATATTTGCCTTTTTTAATGCTGCTTTAAAAATAGCAGGTTTGCTGCTTTCGTGGTGCGCAGTGACGATGCCGCATTTCTTTTTGCCCAAGTCCAGCACCTTCCAGCCGGGCAGCGCATTTAATTGTTGCCGGGCATAACCGGCCAGTTCGGCCACCCGTTTTTCGATGTTTTCCAGGCCCAGACCGAGGGCGTATTCGATGGCTGCCTTGCTGCCCAAAAGCAGCGCATAATTTTTTTCCCAATAAGCAAAACGGCTGGCATCGTCGGCATTTTTATAAATCCCCGGTTCGGTCCATTCCGCTCCGCCGAGGTCGGGGAAAACGGGTTCAAGCCCTGCCCGCAATGCCCTGTCCGAAACAAATAAAAAACCTGCTCCCCTTGGCCCACGCAGCCATTTCCGCATGGTAAGGCTCAAAAAATCGCAGCCGATCCGGGCCACGTCCAGCAGTATCTGACCCGCCGATTGGCAGGCATCCACCAAATACCAAATGCCATGTTTTTGGCACAAAGCACCCACGCCTTCAACATCCTGCACCAAGCCAGAATTGGTGGGCACATGGGTCACGGCGACCAGTTTTGGGCGATGCTTTTCGATCAGCTTTTTCATCGAACCAACGTCCACTCCGCCTTCCGGTAATTTGCCCGCCCGCAGCAATTTTATTTTAAAATGTTTTTGCAAAAACAAAAAAGCGATCTGGTTGGAAGTGTAGTCGTCGTCGGTGGTGAGCAGCACGTCGCCGGGCTGGAAAGGAATGGAGGAAAGGGCTTTATTAAATGCTTCGGTGGCATGGCCGGCAAAGGCGATGTTGTGGGCTTTTGCATTCAGCAGTTTGGCAGCGGCTCCGTAAAATCTGTTGATTCCGGCGGCGTGTTTTGCAGCCGTTTCATAGCCTCCGTGCAGGGCTTCTTCTTGCAGGTAATTTTGTACGGCTTGGATAACGGGCTTGGGGGGAAGGGCTGCGCCCGCGTTGTTGAGGTGCCTGTGGTAACGGGTGCCGGGGGTGTCTTGGCGGAGGTGGTTGATGTTCATTTTTTTTTGCAAAGATAAGGTGGTAAGGGCGGTTTTAAATTTGTGATATTGATAGATTCTTTACCCAATATCGAAAGCTATCCAACAACTTTCCTTTTTTTTGGTTATTTTTGGAAAAAATTTAAATCATGGTACAAGATACCAACATACTAACACCAATTCTCGAAACTCCCCGCATGCCAGAACTCATCAATGAACTGCAAGTCCATTGGGAAGACGAACAACGTCTAAGAGAAGAGTATTATGAAAAAATACAGCCGGGTGACAAATGGGAATTTATCAATGGGAAAATCATCATGCACTCACCAGCCAAAGACAAGCACACAGAAGCTCGAAAAAATTTGAGCTATATTTTGCAAACCCAAGTTGCCATCAGCGGGGAAGGCACCATCAAGGATGAAACCGCCCTCGTCACTTTTGCCCGAAACGATTATTTGCCCGACATCGTTTTTTTCTCTAAAGAAAAAGCAGCTTTATTTACTCCCGACACATGGAAATACCCTGCTCCCGATTTTGTGGTCGAAATATTGAGCAAAAGCACGGAGGCAACCGACAAAGGCATAAAAAAAGAAGATTACGCCGCCAACGGCACAAAAGAATATTGGCTCGTTGACCCCGATGCCCAATCGGTGGAACAATATATTTTGGACAATAAAAAACAGGTGTTTAAACTCTTTTCAAAAAAGACATTTAATGACAATATAGATTGCCAGGTATTAAATGGACTGAGCTTTCCCGTTGCCGCTATATTTGATGAAAAAAAGAAATTGGAAGTAGTGCGGGGCTTATTGAAATAGCAGAAATAATTTTTGGAACTGTTTAAAAACAAAAAGGGAGGCATTTTAAAAATGCCTCCCTTTTATAATTTATTAGCTGTTTTTTTTAAGTAACGGCCAAATAATAAGTTAGCGATTTAGGGTGAATTATTTTGGTCTTAGATTTTCTTTAAAAGATGGAGTATTGTTGATACTATGACTGATTTTAAAGGAAAAAATAAGGACAAAAGAATCAGCATAAATCGTTAAGTTATTATTTGGCCGTTATTAAGGCAATTTAAATATATCTTTTGCTTTTATTTTCAGCCCTTTTACGGCGGGTTCGGCGCTGCATATTTTACTGCCGCTGCATATTTGTATATCTTCTGGCGAGCGGTAAACATCAACGGTTTTTATTTCCGGGAATATATGCCAAAGTACTTTTACGCCTGCATTAAAATATTCGTAAACCTTGTTTTTCACCTCGTTGATCTTGTCGTTTTTGGATATTACCTCGATTATAAATTCGGGGATGGGTTCTTCTCCTTTGGCGGCAGCGCGGGTCTGTTCGACGGTAATATAGGAAAGGTCGGGCTTGCGCCATTGATCAGAAGAAGTCCAAACCTCCAGTTCTTGGACAATCTTCCCTCCTTCTCCCGCAGCTTTGGTCTTTTCAAAATGGTTTACGATATTATTAGCTATAAACTGTTCTTTAAATTTCATGGCTTCTGTTTTTTCAATGATGCCTTTGTTGTATTCATATTTAACACCGGGGCCGCCCTTCCTGTACTTGCGAAGAAAGGTTTCGATGGAAATTTTTTTCGGCTGCTTTACTTTGCGCGGCGCTTCTTTGACGGCAATATCACCCATAATTGATTTATTTTATCGGCAGGGACCAGAGTTGACAACTTTTTAAAACTTGTCAACTCTTTACCGCTACCGTTCTTTTTACAAAGATAACCTATTTTTTCAAAATATATTAACTGGGCAGTAACTCAGGAGGTGATTTCAAATCACCTCCTGAGTTGCCCACGCCGTTACGCCGCAGGAACCACCTCGTCCACGTCCTCCACTCGTTTCATCAGCAGTGCGGCAATCAAAAAAGAAATACCGCTCACCATTATGGCATAAATAGTATTGTCGTTATATAAGTACTTCACCAGAAACCCTCCAAAAACGGCATTTATTATTTGCGGCAGCACAATAAAAAAATTAAATATGCCCATATATACGCCCATTTTTTTTGCGGGTATAGAACCTGCCAATATTGCATACGGCATCGCCAATATGCTCGCCCAAGCAATACCGACACCGAACATGGACAATATCAACCAATTGGGATCGGAAATAAAATAAATAGAAATCAAACCTATGCCCCCAAATATCAAAGACATAGAATGTGTTTTTTTCCTGCCCAGTTTTTTTGCAATTGCCGGGAGAAAAAAAGCATATATAGCCGACACTGCATTATATACCCCAAATATTATCCCCACCCAATCGCCTGCTTCCTGAAAAGTGGAACTGTGGTTGTCGGTAACGGGCAGCCCATATATATGGTGCGCAATGGCGGGCGTCATATATACCCACATTCCAAACAGGCCAAACCAAGAAAAGAATTGCACGGCACTTAATTCCCGCATTGTTTCCGGCATTTTTGCGAAATCGGAAAATATATTCATAAGGCTGCTCTCTTCCTCTTTTTCTGATTGGCGTTCTTCTTCTCCCTCAAATTCGGCCATTTGTTCGGGCGGATATTCTTTGGTGCGCATGACTGTCCATATTATACTCCCCGCCAAAACTATTGCACCAATAATAAAAGAATATATCAGGTGGATGGGCACCTCCCCTTCCGGCGCATCGCTGGAAATATTTAATATATTGGTCAAAAACCAGGGCAGCCATGAACCGACCACCGCGCCTATACCTATCAATACCGTTTGGATGCTAAAACCCAATGTCCGCTGGTCGGAGGGCAGGAGGTCGGCGACGAGTGCGCGGAAGGGTTCCATGGCTATATTAAAAGAGGCGTCCATAATCATCAGCATACCGGCACCGACCCAGAGGGCAGGCATAATGGAAACAAACATCCCGGCATTGGGCATTAATATAAGCCCGATAGAAGCCAATAATGCGCCCGTTAAAAAATAGGGCCTCCGCCGCCCCAATTTCGTCCATGTCCTGTCGCTATAATGTCCAATAATAGGTTGGACAATCAACCCGGTCAATGGGGCCACGATCCAAAACCAACTCAGTTCGTGGACGTCTGCGCCCAGCGATTGCAATATCCGGCTCGCATTTGCATTTTGCAGGGCAAAGCCCATTTGTATTCCCAAAAAACCAAAACTCATGTTCCATATATCCCAAAAACTAAGGGTAGGCTTTTTCTTTTTCATAATAATTATTGATTACTGTTGTTGATTGTTAATTGTTATTGTTGGTTGTTAATTGTTGGTTGTTGTGCTTAACACAATGTATTTGCCTGCTTGCAGGGTAAAATTTTTCGGGCTTGCGAGGTCTATTTTTTCAGAGGAAAATATGTTTTTGAATTTCCTTTTTTCTGTATATCCCGGCCATGCAAAAGTTTGCCCGTTCTCCGAAAGGTTAAGGGCAACAATTACTTTTTCATTTCCGTTGACCCGTTCAAAGGCAAATATATTGTCGTCATTATTGGTTTTAATTCGATGATATTTGCCGCCATATAGCAACCCT
>DROJ01000534.1 GCA_011321935.1 Bacteroidota bacterium | reverse complement strand
CTATCCGCTTTAGCGGAACTGCGACGTCAAGAGGGGAAGCCGCGCACACCAGACATCGCAGTTCCGCTAAAGCGGATAGCCTGTCCCGAAAATCGGGAACAAAAGACAGCGAAGCCGGGTGAACATTTTGTGCATTTACCTCGGCTGATTAAAAAGATGCCCTATTTGTTCAATATTAATTTTTCAGCGCCAAAGGAACATGAGCGTATTGTTTTTTATTGAAAAAATATTTTTTGATTTCTATATCTTTAAAAATGGCTTTTTTATAAAAATAAAAAATAGTGTTTTTTAAGAACCCCCAATCTTCGTTTTCCCAGAATTCCAGAGCGGCGGCGTTTTGGAGAAATCGGGAACGCCGCCGCTCTGGAGATTTAAAAAAAAATGGCAGTTGTAGTTAAAGAAAAACAGTGCCCATAATTTTTATAAGAAAACCTTTTGTATTTCAATATTTCACCCTTATTTCCCTTTATACTTCAACGCCTTTTTCAACAAAGAAAAAACAATTTTAGAAGAATTAAAATAAGGCAGCCGCACCAGCAATTGCAGGCCTGTCAGCCCTGCCCACCCTGCCATCGCGGCAAAAGACAGATCGCCAAAACGGGTAAAGCCGCGGAAGTTGTGCATACTCAAGCCGAGCAGTTCGTACATCGCAAAATCGGCAACTATATAGGCGCTGTTGATCCAAAAAAGAATAAGCATGACCCGCAGCATACGGCGCAAAACAAATGCCTCATATAATGGCCTCCCGCTTTCCTTTTTTTTGCGCAGCGCCGATATTTTAAACCGAGTATAACGGTAAGCTGCAAAGAGGTACATATAAAAGGTGCCGATATAAATGGCCATTTCCAAGCCGCCATAAAAAGGCGAATAAAATTTCCTGCCCAAGCCTTCCCGAAAAGAAATGCTGGTAAATAAAAACAATATTAAAAAATATAAAAATTGCCCGACGGGCAATATAAAATGTTTTATATCAGAAGGCACAAAACGGTAGGCAGGGAACAGCCGCAACTTTACCGAATAAAACAAAGCCATGCCCAATGAGAGCGTAAAATAAACAGGAACGAACAGCCACTCAGGTCGTTGCTGGTATATATTTTCTAAAATAAAAATATGGTGCAGGCAGGTTAGCGAAAAAACAAAAAGCAGGAGCGCAAAAAAATAATCGGCCTTTTTATTTTCATTTTTTCTAAAAACAAAAACCAAAGCCACCGACATATTCAAAACAATACAGGCCGCTAAAAGCAGGAAACAAATAGTGCCCAATGTCCCGATAAATATATTCATTTTTTGACCCTTGAACGCCAAAAGGGTTTGCCGATGTTCAAAAACGTTTTATCGTTTCCATTTTATATTGCAGCCTGCACTCGGATATTGAACGGGCGAAACCTCTTCGCCCGCAAGCACCGCATCCAAAGCAGCCCGCAGGTCTTTGCCCGTCAGGGGCTTGCCGGAATTGGGCCGCGAATCATCAAGACGCCCCCGGTACACCAATTTTGTGTCGCCGTCAAAAACATAAAAATCGGGGGTACAGGCAGCATCATATGCTCTGGCCACTTCCTGCGTTTCGTCGTAAAGATAGGGGAAAGGATAGCCCGTTTTTTCGGCATGTGCTTTCATTTTGTCTGGTGCATCGGCGGGGTAGTTGGCCACATCATTCGAGCTGATGGCCACGAAACCGATGCCTTTGGCCATGTATTCTTTGGCAAGCCGCACCACCTCCTCGTTTACATGGACTACATAGGGGCAGTGGTTGCAGATAAACATGATGACCGTTCCTTTATCGGTGGCCACGTCGGCCAAGCTGATTGTTTTGCCCGAAACGGTATCGGGAAGCGAAAAACCGGGGGCCGCCGTTCCGAGCGGCAACATATTGGATTGAGTTAATGACATATTTTTAAAATGGCTAAATGGTTGAACGGCTGAAATGGTTAATCAATAGCCAAGTCAACTTGAAAGCCTGTTTTGATCAAAAAAGAAAACCAATTGCAAAGAAAAGGAATGAACCTCCAACTCCCAACTATCGCAAAGCAGATGAACAGCATGGACTGAAGACTGTGGACTGATAGACTGAAGACTGTCCAAAGGACTCCTTCGGAGAAATCTATTGCAGTGATTAGTAATTAGTTGATTAGTGATTAGTCCGCCAAATCCCTGATAATCTGGCATTTAACCAAAAACTAAATGGTTAGCTAATTACGATTTGCACCACTATTCATTTTGCAAGACGACAAACTCGACGCGGCGGTTGAGCTGCCTGCCCTGAGCGGTGGAATTGGTGGCGATGGGCTGTGCGCTACCGCAGCCCCGGTAATAGGTGCGTCCCTTGGTGATACCGTTGGAGAGGAGATAATCGGCGACCGCTTTTGCCCGTTTTTCGGAAAGCTCGTGGTTGTAGTCTGAGTTGCCCGTGCTGTCGGTATGGCCGCAGACTTCGATGGCGAGGCTGGGGTTGTCGCGCATTATTTTCAGCAGTTTTTTCAGTTCCACAAAAGAGCGGGGCATCAGTTCGGCCTCGTCGTGTTCAAAATAAATGTCGCGCAGGGCGATGGTCTTGCCTGCTTCCAAAGGGATGTTGGAGAGGTCGTCTTCGGGCACGGGGATGGGAAGGATGGGCGGTATTTTTTTTACCAGCACGTCGTCAATGTAATAATAGGCGTATGGCAACGAACCCGCCGGGCTGGGTTTGGCTTCCGTCAAGCTGTCGGGCAAAAAATTGCCGATGAGGAGGTATTCCGCTTCCGAATCGGCGACAAACCTTTCGGAGACCTTGATCCAGCCATTGACGGCACTTTCCAGTACTCCGTCTGACTTCGCTTGAGGTTCAAAAGGCAAAACGCTGTCCGTTATTTCGTCCACCTGTTTATCAGAAAAATAAAAACCGAGGTTGTTGGTACGGAGGGAATTGGGGAGGTGGCTGACGTACATTTCGGCGAGGTAGTCTTGGCCGACCACCAGGGGTTCGCTCATTTGTATTTGGATATATTCCCGGCAATGCGGCTTTCCTTTTTCGCAGCCATAAACGGTAATGCCCGACATGGCATGGCCGCTGTGGGGGGCTTGTTTTCCAAAACCCTTTTTTGCCCAATGCGCAGGCACGCGCACCTTTGGGCCAAACACGTCGGGCGAAGCATTGGTGGCCGACGACCAATATTTCATCACCGTAGTATAGTGTTCGCCTTTGTAAAACCAACCGATGGGGGGAGAAGAAAAACGCTCGAAACTTGGGTTGGGGATGATATTGGGCTGCCCTGCTTCCGACTGCCCATTTGCCGGCAGGCGAAATAAAATGCTGAGTATTATGAGGAAAAATCTGTACTTCATTTTCAATGCTCAAGTAAAATTATACATTTTCAAGCCACTTTCTGTTCAACAGTACTGCAACGGGAATCTACACATTTTAGTCCACCTTTGCCCTTTTTTAAGGGATAATACTGCGCCAATAAAAAGAAACATGGAGGCAGGCAATAAATAAGGAACGCGAGGATGATTGTTTTTTCAACGCAAGGCCGCAAGGGAACGCAAGGACTAAAAACCTTGCCTTGCGTTCCCTTGCGCCTTTGCGGCCTTGCGTTGAAAAAAAACCATCCTTGCGTTCCTTACTACAAGCAAAAATTCAAACCGCATTTTTCACTAAAAAAGCCTTTGCCCTTTTTGTTTCCCCGCCCAAACAATCTACCTTTGCGCCACTTTTGCCGAAAGGGGATTTTTTCAACAAAAACCCCCGCCGCAAAAACGAGTGTAAACGGGTGATTATCAATGGTTTTTTCAAACACATTCGTTTTAAATACCATACCAAAATCACTTATTTCTTAACCTATTTAAAAGCATTCTATCAATGCTAGAAGAAAAAAAAGAAATCGAAGCAGTAGCAGAAGCCGTTGAAACGACAACAGAAGCCGCCACTGCAACTGCCGAAAAAGCCGTTGAAACGGCAACAGAGGCCGCCACTAAAGCTACCGAAAAAGTAGTTGAAACGGCAACAGAGGTTGCACCTGCCGCTACCGAAGAGGCCGTCGAAACCACAGAAAAAGTGGTCGAAGCGGCAAAAGAAGCCGAAGCCCCCGTTGCTGAAGGGAATGGCAAAGCCACTGACGAGCAAGAGGAGGAAGAAATGGAAGAACTGGAAATCACCATTGACTATACCACCGGCGATGGCCACGACGACTTCAACTGGGGCGCTGCCAACAAACACGGGCAGTCCTACAGCGAGGAAGAGCATAAAAAATACCTCGAACAATACGATGAGACCTTGTCCGCCTTACGGCAAAACGAGATCGTAAAAGGCCGTGTAACATCCATCACTGCCAGTGACGTTGTGCTCGATGTCAATTTCAAATCTGACGGAATAGTTTCCACCAATGATTTCCGCGACCTGCCCGACCTTAAAGTCGGCGACGAAGTGGAAGTTTATGTGGAACACCAAGAAGACGACAGGGGCCAATTGATTCTTTCCCGCCGCAAGGCAAAGCTGTTCCGTGCATGGGAAGCCATCAAAGATTCTTTCGAGAACGGCTCCATCATTAAAGGTACGATCATCAGCAAGACCAAAGGTGGCCTGATCGCCGATTGCGGCGGCCTCGAAACATTCTTGCCCGGTTCGCAGATAGACATCCGCCCTATCCTTGATTACGACCAGTTCGTTGGCAAGCAGATGGAGTTCAAAGTGGTCAAGATCAACGAGGTTATCAAAAACGCCGTCGTTTCCCACAAAGCACTCATCGAAAGCGACCTCGCCGAGCAGCGCGATGCCATCATTTCCACCCTTGAAAAAGGACAGGTACTGGAAGGCCTCGTCAAGAACATCACCGACTTCGGTGCATTCCTCGACCTCGGTGGCGTGGACGGGCTCCTTTATATCACCGACATCTCTTGGGGCCGCATCAACCACCCAAGCGAAGTATTGTCGCTCAACCAAAAGATCAACGTGGCCGTCCTCGATTTCGACGAGAACAAAAAACGTATCTCTCTTGGCCTCAAGCAATTGCAGCCGCACCCCTGGGAGGTATTGGCCAAGGACATCAAAGAAGGCGACGTGGTGAAAGGCAAAGTGGTGAACGTAGAAGACTACGGCGCATTCCTCGAAGTGCTGCCAGGCGTCGAAGGCTTGATCCACGTATCGGAAGTATCGTGGGGCAACCAGCAGATCAATGCCAAAGATTATTTCAAACTGCACAGCACCTTGGAAGCAAAGGTGGTTACCATTGATAAAGATAACCGCAAGATGTCGCTCAGCATCAAGCAGTTGAGCAAAGACCCCTGGGAAGTCCTCGAAGAAAAATACCCTGTTGGCAGCCGCCATACGGTGAAAGTGAAAAACCTTACCCAGTACGGTGTTTTCATCGAGTTGGAAGACGGCATCGGCGGCATGATCCATATCTCCGACCTGTCTTGGACCAAGCGCTACTCCCACCCATCTGAGTTTTGCAAAGTTGGGGACGAGATAGAAGCGGTCATCCTTGAAATAGATAAAAACAACCGCAAGCTGTCGCTCGGGCACAAGCAGACGGAGGAGAACCCCTGGGATACTTTTGAAACGGTCTTCCCGGTCGGTTCTTATCACGAAGCAACCATCCTCCGCCGCGACGACCGCGGGGCTATCGTTCAGATGCCACATGGACTGGAAGCATTTGCCCCCGGCAAACACTTGCGGAAAGACGATGGCACGAATGCGGAAAAAGACGAAACCCTTATCTTTAAGGTGATCGAATTCAACCGCGACGACAAGCGCCTGCTTGTTTCCCACAGCCGCTACTTGAGCGATGTACGCCGCGAGGCCGACGACCAAGTGAGGTCGGAGAAGCAAAAAGAAAGGAAAGATACCCAGCAGGCAGTCCGCAAAACGCAGGCTTCGGTCGAGCGGGCAACTTTGGGCGACCTCGGTGCTTTGAGCCAATTGAAAGAGCAGTTCAAAGAGCAGGCTAAAGCGGAAGTAGCAAAAGTAGAGGCAGCCGGCAAAAAAGCAAAAGAAGAAGCTGCCGCTAAAAAAGAAGAAGCAAAAGCCGCTGCCGATGAGGCAAAAGCTGCCGCTGCCGAAGCGAGTACCGAAGAAGAATAATGTACATATATAAAGGTGGGGGTTTCCCCATCTGCAATCCCCGATCTGGCGCTGGCTGGGTCGGGGATTTTTTTTATGGGAAATATACGGGGGGGGGGTAATGCGGGGGATAATATACTGAACCATAATAGGTTTTGTGCATTTGCCCTCGCCAGCCCCCAGCCCCAGAAGGGGAGAACCTGCGCTCGATGCACAAAACCTATTATGGTTCAGTATAATGCGGGAGAATAAATTCCCCCGCTATTGGAAGGGCACGGAGAAAGGTTTTATTGATTGTGTTTTTTATATAAAAAAATTAGGCTCTTTTTAATTAGGCGCCGGGTAAAAAATAGAGCGCGCAAAATGTTTTTTTGATTGTGTAATAGCCGCTAATACGCTAATTTTTTCCGAACGATTTTGCCTTATTATTAGCGTATTAGCGGCTATCAATACTATGGCTTTAATTTTTTGTCGAGCCAAGTGATGCGTACTTTATTAATTGCATGACGCCTTACCTAAAGTTTTGTCGCTTTGTTCCCGATTTTTCGGGAAAGGAATATGGGGCACAAAGCCTATATTTCATAAAATTAAAAATAAAATCTATAAATAACTGATTTCCAGATTTTATGGACATATATCATCACGAAAGCAATACCCCGATAAAAGTCAAAACAGTGGCCACAAAACCGATCATGAACACATTATAGGAAATAGATAAAAAGCGGTATTTTTTGTCCAATACTTTTCCCAAATAATATAGGTCGCGGGTCATGTTGCCGTACAGCAACTCGGTGTCTTTAAACATTTCTTCCAACAACTCCTCGTATTTTTCTATTTTAAGGCTGGCAAAGTTTCCAAAAAAAACGATGTTCTTTTTTGCTTCCTCAATGGGCGTACCGTCATTTACGATGGAGGTCACTTTTGGGCGGGCAGCCAATACAGCGAATATCAAAGAGGTCAGGCCGGTCACTAAAAATATGAGCACGGGCATTAAAACTGCCGGGTTGGTTTCCGTCATATTGCGGTAAGAAATAACGGAAATGACGACCGAAATCAAAATGGCATTTACGCTTATCATGATGTTCGCCTTGTTGTCGGCGATGGAACTGAGATTGATATGGTTGCGGTAATTGGTGCGGAAAAAAGTCTGCACGCCACTGTTGATGCGGGGTTCGAGGCTGCTGAACAATTTATCGCTTTCGGCAACCGGTTGGAGTTCCTTTCTTTTCTGTTTTTCTATTTTTTGTTTTAAAGAAACAATGTGGCCGGCGGCCACGGCTTCAAAGTTCACTTTCGCATGGGAAGTATAAAAGCGGGCTTTTTTTAATTCCCCCATCAAATAGGCCGGCCACTCAGAGCGGTCGTAATGTTGGTCGAGGAGCAGTTCCCTTTCCAATCGCAGCAGCGGTGCGTTTTCAAAAAAACTTTGTCCGTAAAAAACGGAGTTGACAGCATCGGAGAGCATTTGGCCTTCCGCTTTTTTGAGCAACTGCCCGGCATGTACCGCTTTGATGGTCTGCAATATCAACGACTTTTTTTCTTTCGTGAAATCATGCGCCGCAAAAAACTTGGAGGCCAGTTCCATGCTTTTGGGCGCGGGGTTTTGGTAGTCAAAAAGATAGCCCACGTTATAAAACCAGCCTGCCAGCACGGCCGTTTCCCATTCGCCCTCGGTCGAGCCATTGGCCTGTGCGAGGGCGTTCACGTTCCGCACTATTTCATTGGCCTGCCGGTAGGTGTGGAAGACCAAACGGGAATCGTTTTTTTGATTGAAAAGGTTGAGCACGAACTCTTGGGCGAGAGTGGAAATGTCCACTTCGGAAGTCGTCGGGCCATTGGAAAAGTCAGCGTTCTGGTTCATTTGTGCAGTCTCGATTTTTCACGCAAGTTAGTGGGATTTATTTTAAAAAAAAGCATTTGACCAATTCTTTGGCCGTAATTTTCAACATCGTTTATTGCCCGGTCACGAAAACTTTGAAGCACAGCATAAAACATTTTACAAGCATTGACTATATTTGGGCGTTCGGAAAAAAGGAATGCCCTTCATCACCAATTTATTTTTTGATACTTTCCAATGTTTTTCCGTCTCAATATCGAACTTTATTTATTCATCAAAATCGAAAATTTTATATGGCAAATTTAATGGACCTTCTTCAAGGCCAATTGGATGATAACCTCATCGGCCAATTGAGCAATCAGCTCGGCGGCGTTGACCGTCAAAAAACTACGGTAGCGGCACAGGGCGTCATGACCACACTCGTTACTGCACTGGCCAAAAACGCCGCCCACCCCGAAAAAGCCGCGGGTTTGGAAAAAGCACTCGACAACGACCACGACGGCAGTATATTGGACAACTTGACTGACTTGCTCGGTGGGAATGCCCAGCCTCAAAATGCCCGCGCCATGAACGGTGCAGGCATCATCAAGCACCTCTTGGGCGGTCAGCAGAGCGGCGCCGTTGATATGATCAGCCAAATGAGCGGCCTCAATTCCGGCCAGACAGGCAACCTCATGGCCACCCTCGCCCCCATTGTAATGGGCATGCTCGGCAAACAAAAACGCCAGCAAGGACTGGACATCGGGGGCATCGCCAATATGCTTTCCGGCACAGTGAACCAGCAACGCAGTTCCGGCAACCCACTGATGGACATGGCCAACCGCTTCCTCGACCAGGACGGCGACGGATCTGCCCTCGACGATGTGGCCGGCATGGTCGGCAAAGGCCTGCTCGGCAAACTCTTTGGCGGCAGGTAAGTTATTTTTACGACACCTATTATATAGGTACCATAAAATCAGCGAAGGGCATGGCCGATGGCCATGCTTTTTTTATTGGCCCATTTTAGAAAAAAATAAAAGGCAGTGCATCAAATGCACTACCAAATAAAAGATCAACGCCTGTCGAAAATAACCGCGCTTTTTTCGATCCCGTCCAACCTCCAGTATTTTTTCCTGTTTATTGGTTTTTGATATTAAAACACTGGCCTATTCGGGCAGGCCCTTATTTGACTATCTTTGCTTTTTCATTTTTTAATAAATACCGAAACGTTTTGATGCGACTGACCTACATTACCAAAAACCTACTTATCATGAATGTGCTGGTTTACTTCGGCACATTAGTTTTTATGGGAGACAATAGACTGCTATTGGCTGTGTTTTACCCCACATCTGACTATTTCCAGCCATATCAGATTGTCACTTATATGTTCATGCACGGGACCATTACTCATCTCTTTTTCAACATGTTCGGCCTGATTATATTCGGGCCGGCCATTGAACAGGCTTGGGGGCCGAGAAAATTTTTGTTTTATTATTTTTTTACAGCAATAGGCGCATTACTATTACAATGGTTTGTCCAATTTATCGAAATGAAAACAGGAGGGGCCATTACCATCAACAACCCTATGCTGGGTGCCTCCGGTGCCATCTTCGGCCTGCTTGCAGCCTTCGGCATGCAATATCCAAACGTGACCTTGCGCTTGATTTTCCCGCCCATCCCCATGAAAGCAAAATACTTTGTAATTGGTTATGCTGCCATCGAACTGTTCATGGGCCTGGGCAATTTCCAATCAGGGGTGGCACATTTTGCGCACCTCGGCGGTGCAATTTTTGGTGTACTGCTCATCCTTTACTGGCGCAACACGGGCGAGCGATTGTATTAATTTTTTTAATGTGTTACTTTTGCAAAACAATGAAAAACGGTATTATAAGTAATCAAGGTATTGAGGTATTGCCCGCACCGGATGCCTAATACCTCAATGCCTTTTTAATACCCAATACCTATTTTAATAATGTTCACCTCCATCTGGGAAGATATAAAGCAGCAGTTCAGCTACGGCAATACAGTGACGAGGATCATCCTCGTCAACATCGCTGTTTTTGTGGTGGTGACGATTGTACGGCTGGTTCTTTTCCCCATTGACGAGGGCATCAGTTATAATAAATTCCTCCACTTTTTTACCATTTCTTCTCATTGGCAGCACAACCTGACCCACCCCTGGGTACTCATCACGCACATGTTCTTGCACGAAGGGCTTATGCACATCCTCTGGAACATGCTGCTGCTGTACTGGTTTGGCAGGATCGTCGGCGACCTCCTCGGCGACCGCCGGGTTTTGCCCATTTACCTCTTGTCTGGCCTGGTGGGCGGGCTTACCTATTTTGCGATGGCCAATGCCCTGACTTCTTGGGGTTTTGGAGACTATGCGCTCGGGGCGTCGGCGGCATTTATGGGCATTGTGGTAGTAGCGGGCATCACCGCACCGGACTATATTATTTCGCTTTTGTTTTTGGGGGACGTGCGCCTGAAATATATCGTCGCCGTTCTGGTGCTGCTCGACTTGGTAGCCATTTCATGGAACAACAATACGGGCGGGAGTTTTGGCCACTTGGGGGGGGCGGCGATGGGCTATGTAATAGCCACGCAACTGCAACAGGGCAACGACCTGACCGAACCCGTGAACAAGCTCCTCGATAAAATTTCCAACTTCTTCCGCGAGCTTTTTTCCAATGAAAGGCCAAAACCTAAAATGGCTTACAAAAACCCAAAAACAAAACAAAAGCAGCGCACCCGCCGCCGCAGTGAAAACAAAAAAGGATCGCATTCCAGTGACAGCAGCAGCCTTTCGCACCAAGAAAAAGTGGACGCCATTTTGGATAAGATCAAGGAGTCGGGCTATGAAAGCCTGTCTGCGAAAGAAAAGGAATTTTTATTTAATGCTAGTAAGAAGTAGAGTAGTGATTAGTAGATCAGTGATTAGTGATCAGTAGATTAGTGATTAGTGATTAGTAGATTAGTAGATTAGTGATTAGTAGATCAGTGATTAGTGATTGGTAGAGTAGTGGTTAGCTGACGGGTAGAGCCGACCCTAATCCACCATTTTCCGATCTACTAATCACTAATCACTAATCACTACTCTACTGATCACTAATCACTGATCTCCAGATGAAATTACTCCTCCGCTGGGCAAATATATTGTTGATCCTCGTGACCTTGCTCGCCTACCTTTCGCCGCATATCAATCCTTTAAAAGTCTGGCATTTTTCGTTTTTGGGCTTGGCCTACCCTTTTTTGCTTTTGGGAAATTTGCTGTTTATGTTTTTTTGGCTGTGGCGGAAAAACCGGTATTTCCTTTTTTCGGCAGGCTGCATATTGGCTGGCATGGGCTATTTTTCCGGCTTTATCGGCTGGCATCTTTTTAATGAAAATAAGGAAAGCGGAGATGCAGTTTCAGTGATGACCTATAATGTGGCAGGGCTGCGCGGGTATTTTTCAAAAAAAGGAAAAACAGGGGACGGGCGGGTAAAAGATTTCAAAAATTTATTTCCTGAAAAAGGGAAGCCCGATATTTTTTGTGTGCAGGAAGCTTATAGAAAAAACGTGACCGAGAAACTGCAGTCCATTTTTCATTTTCCATATTTCCATAAAAACAAAGGCGTCCTGATTTATTCAAAATATCCCTTTTTAGATAAAGGGGCCGTCGCTTTTGAAAAATCTGATAACTCCTGTGTTTGGGCAGATTTGAAAACGCCGCAGGGAACAATCCGGGTTTACTCCGCGCACCTCCAATCCAATTGGCTGACATATACCGCGCTCAAAGTAGCCGAGGAAGCAGATCTGCGGGAAAAGAAAACTTGGCAGGGCATCGCACAAGTGATGCGGCTTTACAAAAGGGCGGTCATAAAACGCGCCGCACAGGCAGAAAAAATAGCCGCGCACATGGCCAAAAGCCCCCATCCCGTCCTGCTTTGCGGCGACCTCAACGACACCCCCGTTTCATACGTCTATCATATTTTATCAAAAAACCTGCAGGACAGCTTTTGTGAAAAAGGCTTCGGTTTCGATTTTACTTTTGCCGGAAAAATACCCGGCCTGCGCATTGATTTTGTTTTGGCCGACAGGCAGTTTGAAATCAAAAGCCACGAAGTGCCGCATCTGGAACTTTCCGATCATTATCCCGTTTTGGTGAAGTTAAGTTTGGGGGATTAAAATGATATTTCCAGTCCTTGACTGTCTAATGTCTATCGTCTAATAATCTAAATTCTCAAATTAGAATTATACCCATAAAATAAATTCCCAATAACAAATACCTAATATCCAATTCACTTACTTTTGCCGCCATCATGAAAAAGGAACTGAAAATATACAACAGTTACAGCAGGGAAAAAGAAATATTCAAACCCATCCACGAGGGCCGGGTGGGCATGTACGTCTGTGGCCCAACGGTTTACAGCGATGTGCATTTGGGCAACTGCCGTTCGTTCACCAGTTTTGATGTGGTTTACCGCTACCTGGTGCACTTGGGCTATAAGGTGAGGTACGTGCGCAACATCACCGACGTGGGCCATCTGGAAGGCGATGCCGATACGGACGCAGAAGATAAAATTTCAAAAAAAGCGAGGCTCGAACAGCTCGAACCGATGGAAGTGGTGCAGCGCTATATGAACGGCTTCCACGACATGATGCGCATTTTCAACATACTCCCGCCGAGCATCGAACCGAGGGCCACCGGGCATATCCAAGAGCAGATAGAAATGGTGCAGCAGATACTCGACAACGGGCTGGCATATGTGCAGAACGGCTCTGTCTATTTCGATACTTTAAAATTTGCGAAGCAGGAAAATGTGTATGGAAAGCTGTCGGGCAGAAAGATAGAAGACCTGCTCTCGGAGACCCGCGACGACCTGAAAAACCAGGGCGAAAAAAGGCATCCCTCCGATTTTGCCATTTGGATAAAAGCTGCACCCGAACATCTGATGCGGTGGAATTCGCCGTGGTCGGCCGGCTTCCCGGGCTGGCATTTGGAATGCTCGGTGATGAGTACCAAGTACCTGGGCAAGACATTCGACATCCACGGCGGCGGCTCTGATTTGAAATTCCCGCACCACGAAAACGAGGTGGCGCAAAGCTATGGCGCCTGCGGCTGCGCCCCCGCCAATTACTGGATGCACGGAAATATGCTTTTGATGAACGGCCGGAAAATGTCGAAAAGCGATGGCAACTCTATCACGCCGGAGGAGTTGTTTACCGGCAACAGCCCCCATGTTTCCAAAGGCTACTCGCCGATGGTGCTCCGTTTTTTTATGATGCAGACGCATTACCGGAGTACCCTCGACCTGACCGACGAGGCATTGCAGGCCGCCGAAAAAGGATACCGCCGCCTCATGGAAGCCAATAAAATATTGCAGGCCATGCAGCACCCCGGCAAGGGCAGCGCAGGCAATCTGGACAAAGAAATAAACGGCCTCATAGACCAGGCATTTGCCGATATGAACGATGATTTTAATACACCAAAAGCATTGGCCAGTTTGTTTGAACTGGTCACCAAAATAAACAGCCTGAAAGGTGGCCAATTGTCTTTTTCAGAAACAACGGCGGAAACTTTGGCCCGCCTGCAACAAACTTTCAAAGATTTCATCTTTAATATTTTTGGCCTTTTAAATGAAGATGCGGAAGCATCGGGCAACGGCATCGTGGACGGACTGATGGACTTGATTCTCGACATGCGCCAGCAAGCGAGAACAAACAAAGACTGGGGCACTTCCGATAAAATCAGGGATGCCCTAAAAGAACTGAAAATACAGGTGAAGGACGGAAAGGAGGGGGCAACTTGGGTGAAGGGCTAAGGTCGGGTTAATGGTATGAAGGTGTATTGGTTTATCGGGAGCGTTGATATGAAAATTGGAAAAAGGAAAAAAGTAACCACCCGAAACAAAAGGTATATTTGCGCCGTTTTTACCTCGTTCAACATAACATTTTGCTCCACCTATCAAACAGTTAATTATAGTTTGCCGATTTTTATTTCATTAAAATGGCTGGTGTGAAATAGCCAACAGCCAAATGCTAAAAGCCATCGGCAGTCAATAACATCACGTAAATAAATGACTCAAACAGCCTACAAATCAGATGTCGAAGCAGTGGATGCTTTGGCGAGTTCTTATAAAGAGCTAAAATCCGAGATCGCCAAAGTCATCGTCGGGCAAGACGATGTGGTGAAAGCCGTCATCCTCTCCCTTTTCAGCAATGGCCACAGCCTCTTGGTGGGAGTGCCGGGACTGGCAAAAACGCTGCTCGTAAGTACCATCGCCGAAGTGCTCGACCTCGGCTTCAAAAGGATACAGTTCACGCCCGACCTCATGCCTTCCGACATCACGGGTTCGGAAATCTTGGGCGAAGACCGCCACTTTAAGTTCAACCGCGGCCCGCTGTTTTCCAATATTGTACTGGCCGACGAAATCAACCGGACGCCGCCCAAGACACAGGCCGCCCTTTTGGAGGCCATGCAGGAACGCTCGGTCACGGTGTCTGGCGAACGCCATGTTTTGCCTTCCCCGTTTTTTGTTTTGGCTACGCAAAACCCGATTGAACAGGAAGGGACTTATCCCTTGCCGGAGGCGCAGCTCGACCGTTTTATGTTCAACATCACTTTGGATTATCCAAGTTACGAGGAGGAGATCAATGTGGTGAAAGCAACGACGGGCATTAAAAAACCAGCCCTGAAACATATCTTGAACGACGTGCAGATACTTGCTTTTCAGCAGTTGGTGCGCAAAATACCCATCGCCGACAACGTGCTGGAATATGCCGTCTCGCTGGCCACCAAAACCCGTCCGGGCACTGACCGGGCAACGGATATGGTCAACCAATATATCTCCTGGGGCGCCGGCCCGCGGGCTTCGCAATACCTCGTGGTGGGCGCCAAATGCCATGCGGCCATCAGCGGAAAATATTCTCCCGATATCGAAGATGTAAGGACTATTGCCAAGTATGTTTTGCGCCACCGCATCGTTCGCAATTATAAAGCGGAAGCAGAAGGGATTACGGAGGAGCAGGTGATCGAGAGTTTGTTTTAGGGGAGATTTAAGTAGGTGAAAAAAGAGGCCAATCCAAGATTCGGATTGGCCTCTTTTGTTACGGCATGGCCAAAAAGTCCATCATATTTTCAGGGGTCACTTTTAATGTTTCATTTTCAGGATATGCTTCCAAAAAGATTTTCGGGAATTTCACTTTTCTTTTTGGTTTCCATTTGATCTCGTATGCGTGCAGCTTTCCAGCAGTGTCCTCCACATAATCAATTTCTTGTTTGCCGTGGGTACGCCAAAAATAACTTCGGCGAAACCGTTCTGCATAGCTGTTGACTTTCATCCGTTCAACAATGATAAAATTTTCCCATAAGGCCCCCACATCCTGCCTGTAATCCAAGAGTTTAAAATTATCAATGACGGCGTTCCTTATTCCCGTGTCGTAAAAATAGATTTTGCGCGAACTTGATATTTCCGCCCTCAAGTTTTTTCTATAAGGTTTAAGCCTGAACACGACGTATGCTTTTTCCAATAGGTCAATGTAATTGATGACCGTATTGACACTTACCCTTAAAATTTTGGAAAGTTCATTGAACGAGACTTCATTACCAATCTGCCAAGCAAGTGCTTGCACTAGTTTTTCTAAAAGGTCAGGCTTGCGAATACCTCCTAAATTGAACAGGTCTTTGTAAAGGTAGCTTTCTGAAAGGTTGCGGAGCAGCAACTCAGATTGTTCGGGCTTGGTGACTATTTCGGGGTACATCCCATAAATCATCCGCTGTTCAAGTTGGCTCATTGCCTCCACATACCCAAAATGGTCAACCAGTTCTGTGAACGATAAAGGGAACATTTGGTATTCAAACTTCCGTCCGGTCAGTGGTTCGTTCACTTCGCTCCTCAGTTCCAAAGAAGATGAACCCGTTACGACCAATTGCACTTCCGGGAAATTATCAGTGATGAGCTTTAAGGACAAGCCCGCATTTTGGATGCGCTGCGCCTCGTCAATTATCACCAGTTTTGCCGAACCCAGCACTTGTTTCAACCTTTTTACGGAGGTGTCCGTAAATATGCTCCTTTGGTATTTTTCATCGCAATTGAAATATAAGACCTCCCCTTCCCTGTAATCTTGCGCCAACCTTTTGACCAAGGTGGTCTTGCCTATTTGCCTCGCCCCCAACAAAATGAGCGCCTTCCCTTGATTGGAACGTTTTTTTAAAAGCGGCAACAGTTTTCTTGAAATCATGTTTTTATTGGTTGTAATGAACAAATTTACGTTAATTTATTCATTACGATGAACAAATTAACGTTTATTTGATCATTACCTCGGTAAGGTTTACAATTTCGCACCTCTTTTTTATTTTAAAAAAGTAACTATTCAGCATAAACACATACAGGAGTTTTCCCCGAGGGTTCGGGACACGCCCGCAAAGTCACGCAAAGGTTTCGCAAAGTCACGCAAAGCGAGGCGAGTACACGTCTAACTTTGCGTGACTTTGCGAAACCTTTGCGTGACTTTGCG
>DROJ01000533.1 GCA_011321935.1 Bacteroidota bacterium | reverse complement strand
TAAACTTTTAAAGTTTAGTAAACGTGGAAAAACAATTAAAATAAAAAAATCATGGATCAATCAGGAAGGTATGCAAATTTGAATTTAACGGAAAAACAATTAATTGCAGGAGGCAATCATGTGCTGGTTTATTATAAAATGAAACCGAGCCCTGCACATTATAACCCTTTGTCAAAATCCGATTATTTAGCGGCAGCGGCCCACTTTGCGGCGGAGTCGTCAACGGGCACTAACGTATCGGTCAGCACGACGGATGATTTTACCAAAAGCGTGGACGCATTGGTATATTATATTAATCCCGAAAAGGAAGATATGCGCATTGCTTATCCAATTGAATTGTTTGACCGCAATATAAAAGACGGGCGGGCGATGATCGTTTCCTTTCTCACTTTGGCCATCGGAAATAATCAGGGCATGGGCGATATTGCACATGCCAAAATGCACGATTTTTATATCCCGCCAAAATACTTGCAATTATTTGATGGGCCCTCGGTGGATATATCAGATATGTGGCGCGTATTGGGCCGCCCGCAAAAAAACGGCGGCTTTATAGTCGGCACTATTATCAAACCAAAACTCGGCCTGCAGCCCAAACCTTTTGCCGACGCGGCATATGATTTTTGGCTCGGCGGCGATTTTATAAAAAATGACGAACCGCAGGGCAACCAGGTTTTTGCTCCGATGAAAAAAACAATCCCATTGGTGGTAGATGCCATGCGCCGGGCGCAGGACAAGACCGGAGAGGCCAAATTGTTTTCGGCAAATATAACCGCCGACGACCCATTTGAAATTATTGCCCGCGGCGAATATATATTGGAAGAGTTTGGCGAATTTGCCAACCACGTTGCCTTTCTCATTGATGGATATGTCGGTGGGCCAACGGCCATTACCACCGCCCGCCGATATTTTCCTAACCAATACCTGCACTATCACCGGGCAGGCCACGGGGCGGTCACCTCGCCCTCTGCCAAGCGCGGATATACGGCATTTGTTTTGGCAAAAATGAGCCGCCTGCAGGGGGCTTCCGGCATCCACGTAGGCACTATGAGCTACGGAAAAATGGAAGGCGAAAAAGGCGACACCAATATAGCCTATATGATAGAACGCGACTCGGTGGACGGCCCCGTATATCACCAAGAATGGCTGGGCATGAAACCGACCACGCCCATTATTTCCGGCGGGATGAACGCACTGCGGATTCCCGGTTTTTTTGAAAACCTCGGACACTCGAATTTAATCATGACCGCAGGGGGGGGGAGTTATGGACACGTTGACGGGGCAGCCGAAGGAGCAAAGTCATTGCGGCAGGCAGAGCAATGTTGGAGGGAAGGTGCCGACCCGATTGAGTATGCAAAAGAGCACAGACAGTTTGCCCGGGCGTTTATTTCTTTCCCCGGCGATGCGGACAAAATATACCCGGGATGGCGGGAAAAATTGCAAAATCATATCGGCGAAAAAAAGGCAGCGGTGCTGGTATAGGCGCCCGGTACTTGTTTTCTATTTTACAATTAAAATAAAAAAAACAGAGATGAAAAATATAAAACATCCAGTCATCGCGGTCACCGGTTCGTCGGGTGCAGGCACTACCACTGTAAAGACCGCTTTCGCAAATGTGTTGCGCCGCGAAGGCATCAAGGCAATTGTCATTGAGGGCGACAGTTTCCACCGATACAATAGGGTGGAAATGAAAAAACTGATGGCGGAGGCCCGTGCCCGCGGCAAATATTTCAGCCACTTTGGGAAAGAAGCCAATTTATTAAATGAACTGGCCGACCTTTTTAAAACATATGGCGAAACGGGCACCGGCATGCGCCGCTATTATTTGCACAACGAGGAGGAAGCTGCCAAATATGGGCAGCGCCCCGGCGAGTTTACCCCGTGGGAAGAAATAAAAGAAGAGTCGGATATATTATTTTACGAAGGCTTGCATGGAGGGGTGGAAGAGGTGGCCCCATATGTTGATTTAATGATCGGCGTGGTGCCGGTAATCAATTTGGAATGGATACAAAAAATTAACCGGGACCGGGTGCGCCGTGGCTATTCGACGGAGGAAGTAGTGGAGGTAATTAAACACCGGCTCGATGATTATATTGATGTGATTACGCCACAGTTTTCGCGCACGCACATTAATTTCCAGCGCATACCGACGGTGGATACTTCTTGCCCTTTTATTTCCCGCGACGTGCCGACGGAAGACGAAAGCCTCGTGGTGATACGGATCAAAAAAGAAATTATCCTGAAATATAATATCGACCTCACTTTTTTGAAAGACATGATTGAAGGCTCTTTTATTTCGCGCCGGAACACCATCGTGGTGCCGGGGCCAAAAATGCGTTTGGCCATGGAAATATTGGTGACGCCGATTGTCGAATCTTTGGTCGGGAAAAGCCTGGAGGCGAGGGGATATAATAATAATGTGGCGGCAAAGATGAACGCGCATGTGTGAGGGGAGTGGTGCAGTGGGAAGTTAAAAGTGCTTTCAGGACATGGAGTTCTGAAAGCACTTTTTTTATTTAACGTAACGGCGGTTACAGTAACGCCCGTTACGTTAAATCTTCTGATTTCTAAATTACTCTCCCAAAGAAAACCTCCTCACCTCCTCGAACGGCAAATGGTCGCCCTCGTCTTTTCCATAATATGCCTCTTTTATTGTCCCATTTTTATCCACCAAAAAATCGGCGGGCATAGTAGTTAAACTTCCTTTTATTTTAAGTGGTAAATACCCTTTTGCCATTCCTTTCATCAATGTTGGTATCCGTGTGAACATTCCTTTGAACACCCCGGCCAAAGAACGCTCGATGCCATATTTTTTATAATAAATATTTTTTTCGTCCGCCAATATCGGGAACGGCGCATGGTGGCCTTCGGCATGTTCTTTTAAATTGTCCAACGGCGAATCGAATATGGCAACGATGGTAAAACCGTTCCCAAATTCATCAAAACGCCGCACCAGTTCGTTTACCCGCATATTGCAAAAAGGGCAGCTTGCAAAACGGAAAAAAGACAACATGAACGGCCGCCCTTTTATATTTTCCGAATTAAATATAGTGCCGTCAATGGCGGGGAGTTCTATGTTTTTTATTTTATTGCCCGGTGTTAGTTTCATGATTTATTATTTAATAATTCAGGACATGAGAGGGGGAATAAATTCCCCCTTTTTTGGAAGGGCACGGAGACGGGTGTTTTATTTTCCGTGTATTTCCAAAACGGGGAGGGGCGCGCTGTTTTTTACGTATTTGTCGAGCCAGTTTTTGGCCATTGAATTTACCTCGGCGTTGAACTCCCGCAGGCCGTGGTCGCCGCCCTCGAACAGCATCGGGCTTCGCCCAATGCGGGAGAGGGGGAATAAATTCCCCCTTTTTTGGAAGGGCACGGAGACGGGGTTTTATTTTCCGTGCATTTTTAAAACAGGCAGGGGGGCCTTGTTTTTTACGTATTTGTCGAGCCAGTTTTTGGCCATTGAATTTACCTCGTCGTTGAACTCTCGCAGGCCGTGGTCTCCGCCCTCGAACAGCACCAACCGGTGCGGCACTTTTTCTTTTAAAAATGCTTTCGATAAATCGAGCGCCATCTCCGGCACCACCCGCCAATCGGCAGTGCCGTGCAGCATCAAGATTGGCGTCGTTTTGCATATTTTACCGACCTGTTTGATGGCCGAACGGGCGTTGAGGACGGCCTTGGTGTTCATGGCATAACCGGGGATGTTATTGGCAAAAACGGTTTCGATAGTGTCCTGCCGGGTCTCCATAAAAGCCCAAAGATCGGACAGCCCGCCACCGACGATGGCCGCTTTGAAACGGCAGCTACGGGTCAGGGCGAGATAGGTCATCATGCCCCCCCTGCTCCATCCGTAGAGGGCCATGCGGGAGGTGTCGGCCTGCGGTATATTGCTGAGCAAAGGTACGAGGTTGAGCACGTCGTTTACGTCGCTGCCGCCAAATTCTTCCCGTCCCTCGCCGCCGCCGTTTCCCCGGTATTGGCTGGCCGCAACCACGTAGCCCCAACTGGCCACCCGCGCCAAAATGAACACCGCCTTGTATTCATTGAGCGAGCCAAATTCTCGGTTGCCGCCGCGGTTGTAGATGACGCAGGGGATTTGCTTTTTATATTTCGGAAATGCGAGATAGCCTTTCACTTTTAAACCGTCGCTCAAATAAGTGATTTGCTCTATTTCCACGCTGTCGAGATACGTATATTTTGGTTTAAAAAAACGTTCGCCGTTTTTTTCAAAACTTATGCGCCCGGCGAGTTTTTTATTTTGTCCAAAGGACTCCTTGCGGAGAAAAATATCGAGCGGTTGGCGGGCGATGAGTTTGCCGTTTTGCGCAGCTATATTTTGGTAAAAAAGAAATAAAAAGAAAAAAGGGAAAATGTATTTCATTGATTTGTTTTTTTATAACTGCTTACCCCCTCTCGAAATCCCGGAGGGATTGAACTTGAATAACCCCGGATGAAATCCGGGGGAGCGAATGCAACCGCTTTACAACCCCGAAGGGGTTGAATGTTTTTCATTCACATTCAACCCCTCCGGGGTTGCTACCGACCTTCACCACCTCCCCCGGATTTCATCCGGGGTTATTCAAATTCAATCCCTCCGGGATTTCGAGGGGTGGTAAGCAGTTACTGTTTTTTTTAAATTAAGCCACCTTATAAGTACCCATGTAGTTCAAGCCATAATTTCACTAAGCCCAGAGTACCAAAAGGGTGTATTTCAAAATTTCGGTATAAGTGGATTAAATTACGGGGGCATTTGAAATGACCCCGTAATTAGGCCCTGAGCGGATCACTTCGAGTGCCCCGCTCAATTTGGCTGTCATACCGAAATTTCGAGATACACCCGTACCAAAGTAAAATTAAATACCCCAACATATAGCACAGAAAAAAGAGTCAGCCCAAACGGTCGAACAACCGATAAAAAGGAACCACCTTCACCGTCGTCCCATTGATTTGAAATTCTTCTTCTTTTGTCAAATTCACCAGATAGGCAATGGGCGGTTTATATTTTTCCAAAAAACTCCTGAACGAGCGGGATATTTTTATTTGTTTCATATGCCGGTATTTTACTTCCACGGGTATTATCTCTTGCCCTTTATCGATAATAAAATCAACTTCTGCCTTGTCTTTTGTCCGCCAAAATTTAATCGTCCAATTGTTTTCAACTGCTTTTTCCTGTAATATTTTAAAAATAAAATTTTCAAAGACCAGCCCCGAACCCTGTGTTTCGCCGATATGCCCCAACAGGTTCAGGGAATAATTCCGCAAACCCAGATCAACAAAATATGGCTGTGGAGAACGGATCAGTTCCTTTTTTATATTTCTGAAAAATGGAGTGAGCAATTTGATGACAAACGTTTTTTCGGCATACCACAAATATTTTTTCAGGGTGGGAAGGGAAATGCCCGATTGGGACGAAAGCTGACTGAAATTCAGGGGGCTGCATATCTGGCCTGCCAATATTTTAATCAATAATATAAACGCATCAGGTCTCGACAAAGAGAGCAGGGAAGTAATATCCCTTTCCAAATAACTCCTGAATATTTCTTCCAATAATAATTTCTTTTCCCCGGCAGTCTGTTCCGTCACGATTCGGGGATAGCCTCCATAATTTATATATTCGGTCAAATACTGGGAGGTCTTTTCTTTTTCCACTTCAAAAAAACGTTGCAGTTTCCCCTCGTATTTATATTCCGTTTTATAATGCACCATTTCCTCAAAAGTGACCGGCTGCATTTCATACAGCCGCTTCCGCCCCGTCAGCGATTCCTGTATTTTTTCTTTCAGTTCCAAACTCCCCGAACCCGAAACAATAAACTTATAAGGCAAGTCCCGGTCGTATATGCCTTTTAAAAACAAACCCGCATTTTCTTTTCTTTGGATTTCATCAATAAAAACCACGGCGGGCCGGTCTGCTAATTCCAGTTTCAGTTTTTGCAAAAATACCTCTTGGTTCTTAAAATACCCCTTGTCCGAATAAATGTCGAGGTTGAAAAAAGCGGTCGGCCGGCCTTGTTTTTCCAAGTCCCTTTTCAGTTCTTTCAGCAAGGTGGTCTTGCCCACTTGCCTCGCCCCGGTCAAAACAGTGATTTCTTTGGCGGACAGGTGCCCGGCGACTTTTTGATAGAAATTTCGCTTGATTTGCATTTTAGCCCGATTTTTTATAAAGCGAAGTTAGGAAATAATCGGGTTGTTTTGAATTTTTGGCGGTGTATCAAATGTAATATTGGCTAACCACAGGGGGCACAGGGAACACAGGGGCTTTCGCTTTTTGCCGGCATTACATTTAGCGCAGCGCCAAATTTAATAGGGAAGCCCTCCGCATGATAGCTTTTTCTGCGGTGCGGCAATGCCATTTATTTATGTAACTCGTATGTTTGAGGTTGTGTGAAAAAATCCAAAAAGTTCATTGAAATAATGTTAGCTTAGACCTACGGGCGACAAGAGTTAATTTGTAACCAAGCAACACCTTAACCGGTGTATGCAGATAAATAGACTTAACCTGTCGT
>DROJ01000532.1 GCA_011321935.1 Bacteroidota bacterium | reverse complement strand
ACTGAACCATAATAGGTTTTGTGCATTTGCCCTCGCCAGCCCCCAGCCCCAGAAGGGGAGAACCTGCGCTCGATGCACAAAACCTATTATGGTTCAGTATAATTAGCGGACTATTTATTTTTTGGTAAATACCACATTGTCAAGGATTTGGCGAACTAATCACTAATCAACTAATTACGAATCACTGCAATACGCCTAAAAGTTCACGTTCTTGTATTTGGCGAATATATCAATGACTGTTTGGCGAATTGATTTTGGGGCAACATAAAATTTCCCAACACCCCAACTATGCTTCCAATTTTTTGCCTCGTCTCATCCGCCAATAGGCGGACAATTTTTCAATCGAAAGCAAAACTCCCAACAAGCTCTAAATATTTTTCCAATCGAAGTTAACTAATGACCACTACCATGACTACCCTGATAATAGAAGACGAAGCCCTTGCTGCCGAACGCCTTGCCGACCTCATCCGGCAATACGACCCGGCCATCGAAATAACCGCCTGCTTGGACAGCGTGAGAGAGGCCGTCGAATGGTTCGGGAACAACCCGGCGCCCGACCTTGCTTTTTTTGACATACAGTTGGCCGATGGTTTGAGCTTTGATATTTTCGAAAAAACAGAAGTCCCGTGCCCGGTTATATTTACCACGGCATACGATAAATATGCGCTCAAAGCATTTAAAGTCCACTCTATTGATTATTTATTAAAACCTGTTGGTGCTGAAGAACTGAGCGCCGCTTTTGAGCAATATTATAAAATAAACAAAAATATGGCAGCCGCACCTTCCTTGCCCAATATTGACCTCATCCGGCAGGCCATCAACAGGATGTCAAAAAAATATAAAACCCGTTTTATCGTAAAAGCAGGGCATCATATATCATCAGTGGCAACAGCCGATATTTTATATTTTTATACCGAACACCGCACCACTTGGATAAAGACAAAAGCACTGAAAAAACACGCCATTGACTATACCCTCGAACAGCTCACCGGACTGCTCGACCCCGAACAGTTTTTTAGGATAAACAGAAAATATATTGTTTCTATTGATGCCATTGACTCGGCAACGGGCTATTCCAATAGCCGCCTGAAAGTGCAATTTACCGGCGGTGGGAAAAAGGAAAAAATATTGATAAGCAGGGAACGGGTGCGGGAGTTTAAGGAGTGGCTGGATAAATGAATTCCGCATTTTTAAACCTAAAGTGGTGCAGTATCATTACCTTTTTTTTTTTAAATACAGAGACGTTGCCGGGCTGTTTTTTTTTTGCCTCCTCACAACGACTTCTTATCTTACGGCACGGACTTCACAACGACTTTTTGCCTTACGGCACGGACTTCACAACGACTTTTTGCCTTACGGCACGGACTTCACAACGACTTTTTGCCTTACGGCACGGACTTCACAACGACTTCTTATCTTACGGCACGGACTTGCGTCCGTGGGGGGGGGGGCACGGACTTCCGTCCGTGTTACTTACAACGGCACGTTCCCGTGCTTCTTTTTCGGCAGCTTTTCTTTTTTGTTTTCCAGCATCGCAAAGGTTTTGATCAGTTTCCGCCGCGTATCTTTCGGGTGTATCACTTCGTCAATAAAGCCCCGTTCGGCAGCAGTATAGGGGTTGGCAAAATGTTCTTTGTATTCCTTTTCTTTTTGCGCCAGCAAAGCCACCGGGTCGTCCGCTTCTTTTATTTCTTTTCTGAAAATAATTTCCGATGCACCTTTGGCGCCCATCACGGCAATTTCGGCCGCAGGCCAGGCGAAGTTCATGTCGGCGCCGATGTGCTTTGAGTTCATCACATCGTATGCCCCGCCGTATGCCTTGCGGGTAATCACGGTCACCCGCGGGACGGTCGCCTCGCTGAAGGCATACAGCAATTTGGCACCGTTGACGATGATGCCGTTCCACTCTTGGTTGGTGCCGGGGAGGAAACCGGGCACGTCTTCCATGACCAGCAAGGGGATGTTGAAACAGTCGCAAAAACGCACAAAACGGGCGCCCTTTCGGGCGGAGTTCACATCGAGGCAGCCGGCGAGGCTCATCGGTTGGTTGCCGACGATGCCGATGCTGCGGCCTGCCAAACGGGCAAAGCCGACAACAATGTTTTCGGCAAATTCTTCGTGTATTTCAAAAAAAGAAGCCTCGTCAACAATGCCGTTGATGACCTCCCGCATATCATAAGGCTGGTGGGCATTTTCGGGAATAATGCCGATAAGTTGTTCCCGCAGTTCTTCGCCCAGTTCGTATGGCAGACGAGGGGTCTTTTCCTCGCAATTTTGGGGAATATACGAGAGCAGTTTTTTTATTTTTTCGATACATTCAATATCGTTGGCAGCGGTCAGGTGGGTCACCCCGGATTTGGTGGCGTGGGTATGCGCCCCGCCGAGTTCTTCGCTGGTCACCTCCTCGTTGGTCACTGTTTTCACCACGTTGGGACCGGTGACGAACATATAGCTCGTATGCTCCACCATGATGGTAAAATCGGTCATGGCGGGCGAGTAAACGGCCCCTCCGGCACATGGCCCCATCACCGCCGAAACCTGCGGGATGACCCCCGACGAACGCACGTTCCGATAAAAAATATCGGCATAGCCGCCGAGCGAGCGCACCCCTTCCTGTATCCTTGCGCCGCCCGAATCGTTCAGCCCGATTACGGGTGCGCCGTTTTTCACTGCGAGGTCCATTATTTTGCAGATTTTTTCGGCGTGGGTTTCGGAGAGCGAACCTCCGAACACCGTGAAATCCTGCGCAAAGACATAGGTCAAACGCCCGTTCACCGTTCCGTAACCCGTTACCACGCCGTCGCCGGGGAAGCGTTGGTTTTCCATGCCAAACTCCTTAGTGCGGTGGGTAACGAACATTCCGATTTCCTCAAAAGAGCCGTCGTCGAGCAAAAAGTGGATGCGTTCGCGGGCGGTGAGTTTGCCTTTGGCATGTTGTTTTTTGATGCGTGCTTCGCCGCCGCCGAGCCTGGCTTCGGCTATTTTTGATTGGAGCAATTCTATTTTTTTATCCATGTTTTCAGTCTCGTGGTCAGTCCGCAGCCTGTCAGTCTTCAGTCTTCAGTCCGGCAGTCTTCAGTCTTCAGTCCGGTAGGAATTGAGTTTTAAAAGAGCGAAGTTAGCAGACCTTATTCGGATTTGTGTGCGCCAGCACACAAACCGTCCAAATTCATTGCTTTTGAAAAAGCTTCATGCAAAAAATTTTAGGATAAAGTCTATTCATCAATTGCAAAAAGAAGGGTTTTCTTATAAAAATCATATTCAGCCAAAGAACCACTTCTTTATCCCCAGGAATCCCGTCTACGTTGGAATCCTATGGGAAATAATGAAATTAGTGGTTCTTTCAATTTTTATAAGAAAACCCTTTTGCAAAAAGGAAGCAAGTCCCACAAAAAAAGAGGTAATATCAAAACCCAGATATTACCTCTTCCCAATGCTGTGGACTGTGGACTGCGGACTGCGGACTGTGGACTGCGGGTTCTCAGACTGCCGACCGACTAACCTTCCTCCTGTCGGCGGTTGATTTCGTCCCGGATCTTTGCGGCCTGCTCGTAGTCCTCTTTCGACAGCACATCTTCGAGCAGTTTGTTCAGTTCATCAACGGTATAGGTCGTCAGTGCGGCACCTTTGACCGGGCCTCTCCGGCGTTTGGCCCTTCCACCGCCGCTTGCTTTAGCGGTTGCTTTTCCTTCTGACTCTTCGAGTACGACCCCTGCCGCGTCGAGGATGAATTCGTAAGTATAGATGGGGCAGTTGAAGCGGACGGCCATGGCCAGCGCATCGGAAGTACGGGAGTCGATTTCATATATTTCGCCGTCTCTCTCACAAACCAACCGGGCATAAAAGATACCGTCCAGCAAGTTGTTGATGACCACTTCCTTGAGGTCTATGGCAAAAGTTTCGATGGCATTTTTGAACAGGTCATGGGTCAAGGGGCGGTTGGGGGTCATGCGTTCCATGGCCACGGCGATGGCTTGTGCCTCGAAGCCACCGATGACGATGGGCAACCGCCTAGAGCCGTTTTGTTCGCCCAATACTACTGCGTAGTTGTGGGATTGCGTAACACTGTGGGAAAGGGCTACGATATCTAATTCTATCTTTCTCATATTCATAATGCGAATAGGGTTGAAAAGCTGGCGGAAACCTATTTTGTGCGCTTGCCCGCTCTCAGTCCATTGATTGCTCCCATCGGGAAAAGGACTGCGAAGTTCCTATTTTAAAATGAAAAAGACAACCATGATTGGTTGGCTCGGACCAAGGAACGTGCAGGAAACAAGTCCGCAATTTCTACAGTTTCTCTTTGTCGCTGGCTTTATTGCCAAAACAGTTTCGCAGCCCCGATATGCGCCAGTATTACCGCCTCATCGCCAACAAAAACAACCCCGTATAAATTGCGGATTTTCGTGCAGGTTTCTAAGGGCCGTCTCATAAGTCAATTTTTTAAAAAATTAAATTTATCTTGTTTTGTAAAACACTCATTTTGAGCGGAAAACAGATTTGTTGGATTTTTAAAATTTAGTAAAACTCGACTTATGAGGCAGCCTCTAACGCAAAGTTTTTTTTTATATGCAAGGTAAAACTACACAGCGCAACAAGAAAAGTGGTAAGACCAGAAGAGGTTTTTTGTTGCCTGCCATCAAGCTGCGAAGCGCTGACGGTTGGCCTCGTAAAGCATGATCCCAGTAGCAACGGAAACATTGAACGAATCGGCCCCTCCTTTTTGGGGAATTACAAAACACTCGTTTGCCCGCTTGAGCAGAGAGGGGTGTACGCCCTCATCTTCCGAGCCGACAATGAGTGCCGTCGGAGCAGTGAAGTCCAGGTCGAAAACCTTTTTTTCTGCCCTCAAGTCACTGGCAAACACTTGAATGCCAGCATTTTGCAAATACTCGACCGCCGACACGAGGCTGTTCTCCCGGCATACGGTCAGCGTGGTCAATGCGCCTGCCGAGGTCTTGATGGCATCGGCATTGATGAGCGCCGAACCCGTTTTTGGAATGACCAGCGCATGTACGCCGCAGGCCTTTGCGGAGCGGGCTATGGCGCCGAAATTTCGCACGTCCGTCACCCGGTCGAGTATCAGGACAAGGGGGGCCTCGCCCTGCTCGTAAATGTGCGGCACTACGTCGTCCAACCGATAATAAGCAAGCAGTGCAAGGTAGCCGATGACTCCCTGGTGGTTGCCGCCGGTGGCCTTGCTGAGGCGCTCCTTGGGCACATACTGCAGCGGGATTTCATGCTCCTTGCAGAGCTGCCGCATCTCCTTTTCGAAGTCGCCGACGGTGCCCCTTTGGATGAGTATTTTATCAAAATTGGAACCTGCCCGGACGGCATCCATTACGGGGTGGCGGCCAAAGATGAGATTGGTGATCTTGTTTCTTTTCAATGGTTGGAAGTTAGAAATTAGAAATTAGGAAATTGGAAATTGGAAATTGGGAAATTGGGAAATTGGAAATTGGAAATTGGGAAATTGGGAAATTGGAAATTGGGAAATTGGGAAATTGGGCGGCAAGGTACGAATGGTGGGATTAAAAGTAAAAGCCCCACCATAAGGCAGGGCTTTTACTTTCGGGCCATTGCTATTTTATTATAAATTTCAGCGTCTCAAAACCAACCCCGCCTCCTAACCTCAAGTAATAAAACCCTGAAGGCAAGTCGGAAATGTCAATTGAGTACGAAGACTTGCCGGGGGCGATATATCGGGAGCTTACTTTTTTCCCGGTAATGTCAATGATCGTAAAGTACTTGTGTGCCTTTGGTTGCAGCACGAGGTTGATCTCATTGCCTGCGGGGTTTGGGTATAGGTAGCTATCACCTTCATAACTGCTGCCTTCGCCTTCGGAAAAGTTGGCAGAACGTCCGGTTGTTACATCCGAGCATAGTTTACTGCTGTTCATGTCAACCTTGTCCCAGCACGTAGTAGCATCATTTGGAAAGACCCGGTTCAAGTATAGCCAACTGGTTGTTGCACTTGCCGGATCGTTTTTGTCAATAAAATAAAAGTAATCTTCTTGGGCTGCACTAACTTGTACGGTCGTAGTCTTATTTGGGTTGTTGAGCGGGGCTGAGACTTCTCCATCTGTCTCGACCACCTGAAAATACCCCCCATTTTGGGTATCATCCACTTCCCAGCCTATTCCATCTACCTTACAGTTCCCGTCTATGACAGGTCCGAAGTTCTTGGTGCAGGGGCATTTCGATGTCCAAAAAGACCTGTCCATGACATATAGCCTGGTAGATCGGCCTTCATTGTCCAACATCCTGTACGCAAACCAATATTGAGTGGCCTGCGAGAGGCCGGATATTTCTACAGTAGCATACCATGGGAAAAAAGGATTATGAGCGACAATGGTAGTAACCAACGATTGCGCACTAGGATCAGTGACTTTTGGATGTTCCCCTGAAAGGAATGGCCCCGAAGTGCTGTACCAGATTTCGATGGTATTGTACGGCAAGTTCTGGGGAGAGTTCGTGGCCTGAAAGATCAACCTGTTGCAGCCCAATGCAGAGCCTATAAGTTGTGGGTCGTAATCAATACAGTAGCTCAGGCTGGCAGCATTGTCATTGAGCAGGCAGGATTCGCGGCCACAGATGACCGCTTCTTTGATGCGGGCGAGGTTATCTGGATTCGTGAACTTCAAATACCTGTACCCGTCAATAGACTGGTCAAAATTAGAAATGTTGACCCACTTGTTCAGTGAATTAGTAAAATACTGTGTCAACAATTCATAAGAGCCAGCCATATTGTCCAAGCTCCCTTCAACGGTAAAAACACTCGCATCTGTCCCGTCGAACAGTTCAATATTGTCGATGAGCATGTTCTTACCGCCCAGCTCGACCACCGTGTTCCTGCCAGAGCTTTGCAAGTCCACAAACGGATAACTGGTGTTAGCGCTGAGATCCAACAGTGCGCAGGAGTTCCCCTGATCGTCAAAAAGTTCCCCTTCTGTATTTGCGGTTCCGTTGGGAGGCACGTTTGAATCGGACACTATCGTTATCGGCAATGCGCAGCCACCCCCTGTACCCATTGTCGTCTGCACAGATACATGGCAATAGATCGGCCCTCCACTCGCATCTGCTGGGATACCGTTCGCCCCTTGGGGCAGCACATAGACGTAGTAGGACATTCCCGGGTCCAGCCCTGAAACGGTGGCACTTGGGATATTGCCCGGCACATCATGCTGGAACTGGGTCAGGTTGCCATCAAAAGGCGAGAAGCCCGGATTGTCCGGGTCAGGGATACTGCCCTGCAAACCGTACCATATCTGGTAGCTGTCAAAGTCCTGCCCCCCGGCGTCCAGTGCCAACGTTACACTGTTACAGGTTGTTTCTTCTACCGTGATGCCCAGACAGGTAGGTACGTTAGCTGGCCTTTCGACGACGAATATCGGGGTCTCCGAAACGGGGACTATTGCTTGCCCGTTTACAACTGACAGTTGGGTTTCCAGCCCGTTAATACTTCCATCCACCAGTTTAATACCTGTGGCAACATTGCCGCAGGTCAAAGGCAAAGAATAGTTATATCCTGTATAAGCACTTCCTGCAGCCGAAGGGTTCCAAATGGCATAAATGGTCTCGCACGGATTCCCATTGGAAAATTTATAGATACGGGGGCATGGCGTATTATTGCTGGTTCCGTCACTATCAAATTCTTCGCCCGTGCACATACCAGAGTTGAACAGTTCCCCCGAATATTTCCTGCTGCCCAAAATGTTCTTGAGCGAGTAAACATAGAACCACGACCGTTTTGGTTGACCGTCGGCGGTCAGCAAGCCAGTTTGTTGATCCCAACTACCTGTGTTGGGGGGCGTTGCGTCACTCAGTTCGTAAATGTATGCCCTATCGAACCCCGATGCCGCAATTTCGAGAAACGACCTAGCAATCCACTGTGCCTGAACTTCATTGTCGTCAAGCCCAATTGCAGGGAACTGTGCCCCACCTGCTGTACCTGTGGAATACCCAAACTCCGAAAGCCAAAGTGGTTTGCCGGCCGAATAGCCGTTGGCATCCCTTTGAGATACCATACCTTTTAACTTAGACTTCAGCATGTCATCTTCGGGGCACATCCATTCTCCATTGCTTATGTCGAGCGCACTATAATGATGGAAATTCAGGATATCAAATACAAATATTTTTTCATCCGTACTTGGGTCGCCATCATCCCTGTTGCTTTCGAACCAAGTGTTCATGTCTTCCACCCAGTCCCAGTTCAAGTCAAAGGGCGCCCCCATGACGAATGACGTCCCAAATTGTTTTACCCCCAACCCATAGTTATGGGTTACTCCGGCATCATTGATATTAACTGTGTTTATATGCCCATCGTAATCACAGCTTGCCATGGCCGCATATTGCTCAGGTGAGAATTCGGTCTGTGGGTCATTCTCATGCCAGTTTTTATTGGGTTCGTTCCAGCTTTCCAGATAGGATACATTGCCCCGGTTGACTTCAGTTGTTTCGTTAGGATGGAATTTAGTCATGGCATTGGAAGGGCCTCCGCTGCCATATTTCAGAAGGAACTGGAAAATCCAATCCGCCCTTTCCCGGTAGGAATATGGGTCAGTTGATGACTCTCCTTCTTCTGGATTAAAATTTGACCCTGCCCATTGGATGGGTATCCTTTCGAGAAAGGTAACCTGCCCGTTTTCCGGGTCTGCCTCGCCGAGGGCGTAACGGGGCAGGGTGCCGTTCATGGCGGAGGACATGGACAAACCCAGCCCATTGACCTGATCGTAAAAAAAGTCATAATGGACTTCCGCCTGACTTTGGTAGGGCGGATTCCATTTGAACTGTTGATTGGGGAAACCGGGGCTGCCACTAGTGCAGTCACAAACCGGGTCAGCACAGTCTGCACCATTGAGCGGGTCATCTTCGTCGCCGGAAAGGAAACAGTTTTCCCCCAGATAATAAAAAACACGCAGGTGT
Source organism: Bacteroidota bacterium (assembly GCA_011321935.1). Lineage (GTDB taxonomy): Bacteria > Bacteroidota > Bacteroidia > Chitinophagales > Saprospiraceae > UBA6168. The sequence continues at coordinate 661 of DROJ01000532.1, read as the reverse complement.
GACCGGAGATGATTATTTCCAACCCAGACTTCATCGTAGGTGTTGTACCAATACGCATGGAAGGTGTTGCTACCAATTGCATATTCAGCAGTGTTGGTGTTCAATGTCCCCACCGCATTGATGAGGTCTTCGTCACTTAAATCATAAAGGTTGTAAGTCTGACCAGAAAGTAGGTCTATATCTGGTTTCACTAGATAATCAACAACAGCTTCGCTGTTATCGTCCTGTACCCATTTGCCCTGGTCACGAATCCAGTCATGGAACTCCCTAGCATGGCTGACACATTGAGCCTTGCCCAGAGAGGGTTCGTCCACCCGCAGGTTGATGCCCATGAACTGGCCAAAACCGCTGGATTGTGATTTGGCCGTTGCGGTAAACAAAAAGAAAATAAAAAACGTGGCCAGAAGCTGGCAGTGGATTGAAAAAGGTTTCATACGATAGAGATTTAATGATTGAGGAATAATAGTATTTAGATTCCTTGACCCCGAGAGGCAAACATCCTGTTGATGCCTCTCGGAAAAGGTCAAAATCTTACTTACAGCCTTTGTTCTCAGAAAATTGTCAGAAAAATCCGGATGATGTGGCGTTTTGTACAAGCCAGTCAAATGTAAGTTGCACCAAATTTTATTCCATAAATAAAAAAAAAAAAAGATATAATTTT
>DROJ01000531.1 GCA_011321935.1 Bacteroidota bacterium | reverse complement strand
AATGGCCAAGCCCAGGAATAAGTTTTTCATCATGTCAAAATGTTTCGGGATGTATAATCGGTTATTAAATATTTGGAAAAAGAGACCCGGATGTTTCGGCGTGTGTACGTTCTACGAAGCACTGGGTTTCAAAAACAGCTTCCAAATTCAGGCGCAAATATAATTGAAAGAAAGGTAATAAATGGTTGGATGGTTAAATGGCTGCCTGCCAGCAGGCAGCCAGCCATTTAGCCATTCAACCATTTAGCCATCCAGCCATTTTTTATCCATTTTATAAAAATTAATATTGGATATTTGTGAAAAGTGCAGGGTGTGCCTACCTTTGGCAAACAATATGATAGTAAACGATGAGATTCCCATGAACAAGCTCGCCTTTGTTAGTTTTCCTTTCGACAAATACTGCAATCAGACATTTTTGAGCTGACGGAATCACTGCCAATTTACTTCACAATCTTACCAACAACCGATTTCATAAAGTACATCTTAAATGGCAACGCCATTTGCGCCTGCGTCCTATTTTTTAGGATGCCATCCTTTGTCAACAAACGAATCTAACTTATATCCTTTAATTACAAATTATGAAAAATCTCGTGAAAATTTACACTTTAATGGCCTTTGCCATGTTTGCGATCAGCCCGCTGACAAGCAGCGCACAGGTTGACATTTCTGGAAGTTGTGGGGCCCCCACGGTTATTGATTTTGCCGGGTTTACTGGTGCCGGCTTTGACCCTACCCCTACTGCTGGGCAATTGAATTCTAACACTTGGTCAACTGCGGGCTTTGGCACCAGCGTACCCTTTGGTGGCTCTGAAAACGGTGGCGATGCTGCCCGTGGCACGACCGACGGGTCAGGCGTTGGCACCGGTGGGGTTTACAATTATTCAGGAGGCAATGGAGCGCTTTGGGTTCAGCCCGGCGGTTCTGATTTCACTCCCGGCGACCTCACTTTGAAAGCATGCAACAATACCATGTCTGTCATGGCCGATGTCGAAGTGAGCTACGACATTTTGTTTTTGAACGACCAGGCCAGGGCCAATTCCTTGAACTTTGCCTACTCTCCAGATGACCTGGCATACACCTCTGTTCCGGCATTGGATTTCATCACTCCCGAAGCACCCGATGCGCTTGGGGTGCAGACAGTCAGCCGTTCTACAACCTTAACAGGTGTGAACCTTATGAGCGGCGCCTGTATATTCCTCCAATGGCAAGGCGACGATGAAACAGGTGGCGGCAGCCGCGACGAATATGGCATCGACAATGTTTCTCTTTGCGCTAGCGGAGCAATGCCTCCCCCTCCCCCCCCATCAGCCAACCCGACCTGTATAGCTTCCGATGATTTTGACAGCCCAACAAAGCTGTTGAGCCGTACCGTCACTGTTGACATGGCTTTTGTGAACATTGGCGACCTGTTCGGCATTGGAAGTTCTTTTTCTGGCAATCCTAATTTTGCTCCTTTCGCCTTGATTGACGACGGGAACATTGCCTGCGCCAATTATTTTCCTTTCGACAACCAAGGCGTAATCCCCTGTGATTATGGCAACCAGTTTTTTGGAATGGTGGACACAGAGAACCCCAACAACATGGGGCCGGTATCTGCCGAATGGGTGTTCGATATTTCTACTGCCGCCAACCTTACTTCTATCAGCATGGACATGTCGGCCATGGGCGACTTTGAATCAAACGATGATTTCACTTGGTCTTATTCTATTGATGGTGGGCCTTACACCACTATTTTTGCAATGACTGCGGACGAGAGCACCAATGCCACTTATACTTTAGAAAATGGCAACACCCGTACCCTCAACGATCCAATGACGGTGAACGGAACAATACTCCTCAACCATTTGACCAACTTCTCTGCCCCCATCAGCGGTGCGGGAAGCCAACTGACTCTGCGTTTGGAAGGAATGGGCAATGGCGGTACCGAAGCAATCGCCTGGGACAACATCAAAATCTCCGGCGTCAAGATCGGGGCAGCCGTTGTGCCGACCATGGGCGAGTGGGCGATGTTCCTGTTTGCACTGATAATGATTTCAATCGGCATTGTCTTCGTTTTCAACGCGCAGCAGCGCTTGGCAATGGGCGGCACGAACAACGTCTCCAGTTCATTTGGCATCCGCCAATTCCCCTTTGAAGCCGGTACTTTCAAAGTAGCTTTAAAACATGCTTTTGGATTGGCACTTGCAGGTTTTGCCTTCATCTTCTTTGCTTGGGGCGAAATAGTCCCGGCAGATTTGATCGGCATGGCTTTGGCCATCCCATTGGTAGCCTACCTGATCCATTTGGTAAAACTATTTGGTGAAGAATAGACTTTATTCGGTGGACGGTTGACGGTGGACGGCCTGCCCCGAAACCTCGGTGGTGGACGGCCTGCCGGGCAACAAATTTCAGGATAAAGTCCAATAAATAAACACAAAATAAACGATGGCAGCCCTGATAGCTCTTTGCAGCTATCAGGGCTTTTTTTATGCCCTTGTCATTTTTGTTTCCCATGATACCTCCAATTCACCGCAATAAATTCTTTTGGCGGTGTATCAGGTGTAATGCTTTTTTCAAGTCGGCCTATAACAAGTTCACAACTACTTACTACCCAAAAAACAATAAATTGATAGTAGATATTTGTGAGAAGCGAGCGATCTATGTACCTTTGGCAAACATTATGATAGTAAACGATCAGATTCCCGTGAACAAACCCGCCTTTACATATTTTCCTTTCGACAAATACCATAACCACCAAATTTTAGGCTGACGGAATCTACTACCGCTTTACTTCACTTACCAAAGCCGATTTTCTAAAGTCATCTTATTCAGGCAACGCCATGTTGCAACAGTTGCTTCTCATCAGGGGGAGCCATCCTTTGTCAACAAACGAATCTAACTTATATTTTTTAACTTACAAATTATGAAAAATCTCGTGAAAATTTACACTTTGCTTGCTTTGGCAATCATTGCGCTCAGCCCACTGACGGGCAATGCGCAGGCTGACATTTCCGGCAGTTGTGGTACTCCCACAGTCATTGATTTTGCCGGTTTTGCCGGCGCAGGTTTTGATCCCAGCCCTTCTGCGGGGCAACTGGACTCCGATACTTGGTCAACGGATGGTTTCAGCAACCCTTCCGTTCCTTTTGGCGGCTCGGCAAGCACTGGCGACGCAGCCCGTGGTAATACAGGTGGCGGCGTATCTTCTGGCGGCGTTTACAACTATAATGGTGGAAACGGCGCATTGTGGATTCAGCCAACCGGCGCCGATTTCACCCCGGGCACGGTCACGTTGAAGGCTTGCAACAATACAATGTCCATGATGGCCGATATTGATCTGGGCTACGACATTCTATATTTGAACGATGGAGGCAGGGCAAACCTGTTCAACTTCAGCTACTCAAATGATGATGCAACTTATACCGATGTGCCTGCCCTTGACTTTACCACACCTCAAGCCTCCGATGCACTTGGCGTACAGACCCTCAGCCTTTCAACCGTTATCAGCGGTGCAAATTTGGCGAGCGGATCTTGCCTGTTTTTTCGCTGGACTGGCAACGATGTGAGCGGCAGTGGCCCCCGCGATGAATTTGGCCTCGACAACATCTCCCTTTGCGCAAGCAGTGGGGGCGGAGGCGGCGGAACCGCTGGCCAAGTCAATATTTCTGACAACTGCGGAGCGCCGACCCTTATTGATTTTGCGGGTTTCACCGGCACTGGTTTTTCACCTTCCCCGGCAGCAGGGCAATTGAGTTCCAATGCTTGGGCAATCACTGGTTTTTCTGAGGGCAACCTCGCTTTTGGTGGCACACGGACCACTGGTGATTTTGCCGAAGGCACAACCGCCGGAGGCATGGAGCCAGGCGGCCTGTTCAGCTATACCGGAAACGGCAACAACGGAGCGATATGGATACAGCCATCAGGTGCTGACTTTACCCCCGGCAACCTCACTTTGAAAGCCTGCAACAATACAATGGACGTGATGGTTGACCTTGAAATCAGCTACGACATCCTTTACCTCAACAGTGGCGGTAGTGGCGCAAATTCCGACGATGGTTCAGGCACCAGGTCCAACTCTTTCAACTTCAGCTACTCTACTGACGACATGACTTATACCCCCGTCCTTGCTCTTGACTTTGCAACACCCGGTGCAGGCGACCCTGCTGCCACTGTCCAGACGGTACCGAAATCAACGGTTATTCCTGGCTTGAACATAGCCAGCGGGACTTGCGCTTTCCTCCGCTGGAGCAGCAACGACATGGGCGGGAGCGGCTTCCGCGATGAGATCGGACTCGACAACATCTCACTTTGTGCAAGCGGCACTCTCCCTCCTCCCCCGCCACCGGGCAACCCAAGCTGCATTGCTTCCGATGACTTCGACAGCCCAACAAACCTCATCAGCCGGACGGTTACAGTTGACATGGCATTTGTGAACCTCGGCGACATATTCGGCGTAGCCAACCCTTTTTCTGGCGCACCGAATTTTGCCCCGTTCTCGTTGATAGACGATACCAATATCTCTTGCTTCAACTCCTCTCCGACCGACAACCAAGGCGTCATCCCTTGTGACTACGGAAACCAGTTTTTTGGAATGGTTGACACAGAAAACCCCAACAACATGGGACCTGTCTCTGCCGAATGGGTGTTCGATATTTCTTATGCCGCCAATCTTTCTTCCATCAGCATGGACATGTCGGCAATGGGCGATTTTGAAACATCAAACGATGTGTTCCTTTGGTCTTACTCCATTGACGGTGCGCCTTTTACGACCATTTTTACGATGGTGCCAGACGAGAGCATCAACGCCACTTACACTTTGCAAAATGGCTCTACCCGTACCCTCAACGACCCGATGACCGTCAACGGAACGGTACTGCTCAACCAATTAACCCACTTCTCCGCCCCTATCAGCGGTGCCGGCAGCCAATTGACTTTGCGCTTGGAAGGCATGGGCAATGGCGGAACAGAGGCATTGGCCTGGGACAACATCAAAATCTCCGGCGTCAAGATCGGGGCAGCCGTAGTGCCGACCATGGGCGAGTGGGCGATGTTCCTTTTTGCGCTGATAATGATTTCAATCGGCGTCGTTTTCGTGTTCAATGCACAGCAGCGCTTGGCCGTGGGCGGGACAAACAACGTTTCAAGTTCATTTGGCATCCGCCAATTCCCCTTTGAAGCCGGAATTTTTAAAGTAGCTTTAAAACATGCTTTTGGATTGGCAATTGCAGGTTTTGCATTCATCTTCTTTGCTTGGGGCGAGATCGTCCCGGCAGATTTGATCGGCATGGCATTGGCCATCCCAGTGGCAGCCTACCTGATCCATTTGGTAAAACTATTTGGTGAAGAATAGACTTTATTCGGTTGACGGTTGACGGTTGACGGTTGACGGTGGACGGTTGACGGTGGACGGTGGACGGTGGACGGCCTGCCCCGAAACCTCGGGGGTTGACGGCCTGCCGGGCAACAAATTTCAGGATAAAGTCCAATAAATAAACACAAAATAAACGATAGCAGCCCTGATAGCCCTTGCAGCTATCAGGGCTTTTTTTCGCTTGCGCAAAATCAAAAAGCGGTGCCTTGATTTTACCTCCCGAATACGAACTAAACAGTACCTTTGCCGTAAACAAACGAAACTCCCGTTCATGGCAAAAAGAAAGAAAGTCCGCAAAAAAGCAGCCGTAAAAAAACGGCAGCCCAAGCCCGTACAGGGGGAGGGTTTTATAAAAAAAACAAGCCGCTCGGTGGGCGAATACTGGAGCCAGAAATCGCCCGTCCTAAAATTTTTGCTGGGCTTTGCCGCCTGCATGATCTTGTTTTACATCATTTACCTTTCCCCCATTTTTGTTGACAACATAGGCCGGCCGATATTGGCCGTCGAGGCCAAGATCAGCAGTTTTTTGCTGAACATTTTCGGGCAGGGCACTACTGCTGCCGAAGACATCATCAGCGGCGACGGCTTTTCGATCAGCATAAAAAACGGCTGTGACGGCCTCGAAACTTTGGCCATCATGCTGAGCGGCATCATCGTTTTCCCGATTGCTTTCAAGCTGAAATGGCCGGGCATCATCTACGGGACATTGGCACTGATGGTGCTCAACCTTTTCCGCATCGCAGGCCTCTATTTTGTCGGCAAACATTTCTCGGAAGGACTTTTCGACCTCCTCCACGAACAGGGCGGCTTTGTGATATTCACAGCGCTCGGCATCTTCCTCTGGATCATCTGGGCCAATTGGGCACTCAACAAAAGAACCGGCCAAGCAAGTCCACCAAACACTACCGGCACATGAAAAACATCACTCCCATCCTTAAATATTTCGGTATTTTCATCGTGGTCTATGCGGCGCTGTTCGCCCTGTTTTCCATGCAGCCCGTGGCCACTGCCACCAACAGCGCCTACCGGGCAATCACTGCCCCCGTCCTGCAGGCCATCTTCCCCAAAGCCTACCTCAAACTGGAAAAAGACGCGCCCCCCGAACTCGACATCAATACCGTCCGGACAGTGTTTACCAGCAAAAAAAAGATTGAAGAAAGCAAGGCGAGGGCAAGGCAGCAGGGCAGTTCAAAAATTGACCTGAAAGCCAAAGAATACGACATTTACCTGAACCTGCTGTTCACCAGTTTTTGGCTCTTCCTCATCAGCCTGATCCTCATCACGCCCATTTCAATAAAACAAAAACTGGCGGGCATCTTGGTCGGCACACTGCTTTTTTACGCCTATTCTGTTTTTAAAATATCCATCTTCCTGCTCGACCTCTTCAACCGCTCCGAACTCCAAATGTACAAGCTCGGCGAAACGGGCAGCGCCATCGCCGAAGGCCTGTCCTACGTCCTAAAATCACTCGGCCTCAGCGCCTTCATCGTCGTCATCATCTGGGTATTTGTAGCTTTCAGGAAAAGCAACTGGAAAGGGATTTTGATGAATGGGTGAATAGCTGAATAGCTGAATGGTTAAATGGTTGAATGGTTGAATGGTTGAATGGTTGAATGGTTGAATGGCTAAATGGCTAAATGGCTGAATGGTTAAATGGTTGAATGGTTAAATGGTTCTCCCGTAGGACGTGTACTCGCCGTGAGGGAAAACCATTCAACCATTTAACCATTTAACCATTCAACCATTCAGCTATTTATTCTTTTAATTTTTCGTTGGTGATTTTTATTAGGGTATTGATTT
>DROJ01000530.1 GCA_011321935.1 Bacteroidota bacterium | reverse complement strand
TGAGAGCAGTATAGTGTAGGGACTCTTTGGTATTCGTTCGAGATACCAAAGAGTCCCTCCACTATACTGCTCTCAAACTCTGGGTTCTCTCAAAATCTCAAACTCTCATTCTCTCAAACTCTCAAACTCTAGTAGCCTCGCCCTGCATCTGCCTGCACTTACCGAGACATTCGCCTTGCTCACCGAACAATCCTGAAATCTGCGTTTTTGCACCTTATTTTTGTAGCGTCGAAAGAAAATGAAAGTTGATGTATATCAGTGAAGGAGGTTGACATTTGTCAATGTATCAATCAAGGATAAATTGAAAATTGATTTTTGAGGATAGAAATTTTAACCAAAAACAACAGATCATGAAAAAGGCAAAAAGTATCAAGGCCCGGAAATTGGAATTCCATGTTTTTGTTGCGCAGGCACTGCCCCGTTTACGGCAATTGAAAGAGCAGGGCGACCGTGCAACATTTAACGAAGTGATGGAAAAACTTTTGCCCGGTGTCAAGCGGTACATTTCCCGGCGCCTGGCCACTGCGGTGAGCAAGGGGCTGGTACCAGTCCGGAAATACAAAGTGGAAGATTTTGTCGGCGACCTCTTCATCAAGGCATACGACCACATCCACGAAGTGAAAGAAGACCGCCACTTCCACACATGGCTCTTTAAAAAGGCCGACGAGCTGCTGGACGATGCCATCACCGAGGAAGAATTTGACGGGGCTTTTTTTGAAAACATAGACGACTATGGCAAGCCCGAACTGGACGAGATGGAGGAAAAATTCAGTACCGACGGAGATGGAGACCTCGTAATGGAAGAAGAACTTGACGACCTCTCTTATCCCAAAAACGACTACGGCCTCAAGGATGTTTTTGTGGAAAATACAGAACGGGGACTGGTCGAAAAACTGGACAAAGAACTGAGCGAAGAAGAAATACAGCGGCACATCAATAGGGTGATGCACCACTTGCCGGCACCCGTCAGGGATGTGTTCGACCTCTGCGTGAACCAACATTTCGAGCCGGAACAAACGGCTGCAATAAAAAGGATGCCGGTCGAGAAAACAAAGAAATATTTGGCAGAGGCCAGAAGGCTCATCCGGCTCAGTTTTGAAAATAAATACCTGAGCCTAAAAACTTGATGGCCGTATTTTTTACATCGGCCAAATGAACACATAACGGACAAGGCAGGACGGGAGGACAAGCAACTCGCAAGAGTTGCCTGCCCTCTTGTCCTGCAAGGTTGATTGTCCAAAAACCTTCAACCATTAGATATGAAATACAAAGATTATTATAAAATATTAGGCGTAAGCAAGGACGCTTCCCAAAAGGAGATCAAAAAGGCCTACCGGAAGCTGGCCTCCAAATACCACCCCGACAAAAACTCCGGCAACAAGGTCGCCGAAGAAAAATTCAAAGAAATAAACGAGGCCAACGAGGTGATCGGCAACCCCGAAAAGCGCAAAAAATACGATGCCCTCGGCGCCAATTGGGAAGCCTATCAGCAAGGTGGCGGCGACTGGCGTCAATATGCCCAACAGGGCAGGCGCGGGCGCGGTGGGCAATCGTTCCACTTCGAAGGCGACCCCTCCGAGTTTTTTGGCGGCGGTGGGCAAGGCAGTGATTTCTCCAGTTTTTTTGACATGTTCTTTGGCGGCGGCGGCGCAAGGGCCGGTGCTTCGAGGGGCAGGCGGCAGGCCGCTTTCAAGGGCGGCGATATAGAAGCAGAATTGCCCATCACCCTGCTCGAAGCCTATCAGGGCAGCAAACGGACTTTTGAGCTCAATGGCAAAAAAATGCGCATCTCCATCAAGCCCGGCGCATACGACGGGCAGCGGCTGAGGCTAAAAGGAAAAGGGCAGCCCGGCCACAACGGCGGGCCTGCCGGCGACCTCTACATCGTGCTGAAAGTGCAGCCCGACCCCCGTTTCCAAAGGGTAGGCGACAACCTCGTATTTCCCGCAAGGGTGGACTTATATACCGCCGTGCTGGGCGGCAAAATCCAGGTGCCGACCATGACCGGAAGCGTAAAAATGAACATCCCAAAAGGGAGTGAAACAGGCAAGACCCTCCGCCTCAAAGGCAAGGGCATGCCCAAATACGGCAGGCCTGCACAGCATGGCGACCTACTGGTAAAACTTGAAGTGGCCATGCCCAAAAACCTGAGCCATGAAGAAGAAGAACTGTTCAGGAAACTGAAAACGATCAGGCAAAGGGAAAAGGTAAAAATGAACTAAAACCATCAACGCTTTAACATAAAACAGGCGCCGTGAGATGTGGTGCAGGCAGGGAAAAATTTTTCAAAATTGTCTCTGCCTACAATGCATCGCACAGTGCTACAAAACAAAATACCATGACTGCCACTATCGAAAATCCTAAATCAGTTTTTTTACTGGGCGCAGGCCTCGACGTGCTGCACCACGAAAGCACCGAATGGCTGGAAACCATCGCTTTTTGGAAAGATGAAATGAGGTTTTTTGACAAACTGCTGCACTTGAGCGACCCCTTGGTCAGCGACCTGAAAACGCAGCGGGAAATGCTGGAAAGCCTCGAAAGGATCCAGGGCCTCATCCTCGACCAGTTGGAAAAAGAGGTGACCGAGCACGAAAAATACTTGGCAAAACTGGAACGGAACAAAGATGGCGCCGATTGGGACTACCGCGAGAAACACCGCCGCCTCAAAGAGGAGATGGAAGCACTGGACACCGACTTTAAAGATTTCAAAAAAGTAGTGTTCAGCTATGTAAAAAGCCTTTAAACCGATACCAAATCACATGGAATGCCACTGGGGTTGAAAGGACAGGGACTTGTGCCCTGCCCGGTGGTCATTCCTTTGGTTAGGGCATTGGCAATGAAATATTTGGGAAAATTAACTTAGCTTGCACCAAATCAAGAAGAACAAAACACGGACAGCAAAATCAAAATCATGAAAGGAAATTTCAATCAACTCATCAACGGGGACAAGCCCGTACTTATAGACTTCCATGCCGAATGGTGCGGTCCCTGCAAAGCGCAGGCGCCCATCATCAAGGAGGTCGCCAAAGAAATGGGCGGCAAAGTCCGCATCGTCAAAATAGATGTGGACAAGAACCAGGCGATTGCCCAAAAATACCAAGTGAGGGGCGTGCCCACGCTGGCCCTGTTCAAGAACGGGCAGGTGCTGTGGAAGCAGGCGGGCATGTTGGGCAAACAGCAGATACTCAATGTCATCGGGCAGCATCTTTGAGCCTCTTGCCCGGAGGGCATTTTAATCAATTTTATGGGGAAAGGCAGCACCGTTGCCCCGGTTTCCCGGTCACCAAAACCATCAAAAAATGGAAGTCATCATATATAGAAAAGAATACGATGTCCAAGAAGAAATGCAGCACTTCCGCGACCTGTGTTTCAGCAGCGGCATGAAGTACCTTGCAAGCGACCTGCTCAAGGAAGGGCTCTCGCCCAAAGGCATCTCGGATGCCGTGCGCAGGGCCATGACTGCCGGAAGGGCCGGCGGCATGGACTTGCAGCAGCATTTTTGCCCCGTCTATACGCAAGTGGGGGGAATGCTTTTTAAAGATTGCAAACTCTCCCGTTTGGGCTATGCCCTCGTGCTGCTCAACGCAGATGTGAGCTTGCCGGCAGCGGCCAAGTGGCAATTGAGGGTGCTGGATTGTTTTTTGAACGGGAAGTAAAGCCTCTTGGGGGTTGGGTTTCAGATAGCAAAAAAGAGGTGGCCTTGCGTTGAAAACATATCAGCCAGAATTTTCCATTGCCATCAAAAGTATGGAGGGCGCGAAAATCAAAAAGAGGTGTTGGCACTGCAAGCGCTAACACCTCTGGAAATACAATCGGGTGGGCGACAACCGAGGATATACATCCTCGGTTTGTATCCGCTCAAAACCATATGTCGCAGCCCCGTTCCGACAACCGAGGATATATCGGTTATTCCCGTCCGGTCATTTTCAACAAAGCGTCCAAGTCCCTTACTATCAGATAATTTCGGGTGAAATGTATAAGCCGTTCCCTGCGCAGTTCGTTCAGCACGGTGGTAACGGTCTGCCTGCTGGTACCGGTGATGTTGCCCATGTCCTGATGGGTCATGGCAGGTTTGACCACCCATTCGTAACCGACCCGGCGGCCTGATTTGACGGCATGGTCGGCCAAAAAATCAATGACGCGGTGGTGGGAGTTGAGCAGGGTCATGCGGCGCAGGCGTTCTTGGGTGCGGTTCAGCGAATTGGAGACCGTTTTCAGCACCTCTTTATAAAGGGGGGCATTGCCCATCATGGCCTGCCGGAATGCAAGCACCGGTATTTTTTTCACGGTGGTCAATTGGGTCATGGCCTCGGCGGCCAAGCCCCCCCTGTCGGCATCGAAGAGGGCTTCGCAATTGAACATTTCCCCTTTCTGGCAGTAGTCTTCCAACATTTCTTTTCCATCGTGGAGGGAGTATATTTTGACGATGCCCTTAGTGACGCGGTAAACATGGAGGTGGGCATTCCTTTGGCTGAAAATGGTTTCTCCTTTTTTATAGACCTTTTCGGGCAATTTGTCAAAAAGGGAAGAGCAGCTATGGACGGCGGGCGTGGGCATCGAAATAGCTTGAACCGGAAAAGGCTTCTTGGGACTTCTTACATAATCTAAGGTCATCATAGTCAGGATATTTTTTTGCACCGGAGCTTTGTCCAATGTCAGTTTAGTGCTTGCTGGACTTAGTGCCAAAAAAAGAATAAATGATACAGTTTGGGTGAATTATTTATTCTTTTTTGAGCCCTTAGCGTTTTGCAGGCACTGCGCTTATTTCAAAATAATAAATGCTGAATTTGGGTGATTAGTAGCGCAAAGGGGGAATTCCTGACAGTTTGAATGGATTTTTTTTCGCGGGTGATGTTTTGTGTTTTATATTTTTTATTTCATAAATCATAAATGGCTTGTTATCAATTTATTATAAAACAAAAAAAGAGAGAGCCATTTGTGGAAGATTTTCAATAAACATCATCGGGGGATGTGAACCCCTTGAACCTTAAATCATTTGTATTTTGAAGCACCCAAATACGATGCTGGCAAAACCAAGGCCCATGGCCAGATTACATTTGGTGCATCGCCTCAAGGAGCCTGCTGAACAGTTACGCCAAAATTTTCTGTCATCCCACCAAAAAATGCCCTGACAGCGGTACACTGACAGGGCATTTTATTGCAGCAAAGCAATAAATTACGGGCATAGGCCCGGCAAAAACGGATCGGTCGAAAGGTCTATTCCCTCTGCGCGTTCAGCCGCTGAAGAATCTTTTCTTCCAGTTCTTTTGCCCCCTCCTCCTTTGCCGCATTTTCGGCCGGGCCTTCTTGTTTTGACCGGAACAGGCGTTCTATAAAACGGCTCTGCTCCTCGTAGCGGCGGCAGGCACCGCACATGGCAGTATGAAAGGAAAGCTGCATTTTTTCCTTAAAAGTAAGCTCGCCCCGATACTTCTTTTCCATCAGCTCGGTGGCTGCCTTGCACGATAACATCAACTTGTTCATCATTTTTTGAGAGTTTTAGAGAACCGGAGAACCGGAGTATGAGAGTTTGAGAGTATGAGAGTTTGAGAGAATGAGAGTTTGAGAGTTTGAGAGCAGTATAGTGGAGGGACTCTTTGGCACTCGTTCGAGAAACCAAAGAGTCCCTCCACTATACTGCTCTCAAACTCTCAAACTCTCAAACTCTCAAACTCTCATTCTCTCAAACTCTCATACTCTCATTCTCCGGTTCTCTCATTCTGTCGCTTCATTCAAGCTCCAATTGTATTTCATGTGCGAAATGCTTCCGTTTTCGTTCAGTTTGACCTCGGCGTACTTGTTGATAAATGCCCGCACCGAGCCTGCATCCTTTTTAAAATCCCCGCTGAACCAACTGAATATCGAAGAAATTTCCGCATTGTCGGCACTCACCTTGTTGCGCGCCGGGTCATTGATAAAGGAACGCATGGCCTTGTCCAATTGGCTTTCCAGTTTGTCGGCAGTGAATGCTTCGTTGAGCAACCGGGGACAAGAATAAGAGGCGCAATTGACAGCGGCATGGATGCGGGCATCCTTGAAACGCTTCCGCAAATAACCATGTTCGATGTTATTGAGGTCGTATTCCTCTCCCTGTATATTGATGAACCTGATGTCCCAAACGGTATTCACGAAAGGAATGCCGTTTTTAATGTCTTTGATGCTCTTGACCGGGTAATGGTCAACAATGAGCTTTACGGTAAAGGCATTATAGGCATTGATCCAATAAGCCATTTGTTCCTCCCTCGGCCAAGACTTTTGCGGGTGCGAGGACGAGAGCAGTGCAAGGTAACGGTTCAGTTCGGCGCTGTCTTTCACCAAACCTTTGTAATAAACAAAACCATCGGGGCGGACGTACTTTTTGAGCAGGCCGTCCCATATTTCGTGGCTCGGAGGGGGCATTACGGGTTTTACGTCGGGCATCTTTATACTATTGCACCCAATTGCGGCAATGGCCGCTGCCGCTAAAATTGAAGAAAGAAAAATGTTTTTGATCATTGAACTTAAATTACAGAGAATGAGAGTTTGAGAGAATGAGAGTTTGAGAGTTTGAGAGCAGTATAGTGGAGGG
>DROJ01000529.1 GCA_011321935.1 Bacteroidota bacterium | reverse complement strand
TTTTTCAAAACCAGAGTCAACGCCTTTCCGCCCACCGTCCCCACGCAAAGGCATCGCCTCAAAGGGCCTGCTGAATATTATTTAACAAGCTCCCGGACCGCCCCGCCCGGCTGAATCAATTTCCCCGTTTCGCGGGTATTGCCCGTATCTCTTCCAGTTTTATTTAAAATATCAAAAGCCTGCTTGGTGGTCAGTTTCGGCTGCAGGCTTTTCATCAGTCCGAGCAGTCCGGCGACATATGGAGTGGCCATTGAAGTGCCGTTCAGGGAACGGTACTGCCCACCGGGGAAAGTGGAATATATATTCACGCCCGGGGCAGCTACGCCCATTTTCATATCCGCAACAATATTGGAAAAAGATGCCCGGTTGAGCAATGTATCTACCGCACTGACGGTGATGACGCCCGGTGTATTGGCCGGGGCAAATTCTTTTGCGTTTCGGTTGGAATTGCCTGCGGCAACCACTACTATCGCCCCTTTTTTATTGGCATATGCAACGGCCTTTTTATAGGCGCGCTGCCTGCTGTCGTTGGAGGGGCCGCCGAGCGAAAGGGACAGCACATCTGCGCCTGCATCGGCTGCTTCCAAGATGCCGTCAATAATCATTTTTTGGGTGCCAAAGCCGCCGCCCGTCAATACTTTGATGCTCGTAACCTGCACGTAATCATTGTTTTGCGAAAAAGAAGCCACGCCGACATTATTGTTTGAAACGGCAGCGGCGATGCCTGCGCAATGGGTGCCGTGGCCTGCGGCGTCCGAGTCATAATCCGATTTTAGCGACTTAAAATTGGCTTTGATGTCTTCGTGCCCCGCATCTATGCCCGTGTCCAAAATAGCGATCAGCGCCTTTTTCTGCGGCTTGTTTTTTTGTAAAATATCATATAAATCGGAAATGTGCATTTCCTCAAACCCCCAAAGGTTTTCGAGGCCGGGATCGTTGAGGCCGTATTTTTTATTGAGTTTTGGAAGCCGGCGCTGCGGAACGGATTCGAGGGGGGAGAGGGCATATTGCTCGTTCATTTCCACCCATTCGATTAAATTGTTTTTTTGGAGCGCGGTTATTATTTCACCCAAATTATTTTCATTTTTTGCGGGTATATTTAGGAGGAAATAATCGTCAAGGTCGGTAGCGTTTTTGTCTTTTGGATAAAATGCCCGTTTTGCGGAAAGGCCATATTTATCGAGCAGTTTTTGTATTTCATTTAATTGGTGCCCGTCCAATATTTCGACGAGGAGCTCGCCGTTTTTATCGAGGTCTATATTTGCCGGAGGCGTAATATATGTTTCGGAAATTGTTTCTTTTTTTTGGGGGAAAGTATTTTTCAGGTTTTCAAAATAAAAATATTTCAGCGCGCCCAAAACGGCAAAAAGCAGTGCCATATATACGAGGTTGCTTTTTCTGAAAAAACTCAAAAATAGGGGGACAGTGGCCAAGATGAGCATTTCCCTGCCGAGCGCCATCATTTTATAGGACATCGCGCCGTCGTTCAAAAACCAGCTTGCGCCATATAAAATAAAGCTGCCAAAAAATATTTTCCGGAACAAATTGCCTTTGTCTTCGCGGTCGCGGAAAAAAAACCAGCCCGAAAGGGCGGCCAAACTGATGATGAAACTGATCGGATATAAGGTTGCCATGATTGCGGTTGTTTTATTTAAAAATGGAAGCCAATTTTATAACAACCCTAAAGAAAGAAAAGATGGGCGGGTTTTGGTTTTATATTCGACCAAATCCAGAGGACTGGCAACAGATACCTATTGTTTTTTGGAAGAACGGTGGTGGTGGCTGCCGCCCCGTGATTTATAAGTGGTGGCGGCAAAAAACAGCGCCAGCCAGCCGCCGATAAACAGGAGTCCCCCGATTGGCGTCACTGGTCCCAACAGCGGCTTTAAAAACTCGAAATCAAAGGCGTAGGCCGTGGACAATAAATACAGTGAACCGGAAAAAAACAAGATGCCGAACACAAAAAGCCAGCCCGCTATATTTGTCCATTTTTTGCTGGCATAGCGGCTCATCATGGCGGCCATCAATATGGCAAAGGTGTGGTAGAACTGATAGTCAACCCCGGTCTTGAAAGTTGCGAGGTCGGTTTCGGAAAGGATTTTTTTCAGGATATGGGCGCCGAAGGCACCGAATATCACTGCAAAGGCACCGGAAAGGCAGGCTAAAAAAAGTAATCTCTTGGTCATGGCTTCGAAGTGTTTTTGATTGCCGGAACGGAGCAATAATTTATTGCCCGCCCGTCTAATCGCCTTGATTATTCGGTTTTGTTTCCGTTTCCTTTTGGTCATTTGAAAATGAAATTAGCCCTAGTGCAGTGAGTAGTGAGTAGTGATTAGTGATCAGTCCGCAAGTTTTTGATGATTTGATATTTAACCAAAAACCAGATTGGCAGCTAATTACGGTTTGTACCACTAATCTTTATTTTTGTTGTTCAGCCTTTCAGCGGTAAATTTATAAAATCAAATCAGAATGGCGCATAAGCACCGACTATTATATGCTTCATTCCATTTCAATCAGCACCTCGCCTTTGTCCACTGCCTGCCCGGTTTTCACGAAAATGGACTTCACGGTTCCTTCTCCGGGCGACTTGATAATATTTTCCATTTTCATGGCTTCCAGCACTAAAAGTGCATCTCCCGTTTCTACCTCCGTTCCGGGTGCTATTTCGATGCTCAAAACAAGGCCGGGCATCGGTGCTTTTATTTCGTTTATTTTATGGACTACATTGGTGTTCAAGCCCATTTCTTTTACCAGCCTGTCATATTTGTCGGCGATATCTATTTCATAATATTCAGTGCCGACTTTTAGCTTGACCGATTTTTGCTCCCGGTCCAATCCAATTATTTCTGCACGGATTGATTTGCCTTTATCCATCAAATGGAAAGAATGATCACCTAATTCTATAATGTCCAATTTGTCCAAATCACCGGCCGAAAGGCTGTATTCAAATTTGCCGTTTACTGTTAAATCGAAGGTATCGTTCATTTGATGTTGTTTTTAGTTCAGGCAACCTCACCTCGCTTTTATTTTTCCGAGCTTGGTCATGAACATTGTTTCAAATACGGTATAAGCAATGTAAATCAAAAAAAACGGTAGCACAAAAACAAGCCCTTTAGGTTCAGCTACCTGTTTGTAAACAATTACGAGTACGGCGGTCAAAATCATTTTGCTCAAAGTAAAAAGCATAATCAGCCGGGTAAAAGCATGTTTGTCTTTGCTGACCGCTGCCTTGGCCGCCATAAAAAACATGGCAATGCTCAACAAGACAAAAAAGCCAATGCTAATAAGCGAAAAGAAGGTGTGGGGACGAAAAGCAGGGAGGGTCTGCAAACCCAGAACGACCGCCGTAAGTACAAAGGTCAGTATCGTAAGTTGGACAAAAAAGCGGCGTTTGTTCATTGTGAAACAAAAAATTGGTGAAACCATTTGGCGCAAAAGTAACCAAAGTCTGCCGTAAGGGAGTTGGAAACAAAGGGATCGTCGGAAATGGGAAATCTTGGCCGGAATTTTTCCGGCGCAACTCCTTGAACAGGGGGCAAAAAAAAAAGTCCCGCCGCATCGTTATGCGGCAGGAGCCTATCTAACTTACTGATACTATAGACAAAAGGATATCTTTATATTTCGCATAAAGGTAGCAACCTATTATAAATATTTTTATGCACATTTACTTAACGGTCACTACTTTCAAGGAAACGGTAGGTTTTAGCAATGTAGTGCACACCGCCCGCCTGTCGTTCAACCCCACAAGGTAGTTTTACGCTTACAATCTAAAGATGTTTCACGGAAGTAGTCTCAGGTATGTTCTCTAAAGCTGTGGTCATGGGAAGCAAAATAATATTGAGGGGACGAAGTTAACGAGATGCAACTAAACTGACAAATCCGTAAAAATCGTAGTTTTTAACATAATAAAAGGTTTTAATTTGATTAAACGGCTGGTTGTCAGCGTTTTACAAAAAACGGTCTATTTGTATTGAAAATAAATAGATTGAAAAGTGGCTGATAGTCAGTGTGGAGAGCTGTGGAAAACCTTGTGGATAATTTTTTCGATTTTTTTTCATTTTCTTGGGCCCTTCCGGCCAAGCTAAAACTTGGGGCACAAAATCAGGTCTTCGTCGTATTCGCCGAGGTAGGCAACCGAAAATTCAAAAGTCCTCCTGTTAAAATCAGCGACTTCGCCCAGGTTCAAATCGTAGCTCATCCCCATCAGCACATTATTGAACTCGATGCCGAGCAAGGCCACAAAAGCATCCACCCGGTAGGATTCGTCGGCATCTTTGACCGGCCGGGCATAGCCACCGATATGCATCGCAATACTTTTATAAGAGCTCAAGCTGATACGCAGGTTCGCCCCGGCATCAAGTTTGAAATGCCCGCCCTGCAAATCAAAAATTGCCCTCGGCAATAGCTGCAGGTCATCGGTTATTGGCACAAATGCACTGAGCTGCACCGCATACCGGGCGTCCAGTTTATTATCGGGCAAAACGGATTCGCTGTTTTCTTTGTGGTAAAAGCTGACCGTGGTGTTGTGGAAGTGGTGCATGGCCGCTCCAAAGAACAGCCGGAGTTTTGAATATTGGGGCGAGAAGACATAGTTCAAGCCCACAGAATAGTCCGCCAATGTAAAATTGTTTTCGGGAAGCCGCTCTCCGGTGGGGTTGGAGTAACCGTTGGTACCATTGAACTGGTCTTCGAAGGTTGCATCGGCATAATTGATGTTTTTCTGCGCAATGCCAGCTTGAAAACCCAGCGAAATAAACTGCGTGTTGCGCAAATCCAGTGCTTTGTGATATGCTCCTGAAACGGAAATCTGCGTGGTGCTGAACTCCAGGGCCCCTGCCTTGTCGGTAAAAAACAGGAGGCCCACGGCTGCGTGGTCTTTATATTTGGATTTGGCCTCGCCCATCCTCCACCTCAGATCGAGCGCGGTCGAGAAAGTGGAATAGGGGTCGCCGAGCGCTTTTGCCCATTGGTCTCTATAAATGGTCGAGACCCGGTAAGTCCCCTCGAAAGCCCCCGTCAGCGCGGGGTTCAGGGTCAGGGGGGAAGCATAAAATTGGCTGAACAGCCGATCCTGCGCACCGGCAGACAGGAAAAAGCAACAAGCAAAAAACAGGAAGATTGATTTTCTCATTATCTGAAATTCTGGTTTCGGTTTTTGGTGAAAGTTGTGTTTTTTTTTTAAAAGCAGACAAAGGTAAACGGATTTTAACAGAGATAGCGAACGGTCGTTTTTTTACAAATAGTATTCATCCGCCAGACATTATTTGCCGCTTCCGGGCATTTGCACTTAAATTATAATTAAACCTTTTCATGCCGCATTAATTAATGGAACAAAATGCGGGATTTATCAAACTAAAACCGCAACTTTGGCCGTATGAAATTTGCCATCTGCCATATCAGCATCGTACCCCTTAGAAATGCCGCTTCCAACAAGAGCGAACAACTGAGCCAATTGCTTTTTGGGGAGGTCGTGGAAATCCTGGAGACCAAAGGCAAAATGTGGACGAAGGTCAGGTGCGATTGGGACAACTGCATCGGGTGGGTGCTGAGCAAACAGGTCAAGGCCATTACGGACAAAGAGTACGGACTGTTTGAAGAAAAGTACGCTTACTGCCTCGATTTGTTCCAGCCCCTGATGTCCGACAACGAGTCCATGCCCATTTCAATCGGCTCGCGGCTGCCCGATTTTGACGGGATGAAATTCACTTTCGACAGCAAAACCTATTTCTACAGTGGGCAGGCCGTTTTTCCTGAAAACCTCCAGCCCAGCGTTGACAAGGTGCTGAAAATAGCGCGGCGGTATTTATCTGCCCCCTATCAGTGGGGCGGCCGCTCCCCGATGGGCATTGATGCGCCGGGGCTGACGCAGATGGTCTTGAAACTCGTCGGCATCCAGCTTTTGCGCAACGCCGACCAACAGGTGCACCAGGGCGAGCTGATTGATTTTATCGAACAATCGCAGCCCGGTGATCTGGCCTTTTTTGAAAACAAAGCAGGCAATATTTCACACGTCGGCATCCTCCTGCCAGACAACAACATCATCCATGCTGCCGAAAAAGTACGCATTGACAGCATTGACCACTTTGGTATTTTTGATAAAAAAATAAACAAATACACCCACCGGCTGAGGGTGGTAAAACGGATGCTCCCGCCAGAAGAATTTCCGGTCCAAAAAATTGAAGAAAAAATAGAAGCCTCCCCGCAAGTGCTGATGTTTGATTAGTGATTAGTGATTAGTGATTAGTAGATTAGTGATTAGTAGAGTAGTGATTAGTGATTAGTAGATTGGAGTCAACCATTAGTGATTAGTAGAGTAGTGACGAGTAAAAACTGTGGTTGACTTTACAGATCACTAATCCACTAATCACTGTTCACTAATCACTACTCTACTAATCACTGATCACTAATCACTGATCACTGCTTCACTAATCACTGCTTCACTAATCACTGATCTACTAATCACCAATCCCTTCAAATATCCATCCCTTTATAAGTCTTGATGACTTCGCGGACATGTTTCGCTGACTTTTCCATCAACTTCATTTCTGTTTTGTTCAGCTTCACTTCGATGATTTTTTCGATCCCCTTCCTGCCCAGTTTCACGGGCACGCCCAAGAAAATGCCTTTCATGCCGTACTCGCCGTTGAGGTAGGCGCAGACCGGGAACACCCGTTTTTCATCTTTCAAAATGGCTTCCACCATTTGCGCAGCGGCCGCACCGGGGGCATACCAAGCAGAGGTGCCCATGAGGCCGACCAGTTCGCCGCCGCCTTTGCGGGTGCGGTTCACGATGGCTTTGAGTTCATCTTTTCCGATGAGTTCGGTAACCGGGATGCCCGCCACCGTCGTATATCTCGGAAGCGGCACCATGGTGTCGCCGTGGCCGCCCATCAGCAATGCCTGAATGTCTTTTGGCGACACATCCAAAGCGGTGGCGAGGAAGGCCCGGTAGCGGGCGGTGTCCAAAATGCCGGCCATGCCGAACACCCTTGATGCAGGGAAGCCAGAGGTTTCCCAAGCGGCCAAGGACATCACGTCCAAAGGATTGGAGACGATGATGATAATCGCCTTTTTGGAATATTTGACGACACTCTTGGTAACCATTTTCACGATGCGGGCATTGGTCGAAATCAGGTCGTCGCGGCTCATGCCGGGCTTGCGGGGCACTCCGGCAGTTATGACCACAACGTCGCTGTTCTTGGTGTCGCGGTAATTGTCGGTGCCTTTTATTTTGGTGCTGTAATAATCAATGGGTGCTTGCTGCCAACTGTCGAGCGCCTTGCCCTTGGCGAGGTCGCCAACGATGTCGAGCAGTACAACTTCGTTGACAATATCTTTGTGGGCCAGAACATTGGCGCAGGTGGCCCCAACATTGCCTGCCCCGATAACGGTTACTTTAGTCATGATGGAATATTTTTGGTGATGATTTCGGGCAAGTTTTTTCTGCAAAACTTGCTGTTCAGATTTGGCGCAAATGTAGTTTTTTTATTTTCTTAAAAACTACATTCGACAGGGCAAAGACAAGCAGTTGCGGGAAAAATCATTAAATTTGCAGCTATATTGCACCACTTACTTTAGGTTTTCCCGAAGGGTCGGGACAAGTCGTGCATCGAGGGCAGGTTCTCCCCTTTTGGGGCTGGGGGCTGGCGGGGGCAAATGCACGACTTTTCCCGACCCTTCGGGAAAACCTAAAGTGGTGCAGCTATATCCCATCAGGCCAGCCAACAATGACAAACAAGTATTTTTCTTGGCAATGAATTGGACGGAAAGACTCTTAAACAACTAAACAAAACTATTTTAAGGCTTCCATCCTTTTACCATTCTCCTATTTTTTTTAAACCTTATTTTTTAGTATTATGAAAAAAAGTATTTTTTGTCCTGTATTGATCCTGCTTTTCGCTTTTCAACTTTCCGCCCAGCACAAATGCGGCCTCAGCCCTGAAACAGGGGCGCAGATCCGGGATCAAATTTTCAAGAACAGGGCCGAAATGAGGGATTTTGTGCGCCCCCGCAACACGACCACATATGTGCCCGTGCGATTCTATATGGTAGCCAAGTCAAACGGCTCGGAAAGGACTTCCGAACTCGTTGCCCTCAAAGGCCTCTGCCGAATGAACGAAAACTATGCAGACCAAGACATCCAGTTTTATTTAAAAGAATTCAAATACCTCAACAGCAATTCCATCCACGACAACCCGGGGTCCAACACCGCCTACAACTCCATCCGAAACTCCATGGTTTACGATGCCATCAATATTTTTATCGTTGCCAATATCGGTTTTGATGAAAACGTGGCAGCTTATTACCAAGGCCCGGCAAGTGGCCCGAACCGGGCAGACTGGATCGTTTCCAATGACAATTTTGCAGACGATTTCACAACCTTGACGCACGAGGTCGGGCATTATTTCAGTTTGCAACACCCTTGGTACGGCTGGGAAGAACAAGCTTATGATGAAGCCATACACGGCAACCCCGTGGGCTTTAACTCCCCTGCGGGCGCCAGCATAAAAAACGAATGGGTGAACGGGGAAAATTGCATGACCGCAGGCGACATGATCTGCGATACCCCCGCCGACTACCGCTTCGATTTCCCCGGCCCCGACAACTGCACTTATGTCGGAAATGTAAAAGACCCGAACGGCGAACTGATCTCCCCCGACCCCACCAATTTCATGAACTATGCAGATTGCACCAATAGCCTCTACCACTTCACCCCCGACCAGAAAGCTGCTATCTCTATGAGCCTCTTTTCTTCCAGCAGGGATTATCTGCCCAGTGAACTAACCCCCGTTTTGGGCGAAGTCACTAGCAGCCCCACTTTAATAAGCCCCCAGAACCTTGAGACCGTCGCTACTTATAATTCCGTGGAACTTGAATGGGCCGACCTCGACAATGCAGACCAATATTATTTAGAACTGAACAAAGTCGGGGGTGGCACAGAACGGTACATCCTCAACGACACCAAGGTCACCCTCACCAACCTCGAACCAAATTCCAGCTACTTTTGGAAAGTGATGGGCTTCAATAGCTTTTACACCTGCGGCAATACTACCGGCAACAGGATAGTAAAAACGGGCAGCGATACCGTACTCGATACCAATGACATACCCGGGCTCGAAGAATGGACAGTCCGGCCAAACCCTGTCAGAAGCGGCAGTACTTTGATACTCTTGGTCAATTCCAATTCTGGGATAACGGTAGATGCCCGCCTCTCAACAGTGACCGGACAGACCATTGCCTACATGCCAGACCAAGTTTTGGGAAATGGCACTTCTACCATTGAAATAGATACCTACGGGCTGCCCGCCGGCATCTATCTCGTATCCCTCCAAACTGCCGATGGACTGGAAACAAGGAGGGTCTCTATTTTTTAAAAATGACCTCCGCAAAAAACAAAAAAGGGCTGGAATATATTCCAGCCCTTTTTTGTTTTCCCCTATTTATTAACTATTGGTTCGATTCGTAATTAGCGGACTATTTATTTTTTTGTAAATACCACATTGTCAAGGATTTGGCGAACTAATCACTAATCAACTAATTACGAATCACTGCACTATTTCAATTTATTTTTCACAAAAACCCACCAGCGCATTCTGCAATCCGTCCGTCGGTTTTTCTGAAATATGCAGGGCAAAAGGTTCGACATCCAACTGCTTGGGATGGGTGGTCAGTTTCCAATAAAGGATACCGGCGAGATCAAAATCATTGGCCTTTACGGCTTCATTTAATGCCTCCACCGCAAGGGTGCGTTCAATTGGTTTGAGCGGGTGGTCTTTCCAAAGGATGATCCTTTCCGACATACCTGAACCGACAATCGAAAAGCCAAAGCCCTGCCAGGGTTCGAGGGTAGAATCTGCTGCCCGCACATATCCGAGTTCGGTAAATAAAATAGGTTTATCAGAAATAGAATTGGTTTTTTGAAATTCTTTTATTTCATTAAAAATATTTGTCCAATTATTTTTAAAAAGGTTTTTCATTTCATTGTCCGGCAAATTGTTGCTCAAAGGACCGCGCAATTTAAAATAGGCATTGATACCGATAAAATCCAGATATTTCCAAAAACCCACTTCTTTATAATTATCAAAATTGGCGGCGTAGGTCAATTGCCCGCCGTATATTTTTCGGATATCCGATATTATTCCGACCCATTGTTTTTCAATTGATTTTCTGCGGGCATTCATTTTCCCTATCCGGTCAGATTGGCCTTTAAAGGTCACTTGGTTGGCCCAATTGATCTGTGCTTTTATTTTATCTGCGATATATATTTGCAAATTATCGTACCCCCCTTCCCCGCGCACCCAGAGGTCATTTTTCCGCAATATATTTTCATATTTCAAAGCCCGGTCTTCCTGCTTTTTTTGTTTTTCAAAACTATTGAAATACTGGTACAGGGGCGGCATGTTTTCAATGGGCCGGGTGGCCGTCATCGCGTTCATTTCACTGCCGATGGACATTATTTCGACGCCTTCCTGTTGGCATATTTCTGCCCATTTCAAAGCAAATTTTTTATAATTAAAAAACCAGTTCCGTATCAGTGCATTGCTTTTTGGCAATATCATCCCGTGCCATAAAAATTTATTCCTTGGATAGGCATCGTGCAGCGAAGTCCGCAAAATCAAGACCACGTTCAAGCCCTCTTTTTTTGCGGCCCGTATTTCTTCAATTACCCATTTTTCGTTTTCGCTCCACCAGGTATTATCGCCGTCCCAATTGCCCTGGTTGATATAAACAGTGACCTCGACCGTGTTCATGCCGACCCTGTTCAGGGTCTGTACCCAATTGTCCAAATTAACTTCGTTGACCTGGATGCCGCCCAAATAAAAAGGGGAATCCGTTTTTTTGCCATAGTTAATAACAGCCCCTTTTTCATTTTTAAAAAAAACAAAAGCGGTGAGCAATACTAAAATAAAAGTGCTGAATAAAAGATGGGTTCGCATTGGAAGGGAGAATGATTTCTTTTTCAATTTTTGCAGTTTGTTTTTAGTGTTTATTGGACTTTGTTCTATTCATTATTTGTGGCGCCCTCAACCGGGTCCTACTCCAGCCCCTCAAAAAGGGTTTTTATTTCGCTCTCCGTTTTGCGGAGTTTTTCTTGGCAAAACTTTACAAGTTCAGCCGCCCGTTTGGCCTTTGCCGAAAGGCTTTCCATGCTAACAATTTCTTCCTGCAATTGGGTGACTATATCTTGCAGTTCTGTCAGTGCCTTGTCATATGTCAGTTGTTTTTTCTTGCTCATTTATTTAGGATTTTCTTTTAATGGTGTAAAATAATGAATGATGATCTTGGCCACAGGTTTACTAAACTTTCAGAGTAAACCTTATCACTCACTAATTGACACTACTGGTTCGATTCGTAATTAGCGAACTATTTATTTTTTGGTAAATACCACATCATCAAGGATTTGGCGAACTAATCACTAATCAACTAATTACGAATCACTGCACTACCTTCTTTTTTACCGTACTTATGCTCCGGCCATTTTTAAATACCGTTTCAATTTCGTCGCCCTCTGCCAATTGCCCCGCATCGTCAATTGTTTTCCCATTTTTCAAAGTAATAGAAAAACCTCTTTTCAATGCCATTTCAGGGCTGAGCAATTGAATGGATTTATCCAAATGACCGAGTTTGTTTTTTTCCAAAGAAATATTGTTTTTTAATAAAACCGGCAATTCTGTTTTTATAAAGCCGAGCATCATTTTTTCGTTGCCCATTTTATTATTGACCGATTCTTTTGCCGTTTGCCATATATTGGCCAACAATAATTTTTGGCCGTTTATATATTCCGCGGCGATTCTTTTTATGCCCATGCCCAACTGCAAAACAGCGGTTTCAAAACGCAAATTATGGTGGACAATAAAACCCGCCACTGCGGTCGGCGTTTTCAGGGAAGTATGCGCTACCCTGTCCAAAACGGTTTCATCAATTTCGTGGCCAATGCCGCAAATGACTGGCAAGGGGGCATTCGCTATTTTTTCGCACAAAAAATATTCATCGAAAGCCGCCAAATCCAGTTTGGAGCCCCCGCCCCGGATGATGACAATTGCATCGAATTTTTCCGGTTTTATTTTATTTAACTGCAGCGCTATTTCTTCCGAAACTTTTGCCCCTTGCATGGCCACCGGAAAAAGCCGGCAATCAAAGCGGTAGCCAAAACCGTTGTTTTGCAGTTCCTCCAAAAAATCTTTCAGCCCGGCCGCATTTTCAGAAGAAAGGATGGCTATTTTTTGTACCGCCTCCGGCAAATCAAAACCTTTGTTTTTTTCTAAAAGCCCTTCCTTTTTCAGCCGCAACAATGTCTCCCTTTTTTTCAGTGCGAGCTTGCCCAAAGTATAGCCCGGGTCAAAATCCTCGACGATCAGTTTCAGGCCATAGCGCTCGTGGAAATCAACTTTTACCTGCACCAGCACTTCCATCCCTTCCTGTAAAAGGGCATCCAGTCCGAAGCCCATTTTCCGTTGCAGCGACTTCAATTTAAAGGCCCAAATAGCCGCTTGGCCCTGCGCGACGATGCCCTCCCCGCCCTCTTCTTTTTGCACCAAACCCAAATAACAATGCCCCCTCGAATATTTCACCTGCGCCAGTTCGCAGCGCACCCAAAGGGGGTCAGCAAGGTTGAGTGCCAACACCTGCCGGATGAATTCGTTGAGTTCAAAAAGGGAGTAGGACAATGATTAATGTTTAATGTTTAATGTTTAATACAGCATCACTTGTTGGTGGGGCATAAAAAAACAAGCCACCGCGGCAAATATACCGAGGTGGCTTGTTTTAAGCGGGGAAATTAATCATTATCCATTAATCGTTAACCATTTTAGACTTTGGACACAAAGGGGTCTGATTATGAAAAAGGCAGAACAGTTGCTAAATTGGTCTGTATGTACTAAAAAGCAACCGTTTCTGCCATGAAATCTTGAACTTGAAGATAGGCCGCTCCAGGGC
>DROJ01000528.1 GCA_011321935.1 Bacteroidota bacterium | reverse complement strand
AGAAAACGTATATTTCCATAAAACCAATAATTGTTGATTTTATAAAAATATGAGTTTTCTATTTTCAAATCGGATTGCTATAATATAATAATGGGAACAAAATATTCTTTCCAGTTGATGCTGGTTTTTACAACAGGTTGGCAGTCTAATACTTGTGGCATGAGTATTTGGTTTTATTACAAGGGGCGGTTTAAAGTTGTCAACTTTTAAAAAAAAGTTGTCAACTTTCCAATTCCGGCACATTATACTGCACCACTTTAGGTTTTGTGCATTTACCCCCGCAAGCCCCCAGCCCCAAAAGGGGAGAACCTGCCCTCGATGCACAAAACCTAAAGTGGTGCAGTATATATATGGCCTTCCATTTTCTCAACTTCCATTTCGATTTCTTTTTTCATTTCTCGATTATAATATTTCACAAAACCAAACAGGTCAACCATATATTTCCGGCAATTTTTTAATTCTTCATAATATGGGCTGTTTGGAGAAATCATTGCCTGCAAATTCTTTTTGTTGAGTTTTACCATTTCGCCGTTTATGCCTTTTGATATTTTCGGGGCATATACTGAACCATAATAGGTTTTGTGCATTTGCCCCCGCAAGCCCCCAGCCCCAGAAGGGGAGTACCTGCCCTCGATGCACAAAACCTATTATGGTTCAGTATATTGATTGACCACCATAGTTGCATTGCCGTCTTCTATTTTTGTGGTATAATTTCCATAAACGACTATATCGCCCAACAGCATGATTACGCTTGGCTTATTATTGTCGTCCACCCGGAATATCCTCCCGTCATCGGCAACGAAGCCCCACATTTTTTTGTGGTCGGTTTTAAATTTTATTTTTTCATTTTCCCTGTTTTTAAAAATAACGGTAAAGTTGCCCAATACATGGCGGATGCCCCGGTATTCTTGGTATTCTACATACGAGCCGTTCATAAAATCTTTAAATTCCCTGATGACCCCGGCCTTGCTCTGGGCCATGGTACCGGAAATGAAAAAAGCGAAAAAAATAAAGGCAATTATATTTTTCATTTTAAATTTATTGGGCGCACAAACGCGCCGTGTCGTATAAGCGAACAGCCGTAGAAATATGGAACAGGAATTTAAAAAGGAGGGACTATCGGAGGGAAGTCAATTTCAATGCCAATGGGCAAGTGCCTGTTTATACTGCACCATTTTAGGTTTTCCCGAAGGGTCGGGACAAGTCGTGCATTGAGGGCTGGTTCTCCCCTTCTGGGGCTGGGGGCTGGCGGTGGCAAATGCACAAAACCTAAAATGGTGCAGTATATACTCGACCTTTAACCTTTATAGGTTCAGTATATTTATAAAAATGCGAAATATATGAGTGCTGTTATACTGTACCACTTTAGGTTTTGTGCATCGAGGGCAGGTTCTCCCCTTCTGGGGCTGGGGGCTGGCGGTGGCAAATGCACAAAACCTAAAGTGGTACAGTATAGCGCCCTGTGCGCTAACAGCACTTGGCTCATTTTTTCCACAACCTCAAAAGCAATACCTCTCCTGCCAGGGCCAGCAGTGCCAGTATCAAACACCAGCGCCAAAGCACCACTCCACGGCTGCGGTCGCTCACCACTTCCGTAAAACTGGCGGCTGCTTTTTCGGTGAGGATGCTCATGTTTTCGGGGGCGGTTTCTTTTAATTGGTTTTCGGGAATATAGGCGAGGTTGGACTCACGGCGGTCATAGTTGAAAGCAAATTTTGCCAGCGTGGTGTCGGGGTTCAGGAAGAGGTCGTAATAGCCGGCCTTTTTGATCTGGTCTTGTACGCCGAGATAGACTTTGGAAGTAAGGATGCGTTGTTGTGGGATGAACTCCTCCTGTTCGCCCTTCAGCTTGTAAACGCTCTCGCCGCCGCGCACCACATTGTCCGCTTCGATGGTTTCGACCCGTCCGATGGTATAGGCGATAGGCCGGTTGCGGGCGCTGCCGATGGCCATTTTATAGAGCATGGGGATGAAAATTTCGCCGTTGCGGGCGAGGTCGCTGTACTGCTCGTCGAGGGGGGCCGTGCAGAGGTAGAGGATGCCCTGCCCCGCTTTGTATTTTGCCAAAAAAACATTGCCGTCGCGGTAGGTCAGCAGTTTTTCCTCTCCCCGGCTGGCAAAACTGGAGAGGCGGTAGTTGCCTTTGGTGACGGGCAGTTTGAGGTTTGCGGAGCGGTTTTCATACACATCTTTGAACACAAATTCCTCCGTGTTGATGTCGCCGACGGCCCGTTCCTGCGGTTCAAAATTTTGCAGTTCGTTGGCAGGGATGCTTTGCAGGAAGGCTTGATAGCTGCCCGTATTGGCATTGGCAGCGGGGAAGACCAGCACATTGCCGCCATTTTCCACGTACTGTTTGAGTTCAAAAGCGAGGCCGGAAGAGATGTTCACCAGCCCGTTTGCAATAATCAGTTGATAGCCCGAAAACTTGGAATAGTCGAGGTTTCGGCTCAACTGGTTGGTCACCTTAAAATAATCAATCCCCTTAAAAGCGGCAGCCAAACGGGCATCGGGCGACTGTTCGTTGATGACCAGCACATTGACTGCATCGGCCACATTGTAGGTGAAAAAATAATGGTCGTCGAACTGCACGGGGTAGTCGGTGATGCTGAGCTTGGCCTCTGCCCAGCCCGTTTTCCGGATGCTGATATTGACCGTATCGGTCACCGAGGAACTGGCGGGGATGGAGAGTTCGCCGACGGGTTTCACCTCGCCGTCGTAAGTGACCGAGAGGCGCACGTTGTCGGCATTTTCGTTGCTCCAGTTTTTTATTTTCACCACCAAAGGGTTGGGTTGGTTGAGCATCTGCACGGGGGCTTCGAACCAAGCGCTGTCAATGCTGACGTTGCTTTCCTGCACCGCTTGCAGCGGCACGAGGTTCACTTGGACCAAGGTATCGGTGAAGCCGCCGAGGTCTGTTATGTTTTTTTGAAAATCAGAAATAAGGAAGGCCGTTTTGTTGTCTGCCGTGCCGCTGCTGAGCGCCTGCTGCTGCCGGGCAAGCACTTGCGAGAGCTTCCTGACGGCAGGCGACGGGTGGATTTCTTCCACTAGCCCGATGGCTTCTTCCTTGCTCACGAGGCGTTGGTGGCGCCCCTCGAAATCATTGGTCAGCACCTGAAAGCGGTCTTCCACGGCATAGGCGCCGATGATCTCTTTTGCCCGTTGTTTGGCTATTTCCACCAGCGGTGCTTCCTCGCTCAAAGCGTTCATGCTGAACGAGTTGTCAACAAAAACGCTCACCGCGTTCTGGCCTGTTTTCACTTCCACGTCTTGCGGCAAAAAGGGCTGCGCAAAGGCAAAAACCAAAAATGCCACCGCCAGGCAGCGCATCAGCAGCACCAGCAAATTGCGCAATTTCTGCCGCGCACTCGTCTCCTCTTTTACTTCTTTCAGAAAACGGACATTGGTGAAATACACCTTCTTGAACCGCCGGAAATAAAACAGGTGGATGATGATCGGAATGGCCAAAGCGGCCAGGGCATACAGGAAGGTCGGGTATATGAATTGCATGGTTTAAATTAAAATTAAAATGAAAATGAAAATTAAAATGAAAAACCGGAAGAGGAATCCTTTTCATGGTTGTGGTTTTTCACTTTAATTTTCGTATCATTTTAATTTACTGAAGTTCTTAATACGCTGTTAAAGGGGATTTGTTTTGTGGGCCATCAAAGCTGCCCTCCCAAAATATTCGGGAGGGCAGCCGCAAGGTCAGTTTTCCAACAATTTTTTTAACTCCGGCAATAAGCTGTTCGCTACCAGTTCATGCCCTTTCATGTTCCAGTGATAGCCGTCGGCGGCCTTTACCACCATTTTTTGGTACTCCGCTTTTTGGACTGCCTGCGCAGGTTTCTCCAGAAAAGTAAATCCGTTCGATTCAAAAATGCGCCTGAACTCGCTGCGCTGTGGTTGGTACATATCGGACGTAAAAGCGGTCAGCTTGGTATTTTTTGGCAACCTTTCTTTTATTTTTTTTACGATTTTTTCCGTAATAATGACCGACTTGTCGAAAGGCTCAAAATCCCTTTTATCGTTGGCAATATAATACTCGCCCACTTTTATATCTTCCTTTTTGACCTTAGCCAAAAGGTTGTCCCATCGGCTGTCCAGCCATTTAAAAAACCAGATATGTTCTTGTATTTTTTGAAACAATGTCAGTGGCCTTTTATAATATATTTCACCCTGCTCATTCAAATAAGGCCTCCTTTCCCCGACGCCATATCCGCAGACCATTTCAAGCCCCGCATAATTATCAATAAAATCATTGCTGCAGACTTGCCACACCACCACGTCGGGTTTTATTTTACCGACCCATTTGTCGAAGATCATATATTCTTGGAGTGTCCCATAGCCGGGATGGCCGTATGCAAATATTTCTGCGCCGAGGCTGTCGCCGATTATTTTAAAAAAAGATTTATTATTGGAAACCTGCCTGCTTGCGGTATAGGAGTCGCCCAAAAATAAAATTTTTGGCCTGGCGGATGCCGTGTCCCCGAATGCTTTGAACCCGTTTTCGTCGTAGCTTATACTGTCCTCATATGCGGCCCCGTCCCGGTCTTTCAATGTTCCCTTGAACGAATAATTGGGCGTCATTTTCCAGCCCAGTTCGTCGTCTTTCAGGGCAGTGTTCTCGGGCGGTTCGATGACAGGTTTTGGCAAAAACAGGCGGGTGGCCACTTCTCCGATGGCGATGACAACCAACGAAAACAACAAAACCGTAATCAGGAAGAACAGCGTTTTGCGAAACATATTTGTTTTTTTTTGGAGCAAAAAACTTGGCCCTCGGAAGCCCTTTCTCAACTCAACTGCAAGTCTCCCTTAAAACTTTCCGCCCTCGCCTCGGCCATGTGCGCTTTCCAGTTTTCAGGAATGGTTTCTTCTTTCAGCAGGCAGCCCGGTGCGATATACGGGAATACTTCGTCGTACCTTTTTATTTCGTTTTTTGAAATGCGGTGGTAAATGTCGGTGCGGTTTATTTTGTCGGGGTGGTCAATCCCTGCGGCTGCCATCAGCTCCACAAATGCGTGGACGGTGTTTTTGTGAAAACTGGCGACCCGTTGTTTTTTGTCGCTCACCACCAGTCCTTTTACCAGTTCGGGGTCTTGGGTGGCCACCCCTGTCGGGCAGTTGTTCTTGTTGCATTCGAGGGCTTGGATGCAGCCGAGTGCCAACATCATGGCGCGGGCAGAATAACAGACATCGGCGCCGAGGGCAATGGCCCGGAACATATGGAAACCCGTCAGTATTTTGCCGGAGGTGATGATCTTGATGTCCTTTTTCAGGCCAAAGCCGACCAAGGTGTCATAAACAAACGACAGCCCCTCCCGGAAGGGCATGCCCACTGAATTGGAAAATTCGAGCGGCGCTGCGCCCGTGCCCCCCTCTCCGCCGTCAACCGAGATGAAGTCGGGTTTGATGCCCGTTTTTATCATGGCCTTGCAGATGCCGATGAACTCGCTCTTGCGGCCCACGCACAACTTGAAGCCGATGGGCTTGCCGCCCGAAAGTTGCCGCATCTGAGCGATAAATTCCATCATTTCTATGGGAGTGGAAAACGCTTTGTGGGCAGGTGGCGACAGGACGGCCTTGCCTGCCTCGACGCCCCGGATGGCCGCTATTTCGGGGGTGTTTTTTTTGGCGGGCAAAATGCCGCCGTGGCCGGGCTTGGCCCCCTGCGACAGCTTGATCTCGATCATTTTTACCGATGGCAAGGCCGCCCGTTCGGCAAATTTTTCGGGCGAAAAACCCCCGTCTTTCCTGCGGCTGCCAAAGTAGCCCGTGCCGACCTGATAGATGAGGTCGCCGCCAAATTCGAGGTGGTAAGGGCTGATGCCCCCCTCGCCCGTGTTGTGGGCGAAGCCGCCGGTTTTTGCGCCCCCGTTGAGTGCCATAATGGCCGCCTTGCTCAGCGAGCCAAAACTCATGGCCGATACATTCAAAATGGAACAGCTATAAGGTTGTTTGCAATCTGGCCCGCCAATGGTGATCCGTGGGTGGTGCTCCAACTGATCGGCTTCGAGCGCAGCGATAGAATGGTTGACCCACTCGTAACCCTCCTCGTAAACGTCGAGCTGGGTGCCAAACGGGGCAGTGTCGCGCACCTGCTTGGCCCGCTGGTAAACCACCGACCGGAAAATGCGGCTGATGGGCGTGCCGTCCGTATCGGACTCGATGAAATATTGGTAAATCTTGGGCCGCAGGTATTCCATCAGGTAACGCCCCCGGCCAAAGACGGGGTAGTTGCGCATAATGGCATGCTTGGACTGGAACATTTCGTAAATGCCGAGCAATATCACTGGCAGTAAAATAACCAAAGACCATATAATGGGCGGCCACCAAAAATAGGCTACGGCACTGATGATGAGCAGGGAAAGGATGGAAAATACGGTAAATTCGTTGCGCATGTTGTTTGTTTGACTGTATTTCATTTTGTCGCTTTTGCCCGCACAGCCGCTTGATTCCCAAGAAAGGAAATACTTGCCCGCTGCGACAAAATGAAATACGCCCCTTTGTTTGATGGACGGGCAAAGGTCGTGATTTTTGATCTTTGTCCAATGACCGCAACAGGACGAAAAGAAGCCTCCCGGATGAAACGTTCGTGCTTGGTCAATTCCCTGTGCAGGTTTTGGGCATGGATTTTTGCTGCCCCGGCAAATTACTGGCCATCAATTTTTTACGAAGTAAAATTTATTTTATTTGTAAAAATTGCACTAAGCTGATTTATTATTTGAAAGTTTCTTTGCCCATTACTTCTCTTGGCTTTCCTTTCTGAAAAACAATTTCATCTTTAAAAAAAGAACAAAAAATGGTAGTCACCAGACCAAAATTATACTTTATGATAGTGTGAGAAATGGTTTATTCACTACTTTTAGCCCTTCTTTGAACGAAACTATTTTATCATCAAAAAAAAATGTTATGCTAAAACAACTACTTGTTTCCTTTCTGTTTTGCTCTTTAGTCGGAGTTTTTACTGTTACGGCGCAGATCAATTCTGAATCGCCTTTCCCCGTTGATTTTCTTGTTAATTCGCCCTCCAGTATAGCTGGACAGTATGATTATGGCACGCAGTCAACAAACTCAACTGCACCGATCTGGGGGCCAGAACTTAGCCAAACGGTATCTGGCGATTTAGTTTGGGCTTTTGACGATACAGACAGCCTTGCCTGCTCACCTGTTGTAACTGACCTCACCGGTAAAATGGCCCTCATCCGTCGTGGTGCTTGTGGCTTTAGCTTGAAAACATGGCATGCCCAAGAAGCGGGTGCAGTAGGTGTAATCATCTGCAACCACTATGATAACGCCGATGAAGATGAGAATACGATATTCGGTATGTTGGGGGTAGATTCTGCTGCATTGGTTACCATTCCGGCTATTTTTGCAAGCCGCGCTACTTGCGAAAGGATCGTACCCGAAGTGGATGCCGGCAATACAGTGAATGTCTCTTTTGCTGTCCGCAGCTTTTCTACTCCAGTAGTGGCTTATTCTTACCATACTCCTTTGGCTGGGGAGCGCCCCTTGACGGCTATGGGCATCAATTACACTAATTTAGGTATGGATCCTCTTGCCGAATTGAACATTACCGTTGACATTACCGACCCTTCCGGAAATACGACTTCCATCACGCAGACTGAAAACGACCTCCCGTCGCTTATGCCATTGTCCATCACTTTTGACGAGGCTTATACGCCTACCGAAGTCGGAACTTACAACTACCACTTTAGCAATGACGAGACCGACGAGGAGTTTGACGGTGTTTTTGTGGTTACCGAATCAACGTTTGCACAAGACAACGGCATGGGCAATGATTGGATTGCCCCTTCATCGGATGGTTTTATTGAAGATGGTTTGGTTTATCACTTTGGAAATTTTTACCGTTCTGGTGTAGAACCGACCACTGTTACCCATGTTAGTTTCCAACTGTACAATGCAGCTGATCTTTTTACGGGTGACCCTGAGGCTGATGCGTTTACAATTATAATTTACGATGCAGACCCCGATGGAAACGGCGTTGTTCCAGGAAATGCAGAAAGTTACGCTGCTCTGGATGAAGGTGGCGGTTCCGACCCTATTGTTGGTTTTGGTTCGTACAGCCTTACCGGCAATGAAACGGCAGATCAGTTGATTACAGTTGAACTGGACGAACCGCTTGAGCTTGGCGCAGACAAAATCTACCTGACCATGGTTCAGTACAATGGTGCTGATGCCGGACTAGGCATTCCCCCACAATATGGCTTTGGTGGCAATCATGATGTCGCAGGTGGCCTGGGGTCTTGTGTCTTCACCAATAGGCTTTATATAGGAGGCTGGGTAGGCGGCGCCAAAGGCGTGATCCGTATGCACCTCGATGGTTTTGTTGATGCAGAAGAAGTTTTGGACCAAAGCAAAGTGGCCCTTTCTCCAAGCCCAGCCAGCACCCAGATCAATTTAGAGCTGGAACTGGAAAAAGTGGCAGATGAAGTCAATGTAAGGATACTTGATTTTACAGGCAGACTGGTCAACCATCAGGTGTTTGAAAATGTGCAATCGGGCAATTTCTCATTTGATGTGAGCAGCCTTGCTGTTGGTACTTACTTTATGTCCATCGAAACTCCAGAAGGGTATCGGGCCAAGAAATTTGTGGTGGTGAGATGATGAGGTTTCAATAAAAGATGGGAGGCATTTTTAATAAAATGTCTCCCATTTAAAAACAAAAAAAGGTTCGGGGTCAATTGATCCCGAACCTTTTTTTCATTGAAAACAACAAGCCTAAAACCCAATGACCACCTTTTTGCTCACCCTCCCCTTGTCAGAGCGCATTTGCAAAAAATAAATACCTGCATCCAAGTTGGCAGCTTCGATAGAGAATTGGTTTTGGCCGACATTGGCTTGCCAATTAAATCGGCCGACCGTTTGTCCGGTGAGAGAAATAAGGGAGGCGTCCAAAGGAATGGCTTCTATCGCCATGAAACTGACATTTATCTTTTTTCCCCGATGGGCAGGGTTTGGGAGAATGGCCACCGATCCGATTTCTTCGATGGTTTCGACACTGGCAGTGACTTCTTCGTCCTTCCCGGTACGAAACCCGCTTACTCCGCTGACCTTGTCGAGGCAAGTTTGTTGGTTGTTTAAGGGACTGATGCGCCAGTAATAGTTTTTGTTCCTGAACAGGTCATAAACAACTGTGCTGTTGCCTTCCACAAAGTAGCTGAACAAGGTAAAAGGGAAGTCGGGGAAAGTTGCAATTTCCAAAAAATAGCCAGTAGCATTTGGAACTGGCTCCCACTCAAAAGCTACTTCGGTATAAAGGTGTACCGTATCGCCCTCGGCTGGTGAAAGGGCATTCAGGAAAGCCGTATCCATGGGCAATTGCGGGTCTTGCTGGTCAAGCAGGTAATACCTTTCTGTCAATAGGTTGGCACGCATGGCCTCCATCTGTTCTTCTGAAAACCGGTCGGAACACCGGTCGAAAGCATAGGACATGAACAAAGTCCCGTCCGACCTGAACTCTACTCCGTCAGGGTCGATCTGAACGAGCGTACTCAGGCTGTCATCGTTGCAAGGCCACCTAAAATTAAGGTAATCAGGGGCAGTGTCGCAAAAGCCGTCGCCCGCAGAAGTACAATTGGACCCGTCCGTTTTTTCTACGGGATTGCCATTGGTATTGAGGGGGGCGGGCAAGCTATAATCATGCTCATAGCCCTCCCAGCCAACAAAAGGATGGGGGAGGGAAAGCGTATGGCCCACCTCATGCGACCAAGTATGGTCTTGGGGATCGAGGCAATTTTTTGCCAGGGCAATGCCCTGCGAATAACTGCTGTAGCCGCAATTGCCTGCGGGGCTGTCCACAATGTAGCAGTTGATGGTATTGCTGACATTGTTCTCGTCCATCATTTGAGAGCCTTGCGCAAAGGTATGGTCATAATAATCCGAATTGTTGATATAATGGAGTTCGCCGGCGATAAAAAACTGGATATCGGATTCGAGGAAATCTTGGTTCAAAGTGCAAAAAGCATCCAGAACGCTTTTGACGGGGAAATAACCCGTTCCGCTATTGGTGCCCACTATATGGATCGAGACCGGAGCGAGCAACAAATCCCCTGAGCGGGCATAAGCAATTTCATTTCTTTGAAATGACTTTAGCCACGGCACAATGCCGTCTTGTGTACCGCAGGGTTGCAGGTCGTTTTGAGAAAAAAGGCCTCCCGGTACAATAACAGACAGGCAAAAAACAAGCAATATTTTATGATTCATTTTATGGCTTTGCCTATGTTGCCGGAGTAGGAACCCATAGAAGTCAGATGACCAAAAACAATCATTTTATTTTCAATAAAATGATCGTAAAATTGATGCCGCCTATTGTCTAAATGCCTCCTACCGTAAGGAACACGGGCTTTTGATATGTGAAATAGTCGTTAGAACATTTTAGAGCATGTTGGGATTTTGGCTTCCAGTGAAAAAATGCCTCTTTCCCTCAAAACCCAAAATCCCAACATGCTCTTAATGACCAAGCTAAACTTGGATTATAAAAAGGGAACAAAGTTAGTTTCTAAAAACACTAAAAAAAGAATAGGAAACAAAAAAAGGGAAAAGGGAAAGGGAATGACAAAAAACGGAAATGCAAGATGTGCCATCAATAGCCGACATCTATGAGCGGTCATGATTTTTACAATAACAAATTTTAATGCTTGCCCAAAGTCAATCAGGGCTCCACTAGAATTGATTACTTTGCGGCTTGGTTCATCGAAAACTTGTGAAAGAATGGATTGAACCCAGATGCCGATCGGCCTGTTCATTTGTTTTTTGTGAAATTTCAATTCCCTATTTGTTTGGCCAATGTCGAATATGGACAATACTATCAACAAAACCGAACTCTCCAATTGGGTGAGGCAATACACCCAAAGCCTTTATGATTGGGCCTACCACAAAACTTCCGACCGGCAGCTTTCCGAAGACCTAGTGCAGGACACCTATTTGGCGGCAGCCGAAAAAATGGCCTCTTTCAAAAAAAACAGCCGGCCGAAAACA
This sequence comes from Bacteroidota bacterium, assembly GCA_011321935.1. GTDB lineage: Bacteria > Bacteroidota > Bacteroidia > Chitinophagales > Saprospiraceae > UBA6168. The sequence continues at coordinate 468 of DROJ01000528.1, read as the reverse complement.
TGGCTTTTCGGTATTTTGAAAAATAAAATTGCCGACCACTACCGGCAGTCGCTCCGCAAAAACATCACTACCCCACTGCCCCCGGACGAACTTTCCGGTTTTTTTAAAAGCAATGACCGCTGGCAAAAAAACGCGATGCCGCAACCCTGGCAAGACCAACCCGAAAACCTGACCGACCAGCCAGCTTTCAATAAAGTCTTCGACGACTGCATCGAACATTTGCCCCCCAGGATGAATGCCTGCATTCGCTTAAAATTTTTGGACGAAAAAAAAGGTGAACAAATCTGTCAGGAACTGGGGCTTACCGCTACCAATTACTGGCAACTAATCCGCCGGGCCAAACTCCAACTGCGGGATTGCTTGGAGAACCACTGGTTTTTAAAATGAGAGTATGAGAGAATGAGAGAATGAGAGTTTGAGAGAATGAGAGTTTGAGAGTTTGAGAGCAGTATAGTGGAGGGACTCTTT
>DROJ01000527.1 GCA_011321935.1 Bacteroidota bacterium | reverse complement strand
GGTATAAAGGCAGTCTTTGGCGTCCATCAGAAAAACAGGGTAATCATCGGCGAGGAGGGCAATCAGGGTATTGCTCCCGAAAAAGCGGTCATTGTCGAGGCTGTAAGTAAATGGCGGGGTGCCGCCCGTTGTGTTGATGGTAATGGAGCCGTCCATTTCACCAAAACAAGAAACATCATTGACCTCAATATTGATAAAAACAGGGTCGGGCTGGTCCACGAAAACGGAATCTTCTTTTAGGCAGCCGTGGGAGTCGGTGATGGAGACGAAATAGATGCCCGAAAGGATGTTGGTCAATTTACCGGAGGTGGCATTGTTTGACCACAAAAAATTATAGCCCGGTGTGCCCCCACTCACGTCGGTATCAACAGCACCTTCCATTGCCCCAAAGCAGTCGTTGTCGGTCGCCGTGAAATCCACTTCGATGGCGTCGGGTTCTTTCACTTCGTAAATTTCAGTGACCTGGCAGTCATTGTCATCCGTTATGACCACGCTGTAAGTGCCTGCGCCCAGGTCAAAAGCCATCGCTGAGGTCTGGTTGTTGGCTGCGGCGTCCCATTGGAATGAGACGTTGCCGTTGGCATTGTCCACGCCGGCAATCAGGACGGTGCCGTCTTGCGATCCATTGCAGAGGGCGTCCGTGATTTCTGCGGTCGGTTCCATGCGGGGCGGGTTTTCGAGCAGCCTTGATTTTACTCCTTCGCAGCCCTGCATGTCGGAAACGGTCACCGTATAAAGGAGGCCGCCCTGCAGGCCGTTGATGAAGTCGTCTTGGTCGCCGTTGTTCCATTGGTAGGAGTAAGTGCCGGCGCCTCCGGTCGTTTGGATGACGCCCATCGCCCCATCTGAGCCGTCAAAGCAGGTGGGAGGGGTAGCGGCCATCGAAATATCAATCATGTCCCACTGCTCGATGCTGACTGATTCCTCTGCCGTGCAGCCAAGTGCATCGGTCACTTCGACCGTAAAAACGCCAACGGGCAGCCCTGTCGCAGTGGGGTCGGTCTGACCGGAGGGGAACCAACTGTAAGAATAGGGCGGAGTGCCTCCATTTGCGGTTGCCGTAGCCTCGCTCTGGTTAAGCCCAAAGCAGCTTCTTACCGTTTGCGAAGCAGAAATGACCAGCCCGTCCATTGGCTCGCCAACGTCCACATTCCCAAAGGCTTGGCATCCGTTTGAGTCTTCCACGGTGACTGAATAGTTGCCCGATTCGAGGGCTGTTGCGGTCTGCTCACTGGGAGTTGCCCCGCCGCTCCATTGGTAGGTATAAGCGCCTGTTCCGCCCGTGGGGAGGACGGTTGCCGTTCCGTCGTTTCCTCCCAAACAATTGACAGGCGTGGCTGTAAAACCGAGGGTGACGGCATCGTTTTGCCCGATGGTGGCAGTGGCCGATGCTTGGCATCCGTTGGCATCGGTGGCAGTCACTGTTATTGGGCCAGCAGGGAGGTTGGCTATTTGTTGGCCGACGGTCATGTTGAGGTCGCTCCACATGAAAGTGATAGTGCCGGTACCTCCCGATGCGGTGGCGGAAGCAGTGCCGTCACTGCCCCCGAAACAACTGACGGGGCTGTCCTGGACGGCAGTCACTATTAAGGGCTCGGGGTTCATTATTTCAAATAAAAAAGTTTCGGCGCAGCCTGTGGCGTCGGTTACGACGACTTGGTAATTGCCCACACAAAGCCCCGAAAGGTTGCCGTTCGTTTGGGTGAAAGAGTCGCCGGTGTCAGTGTTGGTGACATTGAACGAAAAAGGAAGGACGCCGTTGAAAACATCAAGTTGGAGGGCGCCGTCGCAGTCGTCGGTGCAGCTCACAAAATAGGGGGGCGCCGGGTTTGGAACAATGTCCAAGGGGCACAAAAGGTACTGGCAAGATGAAGTGCCAATTGCGGCAATGCAGGTAGTGCCCGACACTGCGACGCGCACCTCCACATCAACTTGGCTGCCAATGACAAGCCCGTCAATGATGTGGGAAAGGCCGCCGTTGTTGGGGGGCACCCATCCTGTGCCGTTTACATTTATTTCATAGGTAGCACCGGGGTTTTGGTCGTTCCATTCCACTTTTATTTTTCCCCCGATCATGTCCTGACATTGCACCGTAGGTGCGTCAAAAAGGTTGAGTACGTTGACGTTGACGGGTTGGTCCGTTTGGCAGCCCATCTGGTCGTTGGCAGTGACGACGTAGTTGGTGCTGTTGGTAGGTGATGCCATTGGGTCGGGGCAATCGTTGCAGGAAAGTGTAGCTGTGTTCGACCAGGAATATTCGATTTCGTTGGCCGAGCGGAAGGTGATGCTCCACCAGTTGAGGTTGCCAAAAACATTTGGGGCAAACTGGTCGGAGACCCGCAATGACCAGGCCCCGTTTATGGGCGAGCCCGTTAAAAATGCCCAGTTGCCTTCCGGTTGGAAATTGCCGGTAAAAGGTGCCGAGGCCAATGCGATGTTCTGGGCTGCCGTTGGGGTGAAACAGGTTTGGGTATAATTGTCGCCGCTGCCGCCGTTATTGGTTGAGAGTGCCATCATTTGCCCGCTGGGCGATTGGATAAAAAGCTGGATATCGGCATCGAAATCTGTTTCCAAATCTAAACAGATGGAAACGATGTCAACCAAGGGGTCATTGATGGTGGCAGGGTTGATGGAATTGACGTTGATGGTCGAAGAATATGGGTTGGCAGGCGGGTGGTTGCCTGCACCGATGGGATAGTCGTCGTATGATTCAAAAGTGATTTCGGGGTCGCTGACAGGTGATTCAACATTCAACTGAACCATGTCCCCGTTGCAGATGGTGGTGTCGGGAAGGGGGCTGATGAGGTCGGCACAGCTATAGCAGTCTGGGTGCAAAAACGGTAAGACCTGAATGCTGATGGAGGTGTCCCAAGTGCAGCCAAACTCATCGTTGACGGTAAATGAATAGGCCACTTCCCCTGCATTGGCAGGGGCTGCAGCTATCGAATCGGGGGTTTCAAAAAAGACGGATGGGTGGTCGTTCCACTCCCAATCTACCAAAGAGGGAGAGAAGGTTTCTATTTCGGGGTAGAGGTCTTGGTTGAAATCAATGGACCAAGAAAAGATAAAGCCGTTATCTATCTGCCACAGGTCGGTTACTTCAATGGTCCATGCTCCGTTCAGGGGGCAGCCCAGAAAATTTTCGAGCGGTTCAAATGACTCGTAACTGCCTGAGGGCAAGGTGCTCGGAACAAAGACATTGGCATATTCTATCCAAGTGTAGCTATAGTCGGGGTTTACTTGCCAGCCATAATCTGCTCCGGTGCCCGGTATCGGCTCTATTAGATTTTCGTCATTTTCAAAAGGGATTCCAAGAAAAACCTCTCCGCCCGTCTGTCCGGGGTGGTCGTGCAAAATCGCGGATTGCCCATTTGGGCAGGTCAAATTTATCTGCAGGTCGCGCATCCAAGAGTGTTCCATGTTGACCCAAATACCTTCAAGGTCGTTGATGTCGGTCAGCAATTGGCCGGGCGAAAAGTCGGAAAAGGAGATGGTAGTTTGGTAAGAAGAGCCGTTGCCGTCGGGCAGTGGGAGCGAGTCGGAACGGATGCCGGATACCTGGAAACCCCCGGTTCCTGGGCCGACCGACACTGTGTGGTTGGCGTCCAGGCTGTCCACCATTGCATTGAGCTGGACGGTATCGCCGGAGCAAATCTGGCCAAGTGCTGAAGCAATTTCGAAATCGGGCCTCGGTGCTACCCGTACCCTTTGGCTCAGGAAATTGGTGTTTTTGCAGCCAAGTTGGTCGGTGATGGTAAGCTGTACCACATAGCCTCCCGGCTCTTCAAAAACATGGGAAACGGTAGGGCCGGCGGTATTGGCACCGTCGCCAAAATCCCATTCAAAGTCGCTGGTCAGGTCGGAGTGGTTATAGGTCAGGTTGTTTTGCGGGTATGCCCCTCTGCCCCAGAAAAAGACGCGGTCGCCGGGGCAGATGTCAATCCATCCGGTGTCCACAGGTTCTACCGCTGGGTCGGAGTGGTCGAGGACGGAGAGGATGGTCTGGCAGGCAGGGATGCAGTTGATGTCGGCGCTCCAGCCGTCTCCTTCACCTGAAGCATCGGAGTTGAAAGTGAGGGTGAGGCAGCCGCTGGGATTTGCCGCAGTGGCTTGGATAATGAATGCAGCCCCTACCGTAAAGTCACTGACACAACCGAGCGAGGGGGATAAAACATCGGGTCCGTCAAAGAAGCAAAGTTCGTCGCCTGGTTCTATTTGCGGGCTGCTGAAAACAAGCTGGACGTGGGTGCCCCCTGTTCCCTGCGGACAGATGGTGGTCACAAAGTTTTCGTTCGGGCCATACGGGCCGCTCCCTCCGCTGTCCAAAAAGAAGCCGGAACAGTCATTGACCTGCGTGAGGGAGGCATCCATGGTATAGTTCTGCCCAAAAATGATTGAAACAGAAAGTGTGAAAATGGTGGTTAAAGTAGCGTTCAATTTCATAATGCAAAGGTGTGTAATGAGTGAGTTTTGTATTAAAGAATACAGTCCCTCTGGTTTTTGCGCAACTCGTTACAACATCAAAAATCGGTTGATAGGACTATACTTGATTGATATTTCATATAATAGAAAACCAAGGCAAACTGTTCGGTTCAAGCTTCTTTCATTCTTCAAAATGAAAAAAAGCTGCTCAACTTGTTGGGCAATATTGATTGCGCACAAGCCAGTAGGCCAGTTCGTAAATGTTCAGGGATATCAATGGGCTGTCATTTGCGAGTACATTCGGGACAGTCCTTTGTGGATGTAGATTCTTATGCCGGCTTGTAAAATTAAATGGGGGTTTTTGGCAAGGGCTTTAGAGGTTACCGATTCAGGTGCTTGTTGAGTTTTTCTGTAAAATTTTTGCCCGGTTCGCAAACCAGCACGAGGTCGGTATTTTTTATCCGGTAGGTTCTTGCTCTGTCCCAATCCTTTTTGAGGTGCTGTTCTTTTTCGAGAAGAAAGATGTTGATGTTGTCCAGGTCATCAATTTGAATGACCGGGAGAGTGCCGTTATCTTTCTCTGGGGGGAGATCGGCGACATACCATGAGTTGTCAAGATAAAAATTCCAACGATTTAAAAGGAAAGGGTTCTCAGTTATTAAATTTTCCAGATAGCCGCTATCGAATGCTTGGTACAAACGGCTGTCAATGGAAATGTGAGTGTGGGCTGGCTGTTGTGCGTGGACAAAGGTAGTGAAAGAGATGAATAAAAATAAAACGAACAGCTTGTTTTTTTTCATTGGTGCAAGTTTTTGGAAAATGAACTTTTAGAATAGCATACAAAAGAAGGCTATTTTTTTTCAGCAGATAAAAAAATACCTTTTTCTTTTCCTTAATTAACTGATAAACGACAAAATATATAGGCAGAGGGATGGCCTGGTTTGCAATTTGAACGGGAGGTTAAATCGGATGTCAAATAGGAGTGGCATCTTTTTCTGATTCCACATAGAGGTTTTATGAAATAAAAGGTGGTGTACCAAATGCAAGGAACGCTGACCCTGAATACTTAGCGCCTTTGCGCCTTTGCGAGGGGCACAGAGGCAGCATTACATTTGATGGACTAGCTTTATTTTTTGTAAAATTGACTGTTGGCACAGCTTCCCGGTGGTCGGTTTATAAGAAATGCGGCCTCTTATTCGTTCTCCTTCCGCAACACATTTTCCAAAAACAAAAACATCCTTTTTCATGTCATTCCGATTTTTGCTGGCCACTTTTTTTGTGGCCGTTTCCATCCTTTCCCTTTCCGCTCAAATTGATAATTTAGCCGACTTCACCGTAAAAGGCGAATCCATCGGCATCAGTTCGCCGGAAATGATAGACCAGATGATGGCCATCATGCCGGGCATCGGCAGCAATGCCAAGTCCATGCTCAACGAGCAGAGTGTCAAACCCTATTTCATGCCCCCGCGGAAGGTCGGCGAAAGGGGCACTGTTACCAGCTACACGCTGGCCACTTGCCTCGAATTTTACCACAATTTTGAAAAGAATTACAAGGTCAACCTCAGCCCCGACTTCCTCGCCCAAAAACTCTATACCCAGCAAAGGAGGGACATCAAAAACGCGCTGCGCATCTTGGCGGTAAAAGGTACGGTCAGCGCAGATGTGATGCCTTACGACGCCAAAAACATGCCGACCAAAATCAAAGAAGACGACTTGTACGGCATTTCCAATTACCTCCACATTTTCAATGCGGAAAAGCGCAAAAGCCAAAAAATATTCGAGGTGCAAAAGGCGCTGATGCGCGGCAACCCCGTCATCGTGGAACTGCGCGTGCCGGAGGAATTCAAAAACCTGAAACAGACCCATTTTTATACTTCCCTCAACAAGGAACAACGGCAGACTTTCACTTTCATAGTCGTCGGCTACAACCTCGAACTGGAGTCTTTTGAAATTCTCAGCTCGTGGGGCACAAGGTGGGCCAGCAACGGCTACCTGTGGGTCGAGTTCGATGATTTTGCCGAAATGGCCTCCAACGGGTATGTCATGGTACCATAGTCAGTCTTCAGTCTATCAGTCCGCAGTCCGCAGTCCGCAGTCCACAGTCCGCAGTCTCGTTCGAGATAGCATTCAGCATCTGAGTGCTATCTTGGACCAGACTGCGGACTGCGGACTGCGGACTGATAGACTGAAGACTGAAGACTGAAGACTCATCTGCCGGCGCAGTGCATGCATTTCAGGCTGTGGGGCATGAACATGAGCCTTTTGACGGGGATTTCATTTTTGCAGCGGGCACATTTGCCGAAGGCGTCGGAATTGTATTTTGAGAGCCAAGCGTTGACGGCGTTGAGGCGGCGCTTGGCCTGGCGGAGCGAAAATTCGGCGACGCCTTTGTTGTTGATGGCGTCCATGCGGGAGATGCGGCCGAGGGAATTTTCAGGTGAAATGGGTTTTGTTTTGTCCTCCAGGGTGAGAATCTCGTCTTTTATTTTTTCCCTTTCGGAAAGGAGCTTTTCGTGGAATTCTTTTTTTTCTTGGTCGGTCATGATGTGGTGATTTCAATTGGCCGCTAAAATAGGACAGCCGGATGTTTTTTTTACCATCCGGCTGTTGTTTATAAAAAAAGGTAATTGCTTACCACTCCTTGAAATCCAGGAAGGATTGAATGTGAATAGCCCCGGATGCAATCCGGGGGAAGTAGTGAGATAGGCGGCAACCCCAGAGGGGTTGAATATCTGCCATCTAGATTCAACCCCTCTGGGGTTGTCATCCATCTTCATCACCGCTCCCCCGGATTGCATCCGGGGCTATTCACATTCAATCCTTCCAGGATTTCAAGGGGTGGTATGTAGTTACAAATAAGGCTTTTACCGGGGGATGTCTCAGTGGTCAATGGCCAGGCATCTGATTTGGCGGGATTTGAAAGTGAAACCTTGTGTCAGGTTGTCAGCGCGGTAAAGGTTGGGGTAAGGAAAGCACTGGATTATAGCGGTAGGGCGATGCCGCCCATTGATCTTGCCGGAAAGTTTAGCATCCAAGCGGGTATTCTTGCCTTCTGGCACTTCAACTTTTGTCACTTTCTGGTCGGTGTAGCCGGTGTACGAAAAAACTACCTCGTACACCCCGGCCTCCAAGCCTGTAATGGAATAGAATCCGTCAAGATCGGTTTCCGTTCCAGTAAGCAAGACATCATTTTTGAAAATGGCTACCGTTCCGAAAATGATTTCCTCGCCCGTATCGGCATCGGTTACTTTTCCGGAAAGGCTTGTCTGGGAAAATGAGAGGGCACTGGAAAAGGACAAAATCAGGATTGGCAATAAAATTTTCATGGCTTTAAATTTTTACAAAGAAAGGCCATTTGGCGAAGCCGGAAAAACCGAGGATATATATCCTCGGTTGTCGGAACGGGCAAAGGCCGTATGGTTTTGAGCGGATACAAAGAAAGGCCATTTGGCGAAGCCGGAAAAACCATTTTTAGTTAAAAGTCAGGTTTCTAAATGGCAGCAATGCCCACGCGGCATTTTAAAAAATCATCCTTTTTCAATTCGTCCATCATAAACTCGGCGATGTCGCCGGCGTTGATTTCATCTCGGCCTTCTGCGGGGAAATTGCAATTGGTGTTGTACTTGCCGGTGGCTTTTTCATCCAAAATAAGGGGCGGGCAGACGAAGGTCCAGTCCAGCGACGAGCTTTCCAAATGCTGGAAGGCTTTGAGGTGTTCGAGGGCCACGGCCTTGTATTTTTTCGGGAAACCGGGCGTCTGGTAAACATAAGTTACCGATCCGTCCTCTTCGTCCACCTCTGCATTGAGGATGCTTTTGCCGCCGATTCCGATGATCCGTTTTGGCCCCCGTTTTTCCATGCCGGCCACTATTTTTTTCATGCCCAGCGAGCGGGTGCGGTTGCCCCCGTCGGTAGTACCGCCGATGGCAGAGAGTACGGCGTCAACGCCTTTTAGTGCTTTTTTGATGTCGCTGTCGGTAAAGAGGTAGCCTTTGAACAGTTCAAGGTGGCTGCGTTCGGTGGAGAGTTGTTCGAATACGTTGCGGCCAAATGCGCGTACCTCGTGGCCATGTGCCAATGCGGCGTCTATGAGGTGTTTGCCTGTCATGCCCGATGCTCCAAAAATAAGTATTTTCATAAAAGATGGTTGTGTAGTGATTGGTGATTAGTAGAGCAGTGATTTTAGTGATTAGTGATTAGTAGAGTAGTGATTAGTGATTAGTAGAGTAGTGATTAGTAGAGCAGTAGAGCAGTGATTAGTGATTGGTAATGCAGTCTTCCAAAATTCAGATACTGCTCTACTAATCACTGATCCACTGATCACTGCTCTACTAATCACTACTCTACTAATCACTGATCCACTAATCACTACTCTACTAATCACTACTCCACTAATCACTACTCTACTAATCACTGCTCATCTGTTTTCCCCGATCAGCATCCAATTTCCGCCCACATCGAGGCAGTAGCCTTCGGGAAATATTTTTAAAAATGTATTTTCAAAAAAAGCGGTTGACTGTTCCCGGTCTTCTTTGAGGAGCGACAGGCGGTTGAACATCAGCAGGCCGTTATTGTTCAGCAGCGATTTTAGTTTTTTTAAAAAAACGGGCGTTTCAAATTGTTCGGGGATGTGGCTGTCCAGAAAGATGTCCATCGCGATGAGGTCGAACTTTTGCTGGCAGGTTTTAACAAAAAGAAGGGCATCGGCCACAACTATTTGTACCGGGGAAGCCATTTCGTTTGTCAAGTATTTTGCTGCCCAATAGGCGATTACCTCGTCTGCTTCCACACCGACGTAGCGGCATTTTTTGTGAAATTTTTTTTCGAGCATAAAAGGGATAGAACCCAGCCCAAAACCAAGAATGAGCACATCTTTGATGGGGCTTTCCCCGATTTTTATTTTATGAAATGAAGAAGTGAAGTTGTCGTAAAGGTCGCCGTAAGAGTAAATGGCGTTTGGGGTGGAAAGGCAGTACCTTCCTTTTTTCAGCCCCAATTGCAGGTCGGGGTTCAAATCCGTTGAGCTGGCTTCGATGGCTATTTCAAAAAAATAGCTCAAAAAACGTTTCCAAATTGGTTGTTTCACGAAGCTTCGATTATTTTTTTCAGTTTTTTGCTGGTGTCTTCTTCGCTCTCCCAGGGGCGGTATTTGGCCGATTCTTCAAATACTTTGAGCAGTAGCAAACGGTCTTCGGCGCTCAACATGCTGCCGTGGATTTTCATCATGTTGTCAATGGCCTCGAATGCCTTCGAGGGGTCGTAGGTGGTGATGCCCGCTTTGCCTCCCCATGAAAAAGATGGGATGAAATTGCGCGGGAAATTGGCGCCAAAAACATTGCAGCACAGGCCGACCACCGTGCCGGTATTGAACATGGTGTTGATGCCGGCCATCGAATGGTCGCCCATGAAAAGGCCTGCTTTGAGCTGCCCCGTTTTGGCAAACCTGCCCGAAACATAGTCCCATACTTTCACTTCACTCCAGTTGTTTTTCAGGTTGGAGCAGTTGGTATCTGCCCCCAAATTGCACCACTCGCCGATGACGGAGTTGCCGAGGTAGCCCTCGTGGCCTTTGTTGGAATTGCCGAAAATGACGGTGTTTTTGATTTCCCCGCCGACGGTGCATTTGGGGCCGATGGAGGTTGGGCCATAAATCTTTGCGCCCATTTTCACCACACTGCCTTCGCCCAAAACAAAAGGGCCCCGGATGAGCGAGCCTTCCATCACTTCGGCATTCCGGCCAATATAAACCGGGCCTTTTTCCGCGTTCAAAACGGCGCATTCGACCTTTGCCCCTTGCTCGATGAACACCTTGGATTGGCCGAGGACTTTGTTGGTGCTGCTGACCGGTTGCGATTTGCGGCCTTTGGTCAGCAGGTCGAAATCGGAGCGGATGGCCTGGTCGTTCACCAAAAAAATATCCCAAAGGTTGTTGATCTTGATGATGGGCGTGTCGTTCAGTTCAAAACTAGAAAGCTCCTCGATGTCGTCGTACATCAGTCGGTTGAACTGGTCACGGTCGAGTACGGCGGCTATCAGTTCGCCGTTGAGCAGCATGGCCTCTCCGTCTTCCATTTGGCGGACGAGAGAGCAGATTTCTTGGTTTGGGATCACTGAGCCGTTGATGAGGTAGTTCCGTTCGGAAATGGTGATGTCGTACTTTTCGGAAAGGTATTCTTGGGTAATAAAGGAGACTTTTCCGTGCAGCCATTTTTCCCATTTTTCCCTGATTTTTAAGATGCCGACCCTGATCTCGCAAACAGGCCGGGTGTAGGTAAAGGGGAGCAGGCGATCCCTTGTTTCATTGTCGAAAAGAATAATGTTTCTCATTGTATAGGAAATTGGGAAATTTAGAAATTTAGAAATTGGGAAATTTAGAAATTGGGAAATTGGGAAATTGGGAAAACCCGACTGCGAAGTAACAAAAAAAGCCCCAACCGCAAGGGTCGGGGCTTTTTTTTTCTGGAAGAAAAAATCTTATTCTGATTTCTCTACGTTGGCAAATTTTGTTTTTGCAAAGCGCTTGTTAAATTTATCAATACGGCCTGCGGTATCGACAAATTTCATTTTGCCTGTGTAAAAAGGATGCGAATAAGAAGAAATTTCAAGTTTGATGAGCGGGTACTCTTTGCCGTCTTCCCACGTGATTGTTTCGTTGGAGGGGGCGCAGGAACGGGTCAGAAAAGATTCGTCGCAGGAAAAATCCTTAAATACAACCGGCCTGTAATTCTTTGGATGGATATCTTTTTTCATGTCTATTTTTTTCAGTTTTCAAAAAGAGGCGCAAAGATAGCTGTTTCTATGGTTTTTCAAAGCTTTGGCCGAAATGCTTTTTATAAATAATCTAGCGGCCTTCATTTTGAAAGGCGAGGGGGCGATAGCAAGGGCCTTGGGTTCTGGGATAAAAAGCTGTGGGTCAGAATGGTTGACCACTTTTGTTGGAGAATTTATCGAGGTGATAAAACCATAATAAAGGAGTGGTTGTTATTGAACATAGAGTTGTGGTTTTTGGCAAAACGTGTTGAGTGGAGTGAAAAATATTTCAGGCCGAACTGTGTAGAACCCCTTGTAAATCAATTAAATGTATATACACCCAATTCTATGTGTATAGAAAATTTAAGAAAAATGTTGCTAAAAGGTTTGGTTTTAACAAAAACTATTATCTTTGTGAAATAAAAAATTAGAGAGAGCGTGTTTTCGCCGGGCTTACATTCCTTTTTCGTAAGTCCGGTTTTTTTATTTTTGACCTATCTGTTCCTTTTTTTCCAAAAAAAACTAAATTTGGCGCTTTATTAATTCATCATCAAAATCAACTTAACTTGTATGGACATACCTGCGAACCTGAAGTACTCCGAAGAACACGAATGGATTCGGACAGAAGGCGAGAACGTGGCATATATAGGTGTCACCGACCACGCACAAAGTGAACTCGGAGAAATCGTATATGTAGAAGTAGAAACAGTGGGGGAGGAGCTTTCTGCCAATGATGTTTTTGGAACAGTAGAAGCTGTGAAAACCACATCAGACCTTTTTATGCCCGTGGGGGGGAAGGTGCTGGAATTCAACCCTGCCCTCGACGAGAACGAAGGCGATGACCCTACGCTCATCAATTCCTCTCCATACGATAAAGGCTGGATTGTCAAAATTGAAATGAGCGATCCAGAGGAACTAAAGGGCTTGCTGGATGCGCAAGCATACAAAGCATTGATCGGATAATCTTTTTTTTAAAAAATAACACTACCTTACGCCAAATTCCGATCATCCTGCATCTGGCAGGTAAATGTTATTTGAAAAACAGGCATTTGAAACCATATTTTCCAGCACTCATTTGCGCCATCGTTATTTTTGTGCTATCCACTACCGGAAGTGTTCAACTCCCCGATGTTGGCTTGTCACCTGATAAGGTCGGTCATTTGGCTGCATATGGCACCCTTTCATGGTTGGTTTTCTGGGGTTTGAAAAAATCTGGAAAACTCAACCGGGAAAATATGATCTGGACAGTTTTGGGAGCATCTATTTATGGGGCCTCTCTCGAATTTGTCCAATGGGCGTTCTTTCCGCACCGGTTTTTTGAAGTGTGGGATATGGTCGCCAATAGTACAGGCGCCTGTTTGAGCTATTTTGCATTTAAATTTTTCACTAATAAAACTTAAACCACATGGATTTTGAAGTTCCTGGCAAAGTGGTCGTCATGGCATTTTTTGGAGTTGTCTTGTTAACAATACTAGTGATAGTTGTTGTTAAAAACAATTTCAGAAAACGATCAGAACGCAACTTGGCCGAAAAGTACAAAGAAGGCTCCTTCAGTTCTCCGATTGAAGGACGCACTAAGTATCCCGAACTGGACACCTTTGGTTTGAGCGGTACTTTCCTCAATTTTGGCCTTTTGGCGGCCATCATTTTGATGATCCTTGCATTTAGTTGGACACAATACGATAAGGTGATTGACGTGTCCGACCTGCTGGGGACCCTGGACGAGGAAATCGAGATGGAAACGCCTCGTACCGCAGAACCGCCACCACCGCCACCACCGCCACCACCGCCGGTGATTCAGGAAATTCCGGATGATGTTTCGGTTGAAGAAACGGTAACGTTTGAGGATACCTCCATCGAAGAAGAAACAGTGGTAGAAGCACCAGAACCTGCTGCACCGCCGCCACCGCCACCACCACCGCCACCACCACCGAAGAACGATGACAATGAAATCTTCAAGGTAGTGGAAGACAATCCTGCTTTCCCCGGATGTGAAGACATTTCGAACAAAGCAGAGAAGAAAAAATGTGCGGACGAAAAGATGTTGCAGTTCATTTATGGCAATATCAAGTACCCTGCAATCGCCCGTGAAAACGGCGTTGAAGGAATGGTCGTCATCAAGTTTGTCGTCGAGAAAGATGGCAGCATCACCCAGGCCGAAGTTGTTCGCGACATCGGCGCCGGATGTGGGGCCGAAGCCCTCCGCGTTGTTGGCAAGATGCCTAAATGGGAACCCGGCAAACAACGGGGGCGCCCAGTGCGCGTTCAATTCAACCTTCCTGTCAAGTTTAAATTGCAGTAGGCTTGATTCATGGACTCAAAAAAAAGGCAACCGTTTTCGGTTGCCTTTTTTTGTTGGGAAAAAGGTAGCTGTTCAGCTCCTCTCCTCCCAGACCATCGCCAAATGGACAATGGTTTCCGCTGCCTTTTCCATGTCCTGCACGCATACCCACTCCTGCCGCGAGTGGAAAGAGTGCCCGCCCGCAAAAATGTTCGGGCATGGAAGCCCCATAAATGAAAGCCGGGAGCCATCTGTACCCCCTCGGATGCTCGATTTCTTAGGTGTAAGCCCCGTCCGGCGGATGGCTTCCTCAGCGTTGTCGGCTACTTGCGGCAGGTCTTTCAGCACGTCGTGCATATTTCGGTACTGCTCCTTTATTTTCAGTTCGGCGGTCGAATTCGGATAGTGCAGCAGCACATCGTTCATTATTTTTTCCAAAAGGGCCTCGTGTTCGTGCAGTTTCTCCTCCGTAAAATCACGGACGATGAAACCGATGGTCGCCTTTTCCAGTTCGCCTTCGATAGTGGTGGGGTGGATAAATCCCTCCCTGCCTTCCGTGGTTTCGGGCGACAGGTGGTACTTGGGCAGGCGGGCAAGTATGTCGCCCGCTATTTTCATGGCATGTTCCATTTTCCCTTTTGCATAGCCGGGATGTACGCTCACTCCCTGAATGGTAATAGTAGCGCCGTCGGCTGAAAAGGTCTCATCTTCCAGTGAGCCTGCCTCCTCGCCGTCCATGGTGTAGCCATAGTCTGCGCCGAGTTTTTCCATGTCCACTTTGTCCACGCCCCTGCCAATTTCCTCGTCGGGAGTGAAAAGGATCCTGATTTTGCCGTGCTTGATTTCAGGGTGTTTTATTAAATGGTTGGCGGCGTCCATGATTTCGGCGAGGCCCGATTTATCATCTGCTCCGAGGAGGGTAGTGCCGCTTGCCGTTACGATGTCCTTGCCGATCATATCTTTTAAATGAGGGTGGTCGGCAGGGCGGATGACTTGGCTGGTGTCGTCGGGCAGCACGATGTCCCCGCCCTGATAGTTTTTGTGGACAATGGGCTTAACGTTTGCCCCGCTGCAATCCGGGGCTGTGTCAACATGGGAACAAAAACAGATGACGGGTACTTTTTTGTCGGTGTTGGAAGGGATGGTCGCATAGATATAGCCGTCGTCGTCCATGTGGGCATCCGATATGCCCATTTCCAACAGCTCCTCGACGAGCAGCCTGCTCAGGTTTTTTTGTTTTTCGGTGGAAGGACAGGTCGGGGAAGTGGCATCGGATTGGGTGTCGATTTTTACGTACCTCAAAAAGCGTTCGAGGACGGTGTGCTGCATATTTAATTTCATTAAATCATTTTTTTATGGTGAAAACGCTGGCATTGCCCGGCAATTTTCTATTGCCGGGCAATTTGTACAAGAGTGTCAAAGTAGAATTAAGGGGCGGAAAATTAATCAACTTGGGGTTGGTTGCCCAAAAGAAAAGCCCTTTCTTTGCAGCTTTCAATTACTTTTTTCTACCGCATGGCATCATTTCAAAGCTGTTGTGCGTTAGTCGCTAAGTCAAAATCGTTCTGCCCGTTTTCAGTCATATTGAAAACTTTTTTTTTGAACAAAACTCACCTGTGACCACCTAACTGTTTTGCAGTCATACAAAATCAAACATTTGTTTGACTTGATGCCATAGTCCCATAAATCAATGTACTGCCCGACATTGGCATTGGTCAATCTCACTTAACATATTTTTAATAAAACCATTTAACATGAAAAAATTTCTTTGGATTTTTGCAATTGCTCTTTTAGGATCTACTGTCATTTTTACCTCCGGCTGTACCGAAGATGATCCAGGCGGCGGAGGCGGCGGAGGCGGCGGTGTAGATCTCGCTCCTTTGCTCGTTATTACGAACTCTCCCGTTGATACCGTACAAGACCAAGATGCCACTGTCACCTTCACCGTGGAAGTGACCAAAGGCACAGAGGTTTTGAACTCAATGACCATCACCGAAGATGGCATCAAGGTAGATGCTTCAAGGCTTACTATCGCTGGGATCGCCACGGCCAACAACCCGCAATTGATTACTGGTACCGATACCGAAGGGCTGACTTGGGACATTACTTTGAACGTTCAGGATGCCTACGATACCCGTACTTACGAGGTTTCAGTTGAAGACAAAGGCGGCAAGTCCGATAGCGAAACGTTCGATATCACTGTTGTTGAGCCGGTTGTTACTACACCTTTGGACATCGAGATTTCCGGCGTCCTTTTTAACCAAGCTGGCCCTGCTGGCAAAGGTGCGATTGATTTGGATTCAGGTAACACAACTGGAATCTCTTCTGCCGACCCTGTAACAGGCACTCAGCCAGAAGACGCTGAATTAAGGGACATGGGCATTGACAGTTCCATTGACCCGGCTGTTGCTGAAAACTGGAGGGGACAGATTGCTGGCGTGAACAACTCCATTGTCCGTAAAATAAATACGCCTTCGGCTGAAAATTTCACCTTCGATGTAGTGACTACCAAAGAGCAGATCGCTGCTGAATGGGATGCTGCCGACTCTTTGCCAAATACCGAACTGGTCGGTGGTGTGATGACTGGCGTAAGTGACCCCGTTGTTGCTGGCGACATGTTCATCGTGGAAGACCAGAACCTCCGTTTGTTCTTGATCCGGGTGGACGAAGTGAACCCAGTGATGGGAAGCAATGGCGACAATTATGTGATTTCTATCAAGCAGTAATTGCTTGGACCGGGGAGTGGAGCGACCACTTCCATTTTAAAAATGCCGTTTCAGCCTTGTGCTGGAACGGCATTTTTTGTAAGGTTGTGTCCACTCAAAACCAAATGGCGCAGGCATCTTCCGACAACCGAGGATATATATCCTCGGATAGCGCAGGCACGTCCCGACAACCGGGGATATATATCCTCGGATAGCGCAGGCACGTCCCGGCAACCGGGGATATATATCCTCGGATAGCGCAGGCACGTCCCGACAACCGGGGATATATATCCTCGGATAGCGCAGGCACGTCCCGACAACCGGGGATATATATCCTCGGTTGCCAAATCGGTTCACTGCATTTTGTCCCATTATTTCCCTAAAATTGCAGTCACCAAAAGTCAATGCAACAACCAAAAGACATATTGAAGCAGTATTGGGGCTACGACGCCTTCCGCCCATTGCAGCAAGATATTATAGACGCTGCGCTAAATGGGAAAGATGCCCTTGCCCTGCTGCCGACGGGCGGCGGCAAGTCCATTTGTTTCCAGGTGCCGGCGCTCTGCATGGAGGGCATCTGCCTCGTCGTTTCGCCGCTCATCGCATTGATGAAAGACCAGGTGCAGAACCTCAAAAAACGTGGCATTGCCGCCGAGGCCATTTACTCCGGTATGCACCGCAACGAGATTGACCGCATCCTCGACAACTGCATTTACGGGGGCACAAAACTGCTCTACCTCTCGCCCGAACGCCTCGCCAACGAAACGGCAATAGCCCGCATCCGCAAAATGAAAGTCAACCTTTTGGCCGTGGACGAGGCGCACTGCATCTCCCAATGGGGCTATGATTTCCGGCCTTCTTATTTGAAAATAGCGGAGCTGAGGGAGGTCTTGGGAGAGGTGCCCGTTTTGGCATTGACGGCAACGGCTACCAAAGAAGTGGTGGCCGATATTCAGGAAAAACTGGAGTTCAAAAACGGGCAGGTTTTTTCAAAAAGCTTTGTCCGGGGCAACCTCGCCTACGTGGTCTTGCAGGAAGAAAACAAACTGAAAAAACTGCTCGACATCGTAAAAAAAGTGCCCGGCACGGGCATCGTGTATGTCCGCAACCGCAGGGGCACAGAAGAGATCGCCCGCGTCCTGACCAACAACGGCATCCGTGCTTCTTTTTACCACGCCGGGCTTCCCTCCGGGGTACGCAGCGCCCGGCAAGAGGAATGGATAAACGGCAAGGTACGGGTGATGGCCTGCACCAACGCATTCGGCATGGGCATTGACAAACCGGATGTGCGCTCGGTGGTGCACATGGATCTGCCCGACAGCTTGGAGGCCTATTTCCAAGAGGCAGGACGTGCCGGCCGGGACGGCAAAAAATCATACGCCGTGCTGCTTTATGCCCCAAAAGACAAGGCGGTGCTGGAGCGGAATGTCGAGCTTTCCTTTCCGCCCATGAAAGAGGTGCGGCAGGTTTACCGGGCATTGGGCAGCTATTTCCAGTTGGCAACGGGGAGCAGCGCAGGGCGGCCTTTTGACTTCGACCTCCTTGATTTTTGTAAAAATTTCAAACTGGATGTGCTGAAAACTTTCTCCTGCCTCAAACTGCTCGAACGGGAAGATTGGCTGGTCATGACGGAGGCCGTTTACATCCCTTCCACTTTCAAGGTTTTGGTGAACCGCGAACAGCTTTATGATTTTCAGTTGAAAAACAAAAACCTCGACCTCGTCATAAAAACCTTGCTCCGGGTAACGGAAGGCGCATTCCGGAACTATGCGAAAATCAATGAAAATGCCATTGCCCGTTTCCTGAAAATGCCGACCGATAAATTGCTGCTCGCCCTCCACCAACTCCACAAAGAAAGCATCATCTCTTACCGCCCCTCCAAAGACAAACCGCAATTGATATTCACGCAAGAACGGGTCAGCGCCGACAATCTGACCATTGACATGAAGCGCTATAATTTCCTGAAAGAGCGCTACCAAAAGCGCATCCAAAAAGCCATCGCCTATGCCACCACGCCCCGTTGCCGCAGCCAACAATTGCTTGCTTATTTTGCTGAAAAATCAGCACCCTGCGGTGTGTGCGATGTCTGCCTCGGGCGCAGCAAATCCCAATTGTCGAAAGATGATTTCGAGCGCTACAAATCAAAAATAAAAATGCTGCTGAAAAGGGAAAAACTGACCGAGGCAGAACTGCTCGAATCTTTTTCTGCCAACCGACACGCCAATGTTTTGCATGCGCTCACCTATTTATTGGACGAGGGTTTTGTGGAACACGAAAAAGAAAAACTGATCTGGAAAAATATATGAAACGCATCATCTGCACAGTGACGAACGACCTGAGTTTCGATCAGCGGATGATCCGAATTTGTACCTCGCTTGCCAATGCGGGATATGATGTTTTATTGGTGGGCAGGAAATTAAAAACTTCTATCCCTTTAATAAACCAAGCCTTCCGGCAAAAACGTTTTCGGTTGTTTTTTAATAAAGGAAAACTGTTTTATCTGGAATATAACCTCCGCCTTTTTTTCTTTTTATTTTTTGTAAAATACGATATTGTATGTTCGGTTGACCTCGATACCTTGCTCCCCGGTTATATTGTTTCTAAAATAAAAAATAAAAAAACAGTTTATGACGCCCACGAATATTTTACCGAAGTGCCGGAAGTAATAGAGCGGCCAATGGTCAAAAAAATATGGGAAGCAGTCGCTGCCTATATTGTCCCAAAAGTGGACGCTGCCTATACCGTTTGCGAGAGCCTTGCCGATATATTTTATGAAAAATATAAAACCCGTTTTGCGGTAATCAGGAATGTGCCCTTCCGAAATAAAATTGATTTTAAATTGAAAAAAAATGACGCACCTTTTATTTTGATTTATCAAGGCGTACTGAACGAGGGCAGGGGATTGGAGGAATTAATTGGAGCAATGGAAAAATCAAAAGGCGTAATTTGCTGGCTGGCCGGCGAGGGCGATATTTCAAATAAATTAAGAAATATGGTGGCAAAAAAAGGGCTGCAAAAAAAAGTGCTTTTCCTCGGCCGTATTTCTCCCGGAAAATTAAAAAAAATAACCCCGCAGGCACACCTCGGCATTAATCTGTTAAAAAACAAAAGCCTGAATTATTATTATTCCCTCGCCAATAAAACATTCGATTATATGCAGGCGGGCATCCCTTCCATTTGTATGGATTTTCCAGAATATAAAAAAATAAATAAAAGATGGGGCGCATTTTTTTTATTAAAAAAACTGGATGCGGAAACCATCGCCGGGGCCCTTGTTTTTTTAAAAAATAATAAAGAAAAATATGGGGAAATGAAAAGCAATTCGATAAAAGCTGCGGAGCATTTTGTTTGGGAAAAAGAGGAGGGCAAATTATTGGAGACGTTTACTAAACTTGACATTTACTAAGCTTAACGTTTACTAAACTTTTAAAGTTTAGTAAACGTGGGAGTTTAGTAAACGTGGGAAACGCGGGAAACATGGGAGCGGCCTATTCAACAGCGGTGGTGTCCGGTTCAGCAATGCTTTTGTTCAGCACCAAGCGGAAAGGGAATTTTTGGATGACCATCGAAACGGCCATCACCGATTCGGTCAATGAGTCTAATTTATAGACCACTTCGTTTTCCCCTTTTTGCACAATCTGGTAGCCATCAAAACTATAAGGAAACTCCTCCTCGGTGGCAGTCGGCGTGAGGTTGGTTTTCATTTTCCCGTCTTCCGAAAACTCGTAATAAGTGCCCGAAAGGGTCTCGGTTTTTTTTCCGTTCCTCCAGGCATCTTGCAGTTCCCATTTTCCAAAAAGGAGGTTTTTATCAAAGGTGGGCTGTTTATTGTCGTCTTCGCAAGCACTGATGACGAGGACAAAAAGCAACGAGGGCAGTAGTTTGTTTAGGCTCATGTTTCAGAGAATTAAGTTTAACTCAGGAGGTGTTTGTTCCGTGGGAATCCCTTTGGGGAAACCACCTCCTGAGTTGACGGCAGGCAAAATTAGCAAGTATTTTGTGGATTAAAGAATATAGGCAAGGGTTTATGCGCCGGGAGGGTTTATCCCGGCAATTATAGGGGGCCGCCGGCCTTGTATCACAAACCCTGCACGAACTCCCAGGCCCGCCGTTCCGACCAAGCATAGCGCTCGCCGGGTTTCCAAAAACCAACATGCCCGCCATGCTCCGGTATTTCCAGAAATATATTTTCCAGTTTTTTGCAGAGGTCTTTTGGGTAGCATTCTTCTGGCAAGATAGGGTCGTTTTTGGCCTGTACCAATAAAGTGGGGACAGTTATATTTGGAATAAAATTTTTGGCAGAAGCATCTTTGTAAAAAGCGGCCGCATCGGCATAGCCGTTCAAAGGTGCAGAATATATTTCATCGAAATCGCGCCATTTATTTATTTCTTTAAACCGGCCCATGTCCAAACGGCCGGGAAATTGTTCGTTTTTAATGAGCAGCTTTTTTTTCAATTGTTTCAAAAAACGGTTTTTATAAATATAATTAGAAGCCTTGTCCAATATGTCGGCGCCCGCTTCTATATCGGTCGGCGACGAAAACGCGACACATCCTTTGATGGCCGGAGGTATTTCTTTTCCGTTTACGCCCAAATATTTCATGCTGATATTGCCGCCCATGCTAAAGCCGGCCAATATTATTTTTTCATAATTTTTTAATTGCAGCGCATATTGTATGACCTCACCAATATCCCCGATTTCGCCGTGGTGGTAAAGCCGGAATTTTAAATTCATTTCGCCACTGCACGAGCGGCAGTTCCACGCCAGTGCATCCCATTTTTTTTCATAAAAAAAACGCGCCATGCCGGCAATATATTGCCGGTCAGAACTGCCCTCCAGACCATGTGTCAATATAATCAGGTTACGGCTTCCATTGTCCAGCCAATCGAGGTCAATAAAATCCCCGTCGGAAAGAGTGAGCCGTTCCCGCTCATATTTTACATCATTTATTTTACGGAACAATGCGGGATATATAGTTTCGATATGGCCGTTGCGAAAAAAAGGAGAAGGGCGGTAAGAAGAAGAATTCAGGACGGGCATAGACTAAATGGCTAAATGGTTAAATGGTTAAATGGTTAAATGGTTGAATGGTTAAATGGTAGGCGGGAAAAACCATTTAACCATTTAACCATTTAACCATTTTTCATTTAACCTGATAAGGTTTAAATGAAGAACGGGGCGGGTCGCAAATTGCCAATCTTTTGCCTTCGGCAATAAAATAATATTGCATGCCCGGGCTCCCGTCTGTGCTTGCCCGCCATTCGCCGGTACCGTCGTTGTCCATGGGGATACGCTGCCATTTGTCGCGGTCGGTATTGCGGTATGCGAGCCATGCGGCGGTGGCGTCTTTTATTTTGGCCGAGAAATAAACAGTGCCCTCTGCATGGTTGGAAAATGGATCGGATATTATTGGGTTTATGCCATTGAACAAGGGGTGCTTGGTGAGGTAGTCCGTCCTTTTTTTCATCAGTTCTTCCACGCCAATAATATCCGAAAAACCGATGTTGACCGACTTGCTCAGATTCTTTTTAAAGTCCTCGTAGCTATATAATTTATTGGGGTCGTTGAGCACTTCTTGGTCAATTATATTTTGCACTTTTTTTGCAAATTCGAGGTAGCTGCCATTGGCAAAATTCTCCTCCACGATTGTTTTGCAGTGGCCGACATATATTTTCCGGTAAAGCGGGTTGGCGAGTATATTGGTGATGAGCGGGCGTTTGGGGTTTTTGGTTTTATAATGCGCGAACATGCTGAAGCGTTGCAGTTCTTCTTTGGTCAGTGCGCCTTTTTTCAGCCCGTCGTATTTGAAGCCGCCGAAGGAAATGTTCATGTCCCAGACCAGCGGGGTGAACACCCCGTCGGGGGTTTTATAAATATAATAATTATGGCTGAGGCGGCCCGTATAGCTGTCGAGGTTGACGAGTACATTATTAAAAGCATGCATCCATAAAAGCATGTCAATGTTCATCATGCTTTCTATTTTTTCCGGCTCTTTATTTAGTGTTTTTATTAAAGAAATCAATTCCTCCCAACCTTCCCCTTTTTTGCTTTCCAGTTCGTACCAACCGACGTAGCATTCCTTGCTGTCGCCGAGGTACATCATGGACGCCTTGTCGCCTTTTGGGCAGTTGCGTTCTTCGAGTTCCCTTAAAATATCATATTCGGGGTCGCATTTAAAAAAGGTGCCGGAGGACGAGCCAAAGGCATCTTCCACCAATATTTTATCAACGGCCTGGGTATTGTTGTATAGCCCCATATATTCACCGTTCACAAATAGCTTCGCAAAATTGCAAAGTGGGGCGGGCATATATTTCCGCGCTATTTTATAAGAAAGCACCTCCCTCGTATAACTTGCATCTTGGAACACGTTCGACAATTTTATGGTCTTATAGCCGCCGGGAAATTTTTGCTCTTTGTTTTTATAGCTCGCCTTCATATTAAACGGCAATTTCTTTTTTCCCTTGCTCCTCGGGTTTTTATAAGAGCTGTTGCCTTTATACCTTACCCCCACTTCGTTGAATATTTGCCCGTCAATATTTACGGTTGCGGTGAGCCGCTTTTTTTTGCCGCTCATTTTCATTTTGTCCAGCAGTTCTGCCCAATTGTTTTCAACAAAAGTCACCCTGATTTCGGGGATATGTTCGAGGTCGTACAAGCCTTGCGCATTTATTTGCAGGCAATAAAAAGAACATATCAGGAATAATATTTTTCTCATTTTTTAATTAATTGTTCGAGAATATGGGCGGGCCTTGATAATGGGCGGTATATATATGACGGGCGCCTTTAAAGGCGCCCGTCACATTGGGTTTTATTTATTTAATTCTTCGAGCGTCGCGCTATATTGTTCCCACATATAATTGGCGGGGCTGTACCCGATCATGCTCGCGTTTTCGGCGATGATATAATATTCGATGCTTCCTTCTCCATTTTCTGGAACAATGGTCACCTCGTACATGCCGCCATCTTTGGCCTTCATGTTTTTTGTGGAAAAAGCGGCGCCGCTGTCGAAGCGGTACAGGAGGTTCACCTTTTTTGGAAAGCGGTCAACCTTGGCCGTTATTTTAAAATCTGCAACTTTTTTGCTGGACATGGCTTGGCGGCGGGCAACTTCCACATTTGAAATTTCCGGAGGGAAAACAGCGAGGGAAGGGTGTTTTTTCAAAAAATCCGCGCGCCTCGACATCAGCCATTTGATGCCCGGTATTTTGCTTTTTTTACCGATCACCTTATCGAGGCTGTTGTTGAAATCCGACGTTTCGTAAAACTTGTTCTGGTCGTTCATCACATCTATCTTAATCATCTGTTGCAGTTCCTTTGCCCTCGTCAAGTATTTGCCGTTGATAAAATAATCATTTGCGATGCTGCGCAAATGGGAGAGGTACATTTTTTTGTATTTTGGAATAGACAACAGTTTGCTGATAAGTGGCTTGGACGGGTTGTTTTGGTGCAGCAGGGGATCGAGGCTGATGAGTTTCCTTGTCCTGAGGTCAGAGCCGCCGCCGGTGTTTTTATAGCTGCCAAAGGAAAGGTTCAGGTCTCCGATAATGGGGGAAAAGCGGCTGTTTTTATCTTGGTACAAATAATAGTTGATAGAGCGGTGGCCCGAATAGCTGAGCAGGTTTACGGTGGCATTGTTGAAGGCAAGCATCCAAAGTGTTTCGTCCACATTGAGGATGGATTCGATCTGGTCGGTGCTTTTGTTCAAAGTTTTGGTCAGGCGTATCAGTTGCCTAGTGCCGTGTTCCGATAGTTTTTCAAAATTGTTGTCGTAGCATTTTGGGTAAGAGTCGTACTGGAGGGAGCCGTAAATGTTCTTTTTGCAGCGCTCGACATCTTCGTTCAGCAACACTTCTTTGGCCTTGAAAAAGGAGTTGTCGGCCACTCCAAAAAGGCGTTCCCTGAACTTAGCATCCTCGACCGGTTCGATGTTGACCATGAGGCCGTAATATTCGCCGTTGATATTGAGGCGGGCATAATTGGCCTTCGGTGCGGGCATATAGCTGCGCGCTATTTCATAGCCCAAAACCTCCCTCACCAAACTTGGGTCGCGCAGGGCGTTGCTGAGTTTGAGGGCAGTGTAGCCTTGCAGGTTTTGCTCTTTGTTTTTATGGTCGAGTACGATATTGAAAGAGTTCCTTCTTGCCCCGGTCGAAAAGGATTTGGTGTTCCGGTATTGGATGCCGGCACCGGCGAATTTTTGCCCGTTGATCTCCATCTCGCCTTCCAAATAGCCGTCGCCGTTGAAGCGCAGCGAGTCCAGCACATAGCGCCAATTGTCTTCGGCAAAAGTGATTTTTATGTCCTGAATCTTGTCCGTTTCGTAAAAATCTGTCTGTTGAGAAAAGAGGGAAGGGACTGCGGTAATAAAAAAAAGCAACAAAAAAAGTGTTGTCTGTTTCATGTTCGAGAAAAGGTTAAAAAATATTGTAAGTGTAAAATGCTGATTGGTAGCTTGTTATGGAAAATGCTGGCACGGACATTTTACGCTTGATTTTGACCTGCAATATTAGCAAAAAGCGGCAAGTCACGGGCATTTTGTTGCGGTGGATTTTGGGAGGGGAACGCGAGGGTGGTTTTTTTGAACGCGAGGATGAAGGGGGGGCGAGGGTTTTTTCAACGCGAGGCCGCGAGGGTGCAAGGGGACGCAAGGGGGGGACGCGAGGATTTTTCAACGCGAGGCCGCAATGACGCAAGGGGACGCAAAGGGGGAGCGCAAGGGTCAAAAGGATTTCCTTGCCTTGCGTTCCCCTGCGTCATTGCGGCCTCGCGTTGAAAAAAATCCCCGCGTTAATGTTGAATTATGGCAAAAGATTTCCTTGCCTTGCGTTCCCTTGCGTCATTGCGGCCTCGCGTTGAAAAAAAACCTCGCGTTAATATATAATTAGAGGCCAAAAGGATTGCCTTGCGTGAAAAAAAATCCCCGCGTTAATGTTGAATTATGGGTCAAAAGATTGCCTTTCCTTGCCTTGCGTTCCCTTGCGTCATTGCGGCCTTGCGTTGAAAAAAAACCTCGCGTTAATATATAATTAGAGGCCAAAAGGATTGCCTTGCGTTGAAAAAAAATCCCCGCGTTAATGTTGAATTATGGCAAAAGGATTTCCTTGCCTTGCGTTCCCTTGCGTCATTGCGGCCTTGCGTTGAAAAAAAAACCGCGTTAATATATAATTAGAGGCCAAAAGGATTGCCTTGCGTTGAAAAAAAACCTCGCGTTAATGTTTTAAGGGCCAAAACTCACTTCACCAACTTAAATATCTTCTGCGGCTTCCCCCCATATTTCACCAACAAAAAATAGGCGCCTCCGGCAAATTCGCCCGTTTCGATTTCCAGTGATTCCACGTCGTCGGCCACGTCGTTGAGATAGACCAATTGGCCAAAAACATTGTATAGCTCCAGCCGGATGGGCAGGTCGAAACGGTCGTAAATATCTACTTTAATATAATCAGAAAATGGGTTTGGGTAGGCATGAACGAGGTTGAACTGCTCGCCGATATTTATTTGGACAGTGTTGGAAAGCAGCTCCGAGCCGTTGCTGTCGGTCAGGCGGACGCGGTAAAAATTGGCGCCGGTTTTCCCGCCGGTATGGCTGAAAAAATATTGGATATCCCCGCCGTTTATTTGCAAAGAATCAGGTGTGCCGACCATGACAAAGCCCTCGTCTTCCCAGGCCCATTCCACAAAATACTCCCGGTCAACGGTATCGCTTGCGGGGTAGGTCCAATCCAATAAAACCGAATCAGGGGCAAACAACTGCCCGTTCAAGACCAGTTCTTCGCCACAAAAAACAGGGCTGTCGCTGATATTGATGCTGGCCGTATCGGAGGCCGTGCAGCCGTCTTTTTCGACCGTCAAAACAATCGGATATTCGCCCGTTTCGCCCCACTTTACGCCCGTTGTATTTTGGGTGTTCGAGGTAGCGGGCAGGCCATTTTCAAAACGCCAATTATAAGAAGCCCCGCTGCCGGCATCGGCAGCGGAAAAGTCGGCGGTTTGGTCAACGCAAATGGCATCGGGACTGGTTATTTCAGCCAGCACTTCGTCTTTTATCAGCACTGCCGTTTGGTTGCTCTGCAAAAAATCAGGGCAGCCGCTGCGGCGGGCAAGCCTTATAAAATAGGTGTCGCCGGAAATGGCGCCGGGGGCATAGCCCATCCCGTTGGCTGTCGGCAAAACAGTCCAAGTACCGGGGTCGAAAGGCCCTGGCTGGTCATGGCTGGCCCACATGTATTCGATGTCACCGCTGCCCCCGCTTGCTGCCGATGTTTCGGTGAAAGGCTCGGCTTCGAGGCCGGGTGTGCAGAGGCTTTGGTCGCAGCATATTTCGCCAGCGGCGGTAAGGTTGTCGCAGTTGGTTTCCAAGAAAAAACCAGCGTCTATGTCGAGCTTGCTTTCGCCGCTGCCGATGGCAAAATCGAAGGTGTTGGTAAATGGGTTGGCATCGCTGTCGAGGCCGTCGTCGGCCCCTTGGTCGGCAGGGCTCGGGATATAGCCCGGTGGCAGGCCGAACTTCAATTGGTAATTGCCCGGAGGGGCATCAAAAAAATAATTGCCCTGTGCGTTGGTAGTGGTGCTTTTGGCAATGGTCGTTCCGTACTCGTCCGTGCCCGTCAGTTCAATGTTGATGCCCTCCATGCCCGGTTCCCCGATGTCTTGGAGGCCGTTTTCGTTTTCGTCGTTCCACACAAAATCGCCGATCCTTGTTCCGTCCAGCAAGTCGAAGCTGCATTCAGTGGTGCAGCCGTCGCCGTCGGTCATGGTGAGCGAATATGGCCCGGCAGTGAGGTTGGCCGCGGTTTGCGAAGTCTGGCCGTCGCTCCATAGATAGTTGAAAGGCGGGCTGCCGTTGCTGGGCATTGCGGTCAGTTGCCCGTCGTTGCCGTTTATGGTCGAAACGGCTTGGGCCAAGGATACCGAACAGGTGGGCGGAGGGGTGACGTCGGTGATGACAGAGCCAATGATTTCACATCCGTTGGCATCGGTGACCGTCAAAAAATGGGTGACTGCCTGGAGCATGGTCGCATTGGGCGTTGTCTGTCCGTTGCTCCATAAATAGGTGTAGCCCAAAACGCCGCCCGTCACGCTGCTGTGGGCTTCGCCCAATGCGCCGCAGATCCCATCCGTTCCGGAAATTTCGAGCGTCAGTTGGGGCGGTTCAGTTATATTGAAATTAAAGGTTTTGGGGCATTCGGACTGGTCGGAAACAGTAAGGGCATAGCTGCCGGCAATCAGGTTGTCAATGTCGGGAGAGTTTTCGCCTGTGTTCCATAAAAACTGATAGGGAGGCAGGCCGCCGGTGACGTTCAGGTGGATAGACCCGGATGCTTCTCCAAAGCATTTTACCGCTTCCACGGTTTCGTTTATTTCAAATTGGCCTCCTGCGGAAAGGCTGACAGTGGCCTCTCCCGAGCATCCCGTCGGGTCGGTGGCTGTCACTGAATAGGTGCCGGGATTTACAATAAAAATGGATTGCGTATTTTGCGAAGTTGACCAATTGTATTGCAGTGGCGGCGCACCGCCAATGACTTCTGCTGTCGCAAAAACCTGCTGCATCGGGCAAATAAAAGCAGGGGCATCAATGCTTACGTTCAGGCCGGCGCCCAATTGGACACTGCCCGAAGCGCTGGCCGTGCAGCCGTTGTCGTCGGTAACCGTCACGGCGTAAGTGCCAGATACAAGGCCCGTTATGGTATTGATAGATCCGCCGTTGTTCCAGTTGTATTGATAAGGCGCAGCGCCGTTGCTTGGATTGGCGCTGGCCGTGCCATCGGAAGTGCCGTTGCAAGTGGTATTGGTAGTGGTGAAGTCCAGCAAAATGTCGGGGTACGGCTCAATGGTGAGCGAGGCGGCTGCGGTGCAGCCATGGTCGTCGGTCACGGTGACGGAGTAGGTGCCCGGGGGTAGGTTGTTGATAAAAGTGGTGGTCGCCCCGTTGCTCCAGAGATAGGAGTAGGGCTGGGTGCCCCCGCTTGCAAGTGCAATGGAAAAGCCGTTGCTGTTGCAGCTCCCCTCCGATGAATCGAATTCGATTTCGATGGGGGCAGGCTGCTCGATGGTCATGGTGTCGGCGAGCGTACAGCCCAGTTCGTCGGTTATGGTAAGGGAGTATTCGCCTGCGCTGAGGTTGTTCAAAATAGTAGAATTGGACCCCGTTGACCATTGCAGGCCGAGGGGGGAAGTGCCCCCTCCGATGCTGACGCTGATAGATCCATTTGAAAAGCCCGCACAGGTCACGTGGCTGAGGGTCGGGTTGATGAAGAGCTGGTTGTTGTTTTCGATTTCGGCACTGGCCGTCCCTTGGCACCCTTCGCTGCTGCTTACGGTCACTTCATAGGTGCCGGCGGGGAGGTTTTCGATGCTATGGGTTTGCCCGCCGTTGCTCCAACTGAAATTGAACGGGGCAGTTCCCTGTGTCGTGCCTGCTTCGAGCGTCCCGGTGCTATCTCCAAAACAAACTATTTCATCGCCAGAAATGGAGACGTCGAGTGTCAATGGCTGCTGCACGGTGGCTGAGTCCACGGCAGTGCAGCCCTGCGAAGAAGTAACGGTAACGACGTAGTTCCCGGCGGGCACATTGTTCAAGATGTTCCCCGTTGCGCCGTTGTTCCACAAATAATTAAATGGGGGGTCGCCCCCGCCTGCGGGAGTGGCCATGACCGAGCCATCGGCGCCGCCACATTCCGAAACGGCCGTTGCTGTGACCGCAACGGTAAATTCGAGCGGAGCGGCAAGGGCGATGGTATCGGCCTCGGTGCAGTCATTGGCATCGCTTACAGTGACTGAATAAGTACCTGCTCCTAAGTTGTTGATTGTCTGCGTCGTATCTCCATTGCTCCAAAGGTAGGAGTAGGGGGCAGTGCCGCCTGAAGGCAGGGCATTTACAGAGCCGTTATTTGAATTGGCACAGGTCGGTGCTAGGCTCGTCAAGCTGATCTGGACATTGCCGGATAAAAACAAGAGGACTGAATCAAGGGTAGTGCAGCCGAAGGCATCGGAGGCCGTGACATAATAGGTGCCTTCTGATAAACCAGAAATGGTGGGGCCAAAATCCCCCGTACTCCACACGTAAGAAAAAGGGGCGAGGCCCCCGCTTGCACTTGCCGTGATACTCCCCAAACTACTGCCGGAGCAACTTGGCTGCTGCACCAAAAAAGCAATCGGGAAATTGCCGGGGTCTAGCCCCACCACCGCTTCGTTTTGTTCTGTGCAGCCATTTTCAGCCGTAACGGTCACACTGTAAACGCCGGGGCTGAGGTCACTGATGGTATCGGTAACCGCTCCGTTGCTCCATTCAAAATCGAAGGGCATGACGCCGCCCGTAACAGTGGTAAATGCCGAACCGCCCACGCCCGTGCCGCATTCTATGTTCTGGGCAGTCACGTCAACCGACATGGGCTCGCCAATGGACTCGCAAAGTTGGAAGGCACATGAATTGATGTCCGTAACGGTAAGGCAGTATTGTCCCGTGGTCAAATTGGAGATGGCCGGGGTGGTTTCGCCGTTGCTCCATTCATAACTGAAAGGCATGACCCCGCCCTGTACCGCAGATGCCATGGCCCCTGGCAGCCCGCAGTCGGTTGTTATTATTTGCACCATCAATGGGAGCGGTTCGGTGACGGTGCCGGTGGCCTCTGCGGTCATGGATTCTGAGTCGGTTACCGTAACGGTGTATTCGCCGGCAGGGATGTTGAGCAAAGGGTTGTCGGTGCTCCCGGTACTCCATAAATAGGTGTAAGGGGCGACGCCGCCGATAGGGGTGGCCTCGATACTGCCCGTCGAAAAGCCTCCACAGGGGGGAGGGCTGGCCTGAAGTATAACATTTGTGATCTGGGCGTTCAGCAAGAAACTGCCCGAGAAGAGGAAGAAAAAAAAGACGATTGCTTGTTCACGGAAATATCTTTTCATGGTCGTTGTGGTGCGAAGAGGGTTGGTAATCGGTAATGAATGCGAACCAGAAGTTTGTGCAAAGACAATCCAGGTTTTGCAAACTTGGAACGCCTGAAAAATAAATGGGTAGAGCCTAAAGGTGTGCTGATCTTTAAAAATGCCGGGCAACGAATTCAAGTACCCGCCTGATTTTAAATTTCACCGTAAAATTAAAGAAAAGAATTGATTGCCTTAGCCTTTTCTGATGTCATTGTACTGACGTGCCCGTTTTCCAAAAACCAGGTTTAAGCTCAACCCGGCCTGTATGGAATGGTAGGAGCCGTTGAAGCCGTTGGCCGACGAGGTTTTGTCGTATTCGACATAGTGGTAGGCATAGCCGAGTTCGATCATTACCCAATCGGTGGTCGGTATCGAAAATCCAAGGCCGCCGTTGAAGCCTATTTTCTGGTCGAATTTTACGACGGCAGGTTCACCGGGAACATCTGAAATGCGTTCGGTATTGTAATAGCCGGCACCGGCCTGGAGTTTCAGGCCAAAGCGAAGGGCTGGGTATTTGGCTATTTTGGTGCGGAGGAAGGCGCCGTAATAAACCGTTTGAAATTCGTGCTGCCCGATTTTGTCTCCCGTGGCGGGGGAACTGATGTCCCATTTTGGATTGGAGAGGTAACGGTGGTATTCGGCGCCTACTTGCAGGTGGTCTGCGCCTGCGGCAATCCTTGCTCCGTAAACAAAATTGTTTTGCGGATTGCTGCCGTATGCTTGGCCATCAAAATTGGTGGTATTTCTCCCTAAAAAGGGTTCGAGGTACAACTGCTGCGCTGCCAAGAGGCTTGGCACTATGAAAATGGACAAGAAGAGCAGGGCTTTTACAATAGGAGATGTTTTCATGTTTATTGATTTCGTTGTCCCCTCCCGGGAGCAACCGGGAGGGCAAGCACAAAACAAGGAAAGGTTAGACAGAGTGATGTGCCTAACCTTTTCTATTGTCTAACGGAGATACGGGTCGTTTTACATAAAGTCCATCGCCTGCACAAAGAAGGTGAAAGTGAATGGAAGCACCAACCAAAACCACTGCGGCACAAACATCAGCATGAATATCAAAACTGCCAGTGAAACGAAAAAGAGTATCCAACTCAGACCTTTTGAAGATTTTTCTGCATTCATTGTTGTAAATTTTAGGGCGCAAAAGTAGCAAGCCCATTCATATATGGCAAAAAAAACTTACTATTTTGTAGCCACCTAATTGCTGGTTGCCGATGGGCAGCTCCCTTAATTGGTTTTTTTGACACCTGCCGGCCGGCAGGTGGCCCCGTAATGCCCTTTTATTTTATCAAAACAACGTCCCCCTCATAAAAGGCGACAGACCCGTCCACCATTTCCACTTCTGCAAACCAGACAAAAACGGCCGGGTCGAGGGGTTTGCCTTTGGCGGTGCCGTCCCATCCCAGTTCAGTATTGTTGGGCTGCAGGTTAAAGCCTTCAAAGACGACCGCGCCCCATCTTTCAAAGATCATGAACGACTTGATGTTCTTTACCGATTTGCCGCCAAATACAATCAGCCGGTCATTTAAGCCATCGCCATTTGGGCTGAAGGCATTGGGCACAAAAACCTCGTTCTTTTTAAATATATTAATGGTAATATCGTCGCTTGCAGAGCAGTCCTTGTCATCAAAAACGGTCAAGGTATAGGTAATCTCTTCCGTCGGCGCAACGGTTATTTGCAACTCGGTCGAGTCGCTGATAATATAAGCCGGAGGTGACCAAACAAGAGAATTTACCACAATATTGGTCTGCGGAGAAATGATTAAATCGTCCCCTAATTGTATTTCCTCGTCATTTCCCAGATCGAGGAAAATTTCAGGGGCATCCATGATTTCAACCTCATCCGTATAAGTCAGGCCTGCGGCGTCTTCAATCAATATATCATATGCCCCGGCCAAAAAGTCCGTGCCGATTATGGCTGGAAAATCATCAAAACTCCCAACGGGAAAAGAATTGACCGATACTTGGTAAGGGCCCGTTCCCCCGGTCAACGACTCGATGGCAATAGAGGCATCGGCATCCCCAAAACAGGTCGGGGGTACTGTCGAGATATTGGCCGACAGGCCGCCCGAAAAAGTCAGGTTGACGGTAATGATGGAGTCGCAGCCATTGAAATTGCCGTTCGGTATTATTTCGGTTCCGCTCGGGTTGTTCTCATCGTACAGCGTACCGTTTACGAGCAGGCTTCCGCCTGCCTGCAATATATCGTCAATCAGTAATTCGCCGGCAGGCAAAAAAGTGAGGTTGATATTGACCAATGAATCGCAGCCATTTACGCTGCCATTTACAAATAATTCTTGCCCGCTCGGATTGCCCTCGTTATAGGCGGTGCCATTGACAATGACCGAATCCCCTCCGCAGAGCATATCGTTTAAATCAAATTCTACCACGTCCGCAAATTCAAGGTCAACAAAAACAGTCGAATCGCAGCCGTTAAAACTTGCCCCCATCAGGACTTCCACACCGCTCGGATTGGACTCGTCGTAGGTGGTATTATTTATTACCACCGACCCGCCCGTGCAAAGTGCCTGTTCGAAAACAGAAGTAGAAGGCGGGTAAAACGACAGGTTGATATTGACAATGGAATCGCAGCCGTTGACCGAACCGTTCGCAAAAATTTCTTGCCCCGTTGGGTTGCCCGCATCATAATCAACGCCGTTGACGTTCACTGAAAAGCCTTCGCAAAATGTACCGATGAGGTCAATAACAACCTCGTTGACAAAGGACAGACTGACATTGACCACTGAGTCGCAGCCCGTTGAACTGCCCCCGGCAATGACTTCCGTTCCCGAGGGGTTGGAGCCGTCATAGACCATGCCGTTTACCGTGATGCTGCCGCCCACGCAAAGGGCTTCGGTCAAGTCGAATTCCGCAGGCGGAAAAAACGAGAGGTCAATATTGATGATCGAATCGCAGCCGTTGACCGAACCGTTTTGAACCAATTCTTGCCCCGTCGTCGGGTTGCCCGCACCATAGAGGTTGCCGTTTACGGTGATCGTTTCGCCTTCGCAAATTGTTTGGGTCAAATCAAAGACCACCGCATCGTCAAAGCTCAGGTTTATTATGACGATGGAATCGCAGCCGAGGTAATTTTGGCCTTCCAGCACCTCCGTTCCCGTGGGCGTATTTTCATCGTAAACAGTGCCGTTCACCATGATGGACGTGCCCGTGCAAAGGCTTTGCTCCAAATTGAAAACAGGGGTCTGAACAAAATCAAGGGCAACCACCACCAACGAATCGCAGCCGAGCGCACTGCCCATCGGAAAGAGTTCCTGCCCGTTGGGCATGCCCTCGTCGTAGGTAGTGCCGTTCACCACCACCGACTCGCCTTCGCAAAGGGATGGGTCGAACAAAAAGATGACGGTGTTGTCGAACGTAAGGTCAATATTTACCGTAGAATCGCAGCCCGTATAGCTTTGCCCAACGAGTACTTCTGTCCCTGCCGGAAAGCCCGCATTATAAACATTCCCGTTTACCACGACCTCCCCTCCGTCGCAGAGGGTTTGGCTCAGGTCAAAAACTGCGGGCGGGAAAAAAGACAGGTCAACCACCACCATGCTATCGCAACCTGTGAAACTGCCGCCGGGGAAAACCTCTGTCCCCGCGGGGTTGGCCTGGTCATAAAAAATACCGTTCACCAAGACCCCTTCTCCCTCGCAAAGCCTATCGTCCAAGGTAGTTGAAACAGTCGGGAGCAGCGTAACCGATTGTATTTCAGGGTTTTGAAAATTGACGGTACAATTGGCATCGGTCAAGTTTGTTAAAGAAAAATCAATTGTGCCCGAAGTGATGCCAACGGTGGAAGGGCAAAAAAGGATGCTTGTATCATTTCCAAAAACAGTGAAAGGCACGTCAACGGCATTGCCCAAAAACTCAAAACTATAAATGGCCGTAAATGGCGCAATGCCTGAAAAGGACATGGAAACATCCACGCAATCACCGCTGCAAATGTCCCCGCCGACATTCAAACTGCCCGAAAGCTGGTAAAAAACAACAGGCACGCCAGCGGCCACCGAGCGGCAAAGGTCGTTCATGTCAACACCGCCCGAACCATCCGAATTGGCAGCCACTGCCGACACGTAATAGGTGTCGCCCAAGACGATGCCCGATGGGAATGGAAAAACAGTTGACGTTTGCGAAGCGATGATATTTCCAAGTTGTGTACCTGAATTGTCGTGCAGTACAAAGATGAGCGCATCGTCGGGCTGGAGAAATTCGTCCCCGTTGTGGACAACAGAAAAGCCCTCGCCCTCGCAAACAAATACCGGCGAAACGGAAAGGTCCATCGTGCCTGCATTTGTTTCGCAATTGCAGTTCAGTGAACCGGTCACCTCCGTTGGCCCGCAGCCGTTCGCATCGTCTATTTCAAAAGAATAAACAGTGCCGCTGGAAATGGGCGGGGAAGTGAACGAGCTGTTGGCCTGCCCGTTTCCGTTGACGGTATAAGTAGCGGGGTCGCCGCCCACGATGTCGAACGAAACAGTATAGTCCAGCCCGTTCTGGTCGCAATCTTCCAGCAAATTGGTGATTGTCGGAGCAGCATTTACCGAAACCTGGGTGCTGCTTGCCTGGGTGCATAGCCCCGTCGGGGCAAAGGTCAAAGTGATGCTTCCGCTCAAACCTGAGGGGTCGAACTCATTGCCGTTCACCACGCCCATGCCCGTCCAGTTGCCGTTCGGGAAATTGACATCTTGGATGCTTGTCAGGTCAAAATTATTGCTTGCTTCGCAAACCGCAGCCATGCCGAGGGCGGGGCTGGCCAATTCCAAAACATTGATCGTTGCATCGGCAGGTTCAACGCAGGCCGCACTCGGGGTAAAGGTGACGGTGTTCATGCCCGGCAGGCCGGAAGGGTCAAATTCATTGCCGTTCACCACGCCTGCGCCCGACCAAGTACCTGCTGGAAAGTTGGCATCGAGCAGTAAGTTCAGGTTATAGACACCTGCCGTTTCACAAATCTCAGCAGTGCCGAGGGCAGGCGTTTGGGCAGCGCTCACTTGAACAGTGGTAAAAGCCGCCTCCGCACATGGGTCGGCTGGCGTGAACATCAGTTGGACATTGCCGCTCATGCCCGCCGGGTCAAACTGCTCGCCCGTCACCCCGTTTCCCGACCAAGTGCCCGTTGGGAAATTGACATCTTCCAGCGTGTTCAAATCCAATGGATCGTCGGTACTGCACATGCTCGCCGTCAGCAAATCGGGCGTGGCCGATTGGGCGATGAGCAGTTCGGTGCTGTCCGTATTTACACAAATACTATCGGGGTCGAAGGTCAAAACAACATTGCCCTGAAGGCCCGTTGGGTCAAAAAAATTGGCAATGACCCCCGTGCCTGTCCATACCCCCGTCGGGTACAAAGTATCAACCAGTCCGGTGAGGTCAAACAAGCCCTCATTGCTGCACAAGGTGTCGGTGAGCAATTGCAAAGTCGCAGCCGAATCAACGGTGATGTGGGTTATCCCAAAATCAATGCATTCGTCATCGGGCGTAAACAAAAGCACCACTTCGCCAAAAGCCGCCGAGGGGTCAAAGGTATTCCCTGCCACTCCGGTCCCCGACCATGTACCATCTGGATATTGAGGGTCGGCGAGCATTTGCAGGTCGAACAACCCGCTTGTCTCACAAACTTCCGCCGAATCGAGCGACAGTGAATCTGTTCCAATGATGGTGATAATGGTCGAATCCGTAAAAACACAGTTTTCGAGCGGAGTAAAAGTGACCACTACATCGCCGCTCAAACCCGCTGGCAAAAAGAGCGGATGGGCCACCCCCGGGCCCGACCAAATGCCGTTGGGATGTGCCGGGTCGGCGAGTGCGGTCAGGTCGAAAGGCAGGCCGTTGGCGCACATTTCCGTTGTTTGCAGGTCCAAGCTCTCGGAAGGGGTCACGTCAATAGTGGTCACGACGGGAGGGGTGCAGGGCAAGGAAGAAGTAAAAGTGATACTGACCGGCCCGCTCAGCCCTGCCGGGTCAAAAGCAGTACCGGTCACTCCGTCGCCCGACCAAGTGCCTGCACTGGGTGGGCCTATAAACAAAAAATTCAGGTCGAACATGGGGTCGCCGCTGCAAACCATGGCAGTGGTAAGCAAAACAGTGCTGCCCGCGGTCACATTTATGGTCGTGGTGGCTGGCGCGACACATGGCTCTGAAGAAGTAAATGTCAACATCACTGCCCCTGAAAGCCCCGTCGGGTCAAAGGTCGTGCCCGTCACGCCCGTACCCGACCAAGTGCCGAGAACAAAATTTGGGTCGAGCAGGGTGCTCAGGTCAAGGGGCGGCTCATTGTCGCATAAATCAGCGGTCGCCAAATTTGGCGTAGCCACCAAAGTAACGGTCACGTTCATCGTGGTGCCGTTGGCACATTGCCCGGCAATGGGCGTAAAAGTCAAGACGTTCATGCCCACCGCAGCGCTCGGGTCAAAGACATTGGCCGTCACCCCCGGCCCCGACCAAGTGCCGGAGACCCCGCCGGGGCTTGGGTCTAAAGCGACCGGCAAATCATCGCTGCAAAACGGCCCAATGGGAGTGGGCATCGGCGTTTGTATGGCATCTACTTGAATGTCCATATCTGTGGGCTGGGCGCAGCCTACGCTCGGCGTAAAAGTGATGGTCGTCGTAGTGCCCCCCAGGCCGCTAGGGTCGAAAGTCGGCCCAACGTCCCAGGTGCCGGTCACCCCGTCCAATGATACGGAGGGCAATGCCACCGGCGGGTCGGTCTCGCAAAGTGGGCCGATCTGGGCAAAGGAGGGTTCGCCCCCTAAATCCCCGTTGACGACGATGTTGTCTATATAATAAAACTCGTTGTTGCTTTTGTTGGCCGCCGAAAACTGGATCTGCAGCGTTGAGCCGTTCAGTCCCGTAACAGATAGGACACCAACCCCCATGTCGCCGCAGACATAGGCAAATTGAACAAAGCCAGCGCCGTCCAGATTGTATTCCGCCACTATCTGGTCATGGCCGGAGTCGCCCGGGCCCGTACAGGCGAAAGTCGGGGACGGGAAGTTGCACTCAAAAACCCCGACAGCCAGAACATCCATCGAAATGCTTACATCGCAATAGTCAGAAATGTCGATTATCTCAGTGGTGAAATAATTACCATTGCCCCCGCCCCCGGTCGTGGGACAACAGGGGGCGCCTTCTGTGTCGTTCACTGTAAACTGCCCGCCCCAAACGCCCCACTGTGCGGCTCCCGGGCCAATGTTGATAAGGCCGCCATCGTCGCAATCCGTGGCAAAGGATGTCCATTTTGGCGATGCGTCAATTGTTCCATCCCCATAGGAATTAAAATCTTCCATCCATATTTGAGCAGATAAAAATCGGGGAAGCCCCAGCAATAACAGCAAGAGGAGCTTCTTAAAGGCAAAAATTTTCATGTTTTGTATTTAAAAAACAGGCTTGTTTGAAAATGTTTTTTTTCGGCCTTCGGCCAATGCTTATTTGAAAGCAAAAAGGTTTTAAAGGAAGGTTCGCAAAGTATGGGAAATAATCGTTTTTTCGGTAAAACCTGCACAAAAGTAGTGAATTTTCAGGAGGAGGAATTAGGGAAAGTGAGGGTTTGTACGATGGGAGATTGTTGTAGCCGGCTCTTTATTTATTTTTCTGACTATAAAAAAAAGGAAGCGGCATTTGCCGCTTCCTTTTTTTCATTTTGGGCTACCCAATAAACCTGCCTGTCCATACGGACGTACTGGCAGGCAGCTTGGGCGGCTACGACAGTTTGTCCGCCGTCAGGTTGGCCGAGAAAAACTCCCGGTTCATCCTCGCGATGTTGGCGATGGAGATGCCTTTTGGGCATTCGGCCTCGCAGGCAGTGATGTTGGAGCAGCGCCCAAAACCTTCCTCGTCCATCTGGTTCACCATTTTCAGCACACGCCGGGAGGCTTCCAATTTGCCCTGCGGCAGCAGGCCCAAATGGGAAACCTTTGCACTGGTAAACAACATGGCCGAAGCATTGGGGCAGGCCGCCACACATGCACCGCAGCCGATGCAGGTCGCTGCATCAAAGGCTTTCGACGAGTCGTCGCGGTCAACGGGGATGGCGTTTCCGTCAACGGTGATGCCGGTGTTGACAGAGATGTATCCGCCCGACTGGATGATGCGGTCGAATGCAGAACGGTCTATCACCAAGTCCTTGACAACGGGAAATGCCTTCGCCCTGAACGGCTCTATATATATGGTCTGCCCATCTTTGAAATGGCGCATGTGCAACTGGCAAGTGGTAGTGCCTTGCATGGGGCCATGCGGCTGCCCATTGATGACCATGCTACATGCACCACAGATGCCTTCCCGGCAGTCGTGCTCAAAAGCGACGGGTTCTTTTTTCTGCTGCAACAGTTCTTCGTTGAGCACATCCAACATCTCCAAAAAGGACATGTGCTCGTTGGCTTCCACTTGGTGGTCTTCAAAATAACCTTTGTCTGTTGCGCTGCGCTGGCGCCATATTTTTAATTGCAGTTTCATTTTTTTATAGTGATTAGTGATCAGTAAAGTAGTGATTAGTGACCAGTGACCAGTAAAGTAGTGATTAGTGACCAGTGATCAGTTGATTAGTGATTAGTGACCAGTAATCAGTAAAGTAGTGATTAGTGACCAGTAATCAGTAAAGTAGTGATTAGTGACCAGTAAAGCTGTGATTATTATAGTGGTGATCACTGATAAACTAATCACTACTTCACTAATCACTAATCACTGATAAACTAATCACGACTTTACTTATAACTCCGTGTTTTCAGTTCGATGGCTTCAAAAGTAAGTTC
>DROJ01000526.1 GCA_011321935.1 Bacteroidota bacterium | reverse complement strand
TTCACCAATTTACTGAACAAATTAATCCATATTAAAAACATAAAATCTGCCAATGAATTAAGGCAACAAATTGAAAACACAAAAAGAGTTGCTGAAAAAGAATGGCTGCTCCAGCAATTAAAAAAAAGGGGACATAATTAATTGCCCCCTTTTTCAAGGTTTTTATCCAATGCCATATCACCTCCCCCAATAGCCGCTCACATCGTCCAGGCACTTTTGAAAATACAATTTATTATTTGAAAAATCAAAAGCGCAGAGATAGCCTTTGCCCTCGTGGTATTTTGCAAAACAGCCGCCGTCAATATCTATGACTTTATCTTTTTCCAAGCGCTGCAGCATATATTCAATATCATATTTTTTCATGGGCGTATGGCCGTGTATTATTTTCCTTTCTCCCAGCCAACCGTATTTTATCTGGCCGTACCAATTGCGGAGATATAGCATATCTATATCGGGGCGGAGCGGGTTTTTTACATTAAAATTAAGGCCTGCGTGTACCATGATATAGCCATCTATTTCGATGGTCATATCGAGGCCATTTATAAAGTCCCAATATTTTCCCGGAATATGGTCGAGGCTGCGCACACCGAAACTTTCCATGGTCTGCTTGCCGCCCCAACCGTTGTACCAACTACTGAAAAAAGAGGGGTCGGTCTTGGCATCGAGCATCGCAAAATCATGGTTGCCCGCAATACAATTTATATTAAAACCTTCTGATTTTAAATTGATTATCCGGTCGAGGACTTTTTTGGAACCTGGCCCCCGGTCTATGAAGTCGCCCAATAGATATAGCTCATCGTTTTTGGCAAAAGCGGTTTTATCCAATAATGCTTCAAAACTCAGGTAGCATCCGTGGATGTCGGTAATGGCTATTTTTCTCATTAAAAAATATTAATTCGTATTATTTAAATAACCCTTTCAAATCCCGCCCGGCCTATCCCGGCTTCTCAACGAAACGTGCAAATGGTCCCCCGTCCCCACATGCCGCAAAGTATTAAAACCCATTGATTTAAAATATAGTTTCAACAGCCAATTGCGGACAGCGCTCCGCCCGTTTACGCGTATATCCACGGCATGGGCATAGCCGTCTTTTTGGATATAATGCAGCGAATGTTTTTTTGTTTTCAGCCCCATTTTTTTATAATCTTCCGGCTGCCTTTCTGCGTCGGTCAATACCAGGTCATTGTCCAAAAAAATAATTGTCCCGATACCCAATCTCAATATAGGGTGCAAACTGGAAAATTCTTTTTTCACTTCCGGGTGCTTTGCATTGGCCGCCGATAAATATAAGACCGACGGAAAACAATAAGCCGCCACCAAGGTAAATGCCAACCAAGATTTCCTTTTTAAACTGCCCGTTTTTCCGGTCATTGAACCTTGTATAAAAACAAAATATAAAAACAATATAGCAGCGCTCATCAGCATACCGCCCAACAGCGAAAAC
The DNA here is from genome assembly GCA_011321935.1 of Bacteroidota bacterium. Classification (GTDB taxonomy): domain Bacteria; phylum Bacteroidota; class Bacteroidia; order Chitinophagales; family Saprospiraceae; genus UBA6168. Next base: position 8,225 of record DROJ01000526.1, on the reverse strand, counting down.
CAAGCATATAAACGATAGTTTTCATGCAAATATACAGCCCCTCTTATCAGCACTATGAACGGCAATAAAAAGAGAAAAACCAGCTTTATTATTTTAAAAATAAAATTGCGCATATATTTATTCTATTGAGGCGATGCCTTTGAGAGTGGAGTGCGGGAGGAAAGGCGTTGCCTCTAAAAATACAACCAGAGTCAACGCCTTTCCTCCCGCACTCACCGCGCAAAGGCATCGCCTCTTTCCGCTATTTTTTCACCGCTTTAAAAGTCCCGTTCGGTTGGATAAAAGAAAGGCTCTCTATCTCCCCTCCCCCATCTTTTTCATGAAATTCCAATTTATATCCGTCCAATATTTTTATGGAAAATTGATGCTCTCCAGTCGCTATCAATTCATATTCCGGCTGGCCGGCAATAAACACAAACAAGGTCTCGCCTTTAGTATAAACTTTGGCCACCATGCCCATCAAATCATAATCGCCGACATATTTTTCCAGCGCCCCTTTTTCCATTTCGATGGCTTTTGGTTTTCTTTTAAAAGTAATGGGATGGTCGAGGGCTTGTTCTATTTTCATATTTACCCCAGATATGTCGCCGACCTCATTGGTAATAAAAACCAATCGCAGCCCCGATGGCTCAGAAGTATCAATTCCGTCCTCCTCTACTTTAAAAGGTTCGAACACGTCGTAATGGTAATGCCGCAGCCAATATTTATCCAAAGGAAACAAGGCGAATAGTGAATCCCGCTCAACGGTCAGTTCAAATTCGCCATAACCGGGCTCGGAATATATGCCCGTATATTCCGCTAAAATATGGGACGGCTTGGTGCCCTTCTTTTTATTGGCGTCCTCCTCTTTTTCTTTTTCCTTTTGTTTCTCCCGGCCTTCCATCCGCTTGTCGTGGAGGTAGGTGTTCCAGTCGGTTATATCGGTGCCCAGCATCCGGTCGGCGACGATGTTGCGCACCACGGAAGGGATGGAGGAGGAGTTTTGGTTGCACAGCACCACTACCCCGATGCTGTCGCTCGGGAAGAAGCAGGTATTGGCCGAAAAGCCGTCAATATTGCCGCCGTGTTCCACCCGGTAATGGCCTTTGTACGAGGAGCAAAACCAGCCGTAGCCGTAGGTCGAAAAATGCAGGTCGGGATGGTCTTCGCCGGGCGTTCCGCCGCGTACCACCATCTGCGGCGTCATGGCTTCCTGCACATACGGGGCGGGAATGATCTCCTTGTCCCCGTATTTGCCGCCGTGGATCCACACCTTCAGCCACTCGGCCATATCGTTCACACTGCTGTTGATACTGCCCGCCGGGGACATGCCCGCAATGTCGTAATAATCCAGTTTTTCGATCTTGCCGTCCTCGTCCGTTGCGTAGCCGATGGCCGCGTTTTTGTCTTTTTTCATGGCGGCGATAGTGAGGTTGGCAGTGGACATGCCGATAGGGTCGAACAGCTTTTCCTGCACGTTTTGCTCCCAGCTTTTGCCCGTTATCCGCTCCGCAATGACGCCCTGTGCAAGAAACATAAAATTGTTGTAATACCAAGTTTTGCGCACCCCCGTAAAGGGTTCCTGAAAGGCAATTCTTTTAATCAGTTCATCTTTGGAATGGGTCGCAAAAAGATACCAGGAATAGTCGTGGCGGGGCAGTCCGGTGCGGTGGCACATCAGGTCTTTTATCATTATTTCGTTGTTCATTTCATCATTGTAAAATGACAGCTCGGGGATGTACTTCCGGGGGCTGTCGTCAAATTTCAGTTTGCCGTCGCCCCGCAGAATGCCCAAAATGGAGGCCGTAAACGCCTTGCTGCACGAGCCGATGGCATACAAAGTATTGGCCGTTGCGGGGGTTTTGTTTTCATAGTCCCGATAGCCGAAGCCCTTTGCAAAAACGACTTTGTTTTTGTCAACCACGGCGACGGCGAAGCTCGGTGCGTCCCAAGTGTCCAGCACTTTTTCGAGTTCGGCTTCAACGCCTTTTAGGCGGGCATCCACGGGCTGCTTTTGCGCCAATAATATATTTCCGAAAAATAAAAGGGAAAGGAAAAATGTCAGTTTTTTCATCGTGATTGTTTTGATATTGGATTGATAAAATAAAGCGGTGAAGGTAAGAGAAGTAGGCGCATAAATCGGCAATTCCAGACAGAAGCATTTCAAATTTATACAAAAAGAAAACAACGTACACTCTAAATATAGCAGCAATTGAATTACATTTGGCACTCAAAAAACAGACCCAGAAAAACCCACTCTTTCAAAACAAAACCACCGACCATTGCCAACAGAAAATCCATTGCCGGAACGCTATACGCTCAAATCAATATTCCGGGCCATTATCGCCAATTTCGACATAGACAAAGGTTTCATCAAAACCTTCCGCCTGTTGACCATGCAGCCCGGCAAGTCCATCCGCACCTACCTCCTGCGCGACCGGAGTTTGCTCACCAAGCCTTTTAAACTATTGATCGTCACCTCTGCTGTCGCTGCTTTTTTGACACTGCAATTATCGGATGAAAACCCTCTGGTGAAAGGTTTTAATGAGGGAGCGGGAATGTCGAAAAAAGAAAAGACCGAAGAAATAAACAAGCCAATCGAAAAAAATACGGAAGTGGCCAGAACAGAAGAAGGCCAACCCGGACAAAACCCGAAACCGGAAGAAGAGAAATTAAAAAAATTAAAAAAGAAGGAGGCCGTAATGGGCAAAATAGGAGATATGTTCAAACAATATTTCAACCTGTTCATCATCCTCGCCATTCCTTTTATGGCCCTCGCCAGTTTTTGGTTTTTCAAAAAAAGCGGCTTCAATTACGCCGAGCACATTGTCTTCAATTCCTATGTCCTGAGCTACCAAAACCTGCTCTACCTGCTCTTGGCCCCCCTTATCTATTTGGTTTCCATGCAGTTCAATTGGCTCTACTTTGCGCTGTCTTATTGTTTTTTTGCCTATGCCTGCACCCGTTTTTTTGAAACAAAGCCCGGGGCCGGGATCGCAAAATCAATTGCGGCAGCGATTGTAGGCACCCTGCTTTACATGGTTTCCTTTACGGTCATCATGGTTGTGGTCATAGTTGTACTGATTACATCTGGCGGATAATTGCCACCATTTTTCGACCTTTTTTACTTCCGTAAAATTGAACCTTCGGCCGCTTTCCGGCGGTTGTGTTTTTCCTTTTCAAAAATGATAACTTTGCGGCCTTTTTCAAACAAGGCAAGCAAAACCAATCGGCCAAACTCAAGCATGAATATCACCGATCTCATTCAAAAAGGCGTCATCGCCGGCATCAAGCAACTTTACGGAGCGGACATCGCGCCCGAACGCATCACCATGAACATCACCCGCAAAGAATTTGAGGGCGACTATACGGTGGTCACTTTCCCATTTACCAAAATAGCCAAAAAGAAACCCGACGAAATAGCCACCGAACTCGGCCATTTCATGGTCTCCAATGTAGCCGAAATCGAAAAATTCAACGTCGTAAAAGGCTTCCTCAACCTCTCCATCAGCCCTGTTTTTTGGAAAAATTTCCTCCTCGAAACAGCCGGCAACCCGCGCTTTGGCCAGCAAGAAAAAAACGGACGCCGGGTCATGATCGAGTTCTGCTCGCCCAACACCAACAAGCCGCTGCACCTCGGCCACGTCAGGAACATACTGCTCGGTTGGTCTTGCTCAAAAATATACGAGGCCGCCGGTTTCGAGGTGATAAAGGTGCAGGTCATCAACGACCGGGGCATCGCCATTTGCAAGAGCATGTTGGCTTGGGAAAAATTTGCCCCAAAGGGGCAGGCCGAAGGCGCAACACCTGAAAGCACGGGCAAAAAAAGCGACCACTTTGTGGGAGATTATTACGTGCTTTTTGAGAAAAAATTTCAGGAGGAATACAAGGCGTGGCAGCAGTCGGATATTGCCGATGCTATTTTTCAAGAAAAAAAAGGCGCTATAAAAGAGGTGTCGGAAATAAAAGCCGAGGCGATGGCGAAGGCTTTGTTTTTTAAGAATTTTTATAAAAACACCTATTTCAACGAGTACAGTATTTTGGGAAAAGAAGCCCGCGAAATGCTGATGAAGTGGGAGGCCAAGGACCCTGCCACCATCGCCCTTTGGAAAAAAATGAACCAATGGGTCTATGACGGCTTCGAGGAAACTTTCAAAAAACTCGGCGTCAGTTTCGACAAATATTATTACGAATCCGAAACCTACCTTTTGGGAAAAGACGCAGTGGAAGAAGGCCTCGAAAAAGGCGTATTTTACAAAAAAGAAGACGGCAGTGTGTGGGCTGACCTGACCGGTGCAAAGCTTGACCACAAAGTCGTTTTGCGCAGCGACGGCACCTCCGTTTACATCACCCAGGACATCGGGACGGCGCAGGTCAGGTACAAAGATTTCGCCCCCGAAAAGATGGTTTACGTGGTGGCCGACGAGCAGGACTACCATTTCAAAGCACTTTTTGAAATTCTCAAACGCCTCGGCGAACCTTATGCCGACGGCCTCTACCACCTCAATTACGGCATGGTTGACCTGCCTTCCGGCAAAATGAAAAGCCGCGAGGGAACGGTCGTTGACGCCGACGACCTCATCGCCGAAGTCATCGCGGAGGCCACCAAAGAATCGGAGGCAAGGGGCGAAATAAGTTCGTTTTCGGAAACGGAAAAAGCGGACATCATCCAACGGGTTGCGCTCGGCGCACTCAAATTCCAGATCATAAAAGTACAGCCCAAAAAGCGGATGGTCTTCGACCCCGCCGAGAGTGTCGAGATGCAGGGGCACACCGGCCCCTACGTCCAATACGCCAACGTGCGCGCCAATTCCATCCTCAAAAAAGCGGAGGCAATGGGCATGAAACGGCCAGCCTGGAAGGAGGTCGCAGGCGCCTATGTTTCATTGAAAAAAGAAGAAAAAGACATCGTCGGGCTGCTCTACCGCTTCCCCGAAACCATCCGGTTTGCTGCCGAAACTTACGACCCCTCGGCCATCGCTGCCTATTGCTATGACCTCGCCAAGAACTTTAGCAAACTGGTAGCCGAACTGTCCATATTAAAAGCAGAAACGGAAGAGGCGAAGGCTTTCAGGTTGGAAATATGCGCCGCTGTTTCTAATACGCTGACGGCGGGGATGGGACTGCTGGGAATCGAAATGCCGGAGAGGATGTAGGGAATGGGTATTGGGTATTAAAAGGGTATTGGGTATTATAGGTATTGCAAGCCCAAAGACTCGGAGAGGTATTGTTTATTCGTAAAAACTATCAACCACTTTTTGCACATTAAACGAAATGTCCTTGAAAACTGGAACATCGTCGTTCCACTCATAATTCTTTTTGCCCTCATTGGTGACGCTCACGATGAACTGGGTTTCAGTAAAAATCCAAATGATTTTTTTTACGCCAAATTCGAGCAACTGCGCATTTTTCCTTTCGTAATCGCGGAGCATTTTTTCGTCCGAATCATAGTCCCCTTTAATATTGATTTCGATGACCACTTCGGGCGGCTTTTTTGAATATTCCGGGACTAAGTCAAAATTGCTTTTTTTGAAAATGGCGATGTCTGCTCCCCTCCATGATCTTTTCTTTAAGGAAAGACCCTGTTCGCCCACAGTGACAACAATATTTTTATTTTTTTGAAACAAAAGGCTAATAAAGAGATATAGCCTGCCTTTCAGCCAGGCTTGTAAATTACTATCAGGCATAGTTTGTTCAAAGTTTTGGTTTCCGTTTAAATATTCTTTGTACCCTTTATAATAAATGGGAACCCCTTCATCCATTTCATAGATAAGGTGTTTTGGAATTTTTTTGATTGTTCCTGTTTTAATAGTCATTTTTCAAATGATTAGGGTTCAAAGTTAAGGAATTTATGACCAAGATAAAAGCAACCAAAATTGTTTTATTTTTCTCCCGTACCAAGCATCTTTCTTTTGCAGTAAGGCACGGCTTGCATTCAAATAAAAAAAAGCAGACTTTTGCGAACCTTTTTTCAAACTGACCAAGTTCCAATAACATGGATTTAACCAATCACTGATCTCAACAAATTAATTCATAAATGAGTACCGAACCGAAAGATAAAGACCTGTCCCGAAACCTCGGTGAACCCCTCAATTTCATCGAAGAAATCATCGAAAAAGACCTTGCCGAAGGCAAGAACGACGGGCGGGTGCATACCCGTTTCCCTCCCGAACCCAACGGCTACCTCCACCTCGGCCACGCCGCGAGCATCTGCCTAAATTTTGGCCTCGCCCAAAAATACAAGGGCAAGTGCAACCTCCGCTTCGACGATACCAACCCCATCACCGAGGAGACGGAATACGTCGAGAGCATCACCGAAGACGTGCGTTGGATGGGCTTTACGCCCGACCAAATTTTGTACTCCTCAGACTACTTCGAGCAGCTTTACGGCTTTGCCGTTGACCTGATAAAAAAGGGCCTCGCATACGTGGACGACAGCACTGCCGAGGAGATTGCCGCCATGAAAGGCACGCCCAAAGAACCGGGAAAAAACAGCCCCTTCCGCGAGCGCAGCGTGGAAGAAAACCTCGACCTGTTCGAGCGCATGCGCAAAGGCGAATTTGCCGAAGGCAGCAAAGTTTTGCGGGCAAAAATTGATATGGCTTCGCCAAACATGCACCTGCGCGACCCCTTCCTTTACCGCATCAAACATGCCCACCACCACCGCACGGGCGACAAGTGGTGCATCTACCCGATGTACGACATGGCGCATGGCCAAAGCGACAGCATCGAAAAAATAACCCACTCCATTTGTACCCTCGAATTTGTGCCGCACCGCCCGCTGTACGACTGGCTGATCGAAAAACTGGGCATCTTCCCCTCCAAGCAATACGAGTTTGCGAGGCGCAATTTTTCTTACACCGTGGTCTCCAAACGCAAGCTGCTGCAACTGGTCAACGAGGGCCACGTAAGCGGCTGGGACGACCCCCGCATGCCGACCATTTCGGGCCTCCGCCGCAGGGGATACACGGCCGCTGCGCTCCGCAATTTTGCCGACCGCATCGGCGTGGCCAAACGCGAAAACGTTGTGGACATCGGCCTGCTCGAATTTTGTGTGCGCCAAGACCTGAACAAAAAAGCAGCCCGCGTGATGGCCGTCCTCGACCCGCTGAAAGTTGTGCTGACCAACTACCCGGAAGGCAAAACCGAATGGATGGAGACGGTCAACAACCCCGAAGACGAATCGGCAGGAACGCGCAAAATCCCGTTTACCCGCGAACTGTGGATAGAGCGCGGCGACTTCATGGAAGACCCGCCGAAGAAGTTTTTCCGCCTCGGCCCCGGCAGGCTGGGCAGGCTGAAAAGCGGCTTTATTATCCAAGTTGATGATTTTGTAAAAGACGAAAACGGGAAGGTGACGGAACTGCACTGCACCTATTTTCCAGAATCAAGGAGCGGCAGCGACACTTCCGGCCTGAAGCCAAAAGCGACCCTGCACTGGGTCTCCGTGGAACATGCCATTCCCGCCGAGGTGCGCATGTACGACCGCCTTTTTACGGTCGAAAACCCGTTGAGCGGAGAGAAGGATTTTAAAGAATATATCAATCCAGATTCATTAAAAGTCATAAAAAATGCCTTGCTCGAACCTGCTTTGAAAAATGCAAAACCGGGCGGGAGTTACCAGTTTTTCAGGTTGGGATATTTCACCCCCGACCCCGATTCGACGGAGGATAAATTGGTGTTCAACCGGGCAGTGACTTTGAGGGATGCTTGGGCGAAGGCGAAAAAGAAGAAATAACTGGCATGTGAAAATATTTGCCTATATTTGTTGAGAAAATTTTATTGATTATGGTTTCTGCTATCGCAAAAAATAAAACTGAAATAGACCTCCATCAAAAAAAAGAAATTTACAGCAAGTATAATGTGCTTGAATATTGGACCATTGACCCCCGAAAACAAAACGGTTGATATTTATGAAAACAAAGATGGGAAAATGGAAAAAACGGCTGCCTATAAAAAGGAAAACATATTGAAGTCCAATGTTTTAAAAGGATTTGAACTGGAACCATAATAGGTTTTCCCGAAGGGTCGGGACAAGTTGTGCATTTGCCCTCGCCAGCCCCCAGTCCGCCTTAGGCGGAGAGAACCTGCCCTCTATGCACGACTTCCCGACCCTTCGGGAAAACCTATTATGGTTCAGTATAGAGCATATTAGGAATTATGGTAGTGTTAATTTTGACGTGATTTCAAGCACTTAGGCCAAGCCCCCGTCTCCGCTGCTTTGTCATCCGCCTTTAGGCGGATCT
>DROJ01000525.1 GCA_011321935.1 Bacteroidota bacterium | reverse complement strand
CCCCTTTTTTCAATGAAATCTCTTTACTTTTTTTCTAACAAGGTGTTGATGTATAGTAGTATGAGTTGACTAGTGATTAGTCCGACAAATCCCTGATAATATGGCATTTAACCAAAAACTAAATGGTTAGCTAATTACGATTTGTACCAATACATTGACCTTCAATGCAATTGCCTTTTATTCCAGAGCGGCGGCGTTTTGAAAGCCGCATTTTCAACAGAAATTTTATCTTAGAGTAGAGTGCGGCGTTCAAAACGCCACCGCCCTGCAACCCTGACTCTAAATGATGGCCCGGAAAAGGCAAAAGCAAATTTTCAGTATTATAGGAAAACCTCCCATTTCCATAAATTTGCCGCCCGATGAACCGATGAACCTTTGCACCGATAAACCAATCCAAACCTACCATGACCAACAAAGACTACCAGCAGCTCATGCCCACTTGGCCGAAGCAGCCGGGCGTTTACCGCTTCCTCGACGGGGAGGGCAATGCGCTGTATGTCGGCAAGGCCAAAAACCTGAAAAACCGCCTCTCCTCTTATTTTGGCTCGACCAAAGGCATGGCCTATAAAACGAGGGTGATGGTAAAGCACGCAAGGAGCATCGAAATGACCATCGTGGAGACGGAGACCGATGCGCTGCTTTTGGAAAGCACCCTCATCAAACGCCTGCAGCCGCCTTATAACGTGATGCTCAAAGACGGCAAAAGCTACAACTACCTCTGCATCCGCAACGAGCGTTTCCCGCGGGTCTATATCACGCGGAAGGTGGTGCGCGACGGCTCGACCTACTTCGGGCCCTACACCTCGAAGGGGCGTTTGAAAACCATCCTGGAACTGATAAGGGCGCTCTTCCCCCTGCGCACCTGCAACTTCTTTTTATCAAATGAAAATATCGGAAAAGGCAAGTTCAAGGTCTGCCTGGAGTACCATATCAAAAATTGCGAAGCACCCTGCGAGGGCAAGGAAACCGAAGAAAACTACAACGAAAAGATCAAGCAGGTCAAAAATATTTTAAAAGGAAATTTTGGCCCCGTAAAACGCCACCTCCAAGAACTGATGGCCAAGCACGCCGAAAAACTGGAGTTTGAAAAAGCCCAAATAGCCAAGGACAAGCTCGGCATTTTTGGTGACTACCAGAGCAAGAGCACCGTCGTCAGCACTACCATCCGCGACGTGGACGTGTTCTCCATTGCCAGCGACGAGAAGCATGCTTATGTCAATTATATCAAAGTGGTCAACGGCGCCATCATCAATGCCTACACGCAGGAAATGGTAAAAAACCTCGACGACGACGAAAGGGACCTGCTGACCTACGTGATCCCCGAACTCCGGCAGCGCTTCGACAGCATCGCCCCCGAAATCATCCTTCCTTACGAGGTGGAACTGGCCGAAAAGGACATCCAACAGACCATCCCCAAAATAGGCGACAAAAAAAAACTGCTCGAACTTTCCGAAAAAAACGTGAAATTTTTCCTCCTCCAAAAAAAGAAAGATGCCGTTTCCAAGACCAACAAACAGACCTCCACCGAGCGCATCCTCCGCACCTTGCAGGGCGACCTGCACATGAAAGACCTGCCGCTCCACATCGAGTGTTTCGACAATTCCAACATGCAGGGCAGCTACCCCGTCTCCTCCTGCGTCGTCTTTAAAAATGCCAAGCCGAGCAAAAAAGATTACCGGCACTACAACATCAAAACAGTGGTAGGCCCCGATGACTTTGCCTCCATGGAAGAGGTCGTTTACCGCCGCTACCGCCGACTGCTGCAAGAGGGCGAACCGCTGCCGCAGCTTATCATTATCGACGGCGGAAAAGGGCAGTTGAGCGCTGCCGCAAAAAGCCTTGCCACCCTCGGCATCCTCGAAAAAGTGACCGTCGTCGGCATCGCCAAACGGCTGGAAGAAATCTTTTTCCCCGGCGACCCTATCCCGCTCTATATCAACAAAAAATCGGAAAGCCTAAAACTCATCCAGCAGGCGCGGAACGAGGCGCACCGCTTTGCCATTACTTTCCACCGCAACAAGCGTTCGCAAAATTTTACAAAAACGGAACTCGAAGACATCCCCGGCATCGGCGAAAAAACAGCCGCCAAATTGCTGAAGCATTTTGGTTCGGTAAAAAAATTGCGGGCAGCAAACAAGGAGGAAGTGGAGCAGGTGATCGGGAAGGCCGGCACGCGGAAAGTTTGGGTCTATTTTGGGAAGGAAGAATGACCGGGCAGGAAAATTATTTGGCGGTGTATCAAATGCAATGCTTTTTTTTCGAGAGATTCACATCCCTCGAAAAAAAAGCATTGCATTTGATACACCCCACTTGCTTTTTCCATATAAACTCCCCTATTTTTGCCCCATCAAAATCAATGCAATGCAAAATTTCAATCATACCAATTGGTGGTGGCAAATAACCGGAGCGGACCCGCAGCGGAAACTTGCCTGATTGGTATGATATAAATATACAAAACAGAAAAGGCTCGTCGTTGCGACGGGCCTTTTTTTGTTTTGGCGGCATATCGGTTTATCGGTGCAACGGTTTATTGGCACCGCCCGTTACACCGATAAACCGTTGCACTTTAGGGAGTTTGCAATAAATAACCTATCCATTATGCGAAGTTATTTTTTCTTGTGAGGAATTTTAAAAAACCGCGCATAGTGGGGCTACGTAAGGTTTTTTTTAAGTTTCTCAGAAGGAAACCTGCCTGCCGGCAGGCAGGAAGAACGAGCCATAATGGGTAGGTTATTTATTACAAACTCCCTTACACCAAAAAAAGAATGATCGAACTGACCGTTTTAGAGAAAACCCTCCTCGCCGACACCCTTACCCCGGTGAGCCTTTACCTCCGCCTGCGCGACCGCTACCCCGGTTCGTTGCTGCTCGAAAGCAGTGACTACCACGGCAAAGAAAATGCGCTGTCGTTCATCTGTTTCGACCCCATCGCCAGCATCGTTTTGGAAAATGGTATTTTGGAAACCCAGCTTCCCGGACAATTGCCGACGCAAAAACCGGTGGCCAAAAAGGAATTGGTTTTTGATGAATTAGACGTCTTTTTCAATAATTTTAAAATAGAAAAATCCGAAAGTACCGCAGCAAAAAAACTGAACGGGTTTTTCGGTTACGCCGCCTTCGATGCCGTCGCCCATTTCGAGACCATCGAACTCAAAGCTCCCACCGCCCCCGGCCGCAGCATCCCCCAACTCTGTTACAAGCTCTTCCGCTTTGTGCTTTGCATCAACCATTTTACGAATAAAATGACGCTGATGGAAAATATCTGCACGGATGGGGATTTGCCGAAAGGCGGAAGAGAAAAAAGCAAAATGGAGCAGGCCGAAACGCTCATCAACGCACCCGTTTTCCCCAGTTTCCACTTTCGTAAAATGGGCGGGGAGCAGACCAATATGACCGACCTCGAATACATGGAAATGGTGAGGAAGGGCAAGCAGCACTGCCAGCGCGGCGACGTGTTCCAGATCGTTTTGGCGCGGCAGTTTTCGCAGGCCTTCGAGGGCGACGAGTTCAATGTTTACAGGGCTTTGCGCTCCGTCAACCCATCGCCCTACCTCTTTTATTTCGACTTCGGGGCCTTCCGTATTTTCGGCTCGTCGCCGGAGGCGCAGATACAGGTGCAGGGCAATACTGCCATCATCAACCCCATCGCCGGAACGGTGGCCCGCACCGGAGACGACAGCTCCGACAAGGCCGCCGCCGAGAGCCTCCTCGCCGACCCCAAAGAGAACGCCGAACACGTCATGCTCGTGGACTTGGCCCGCAACGACCTCAGCCGTTTGGCCAAAAACGTGCTGGTCAAAACCTATAAAGAAGTGCAGTATTTCAGCCACGTCATCCACCTCGTCTCGACGGTGGAGGGCAGCTTGCCGGAAGGTGCCTCCCGCAGCCGATTGATGGGCGAAACCTTCCCCGCAGGCACCCTCAGCGGCGCACCTAAATACCGCGCCTTGCAACTCATTGACGAGATAGAACCCGCCGCCCGTGGCTTCTATGGCGGCTGCGTCGGCTTCTTCAATTTCGACGGCGAAATGAACCACGCCATCCTCATCCGCTCTTTTTTCAGCAAACAAAACAGGCTGCATTATCAGGCCGGGGCGGGCATTGTGAAATACTCGAAAGAGGAGTCGGAATGCCAGGAGGTGTTCAATAAAATAGGGGCGCTGCGCAAGGCCATCGGGATTGCGGAAACCATATAAAACGGGATAGGATTGAACACTGATCGAACTGATTGAACTGATTTTCACGGATTTAAAAAACCGGGTCTTATCAGTTAGATCAGTGTCCTGTCCTATCGGTAATGCGGCAATGAAATGAAATAAGGTAGGATTGAACACTGATCGAACTGATTGAATTGATTTTCACGGATTTAAAAAACCGGGTCTTATCAGTTGGATCAGTGTCCTGTCCTATCGGTAATGCGGCAATGAAATGAAATAAGGTAGGATTGAACACTGATCGAACTGATCTAACTGATAGGAACTGATTTTTAAAATCCGTGAAAATCAGTTAGATCAGTTCAATCAGTGTCCTATCCTAACTAATAAATTAAAATGAAAATATTAGTCCTCGACAATTACGACTCCTTCACTTACAACCTCGTCCATTATTTGGAAGAAATAACGGGCACGCGCCCCGACGTTTTCCGCAACGACAAAATCACCGTGGAGGAGGTAGGCCGATATGATAAAATATTGCTCTCTCCCGGCCCCGGCCTTCCCCGTGAAGCGGGCATTTTATGCGACCTCATCAAAGCACACGCCGCAGAAAAAAGCATCCTCGGCGTATGCCTCGGACTGCAGGCCATCGGGGAGGTGTTCGGTGGCCAATTGGAAAACCTCGACGATGTATTTCACGGAGTGGCAACGCCCGTAAAAGTGCTGTCGGAAAAAGAACCGTTATTTAAAAACCTGCCGGAAACATTTGCCGTAGGTCGCTATCATTCGTGGGTCGTTTCAAATGATGGCCTGCCGGATTGTTTTGATAAAACGGCAGTGGACGACAACGGGCAGATCATGGGTTTGACCCATAAAATATATGATGTGCGGGGGCTGCAATTTCATCCCGAATCCATAATGACGGAACATGGGATGGAGATGCTGAGGAATTGGCTCTCTTGAGGCGATGCCTTTGCGCTGGCAGTGCGGGCGGAAAGGCGTTGCCTCAAAGCAGCGAGCCACTATTTATAAACACTTCCATCGGAGAACCTTTTTTGAGGCGATGCCCCGAGCAATCGGGACAAGCTCTTTGCGCGTGGACGGTGGGAGGAAAGGCGTTGCCTCAAAGCAGCGAGCCACTATTTTTAAATACCTCCATCGGAGAACCTTTTTTGAGGCGATGCCCCGAGCAATCGGGACAAGCTCTTTGCGCGTGGACGGTGGGAGGAAAGGCGTTGCCTCAAAGCAGCGAGCCACTATTT
>DROJ01000524.1 GCA_011321935.1 Bacteroidota bacterium | reverse complement strand
TGGGTATTCCATTTGAGTTATTTTTAATAATAGTATTTTGTCAATTCTTTATAAATGGAAATTCTTTTCATTCGATCACCCATAAGGTATTAAGTATCGAAAACACGTCATATAACGGCAGCATAAGCTGCTATCTTAAAGCTATCCCACAATATATTTAATGAAAATAAAAAACATCCCTTCTCAATAGCGGCCTAAAGGTATTACATCTACTCCAAATATCCAAAACCTCCTCCCTTTCAAACAACCTCATCCACCCCATATATAGCCACCACCGCAGGCTTCGGCATCCTATCTCCCCCCTCCGGCCAATGGCTCGACAGTTCATTTAGCGAAGCGGAAAACTCTCCCGGGTGCTGCACGCTCAAAAACAGCGTTTTGCCGTCCGGCGAAAAACTTGGGCCGGTAAATTCCGCATGGGTCGGGGCATTGGCTACACGGATGGGCATTCCGGCATGTTCCCCTTCTTTTGGCACCACAAACAGGCTGTTGTTTTTAAAAGGAAAATAATAAGGTTTGTCGGCGCGGTTCATATGGCTGCCCGGCATATCGGAGGTGAACCAAAGGTTGCCTTTTGGGTCGAAGGCCATGTTGTCGGGGCAGGCAAAATTGGTTGCTTCGCCGCCGGCCAAAAAGGTATCGGAAGTAAATTCGAGCGCATCATATTGGCCATCTTTTTCGCTTATTTTCAAAATAGAACCCACGTAATTGCCGACCGTGGAATTATTGGTCAATGCCACCAAAACATCGCCGTTGGCCGGGTTTATTTCGATGTCTTCGGGGCGGTCGAGCGGGGTAGCGCCGAGGAATTTGGCGGCCTGCCTCATGCGGATAAGCACGTCCGTTTGGTCTTTAAATAATTTCTGCAAAACGGGCTGCTCGTCGTATTTCAGCGGGAGCCATTTGCCCATCATGGTGCTTGCCGCATACAGTGTCCCCTCCGAAAGCGAGCCGGGTTTGGAGGAAATAAATTTATATAAAAACTGGTTCACGGAATCGTCGCCCGAATAAACGACGAGGCGGCCGTCTTCCAGTTCTTTTACGGTAGCGGATTCATGGGCGCAGCGTCCGAGGGCGATGTGTTTTTGTGCCGCCCCGGTCATTGGGTCCACCTCGACCACCCAGCCATAATGTTCCGGCGGGTTGTCGAAATGCAGGTACCAGCCGTAGTCATAATCGGCGGGTTTCCGTTGGCCCGTTTTACGGTCTCTTTCTCCATAAAAAAGGTCGTAATTTTCTTCGCAGGTCAATATAGTTCCCCAGGGCGTGATGCCGCCCGCGCAATTGGCCAGGGTGCCCATCGCCGATTTTTTGCCCAGAATGGGTTCGCTCCAATTAAATGGAATATCTGTTTTTGCAGTGATGCGTCGGTTGAGCGGATCATTTTTTAAGACCTTCCATTTGCCGTCTTTTTTCATTGTCCGCAATATGCTGCCGCCCACGTTGTCCATTTCTTTTTCGACCTGTTTTTTGCTTTTTTTAGAAATGTCGTCATTTATAAAATGGGAGACGAAACGGGGGTCAACATATTCGTGGTTGACCCATAAAAGGCCATCGTCGGGCTTGTTTTTATCAAAAGGGATAAAGGCGGTGTAGTCGTTGTTGAAACCGAATTTTTCTTTTTTGGAAATATTGTCTTTCCATTTTATCAGCACCTCGTATGAGAGGCCGTCGGCGAGTTGGAGTTCGTCGAGTTCGGAGGGGGGGATGGCTTTTAGTTTTGAAATAGGGGAGTGGCCCATTGGCAAATAATGACCGGAAAAAGCAGAGGCAGCACTGATGCCCAAAAATTCGAGGAAGGTACGGCGGGTGAGTTTTTTCATGGATAATTGTTTTCCCGTAAAGATAGATTTGTTTCCCGCAAAGTACGCAGAGTTATACGCGGAGGAACGCAGAGTTTTGTGGAGACGGCTTCAATAAACTCTGCGTTTCTCTGCGTATGATACTGCGTACTTTGCGGGCTTGTCCCGATTTCTCGGGGAAACAATATTTTACAGGAAACAAAAAAGGCGCCTTGTTTTTATAACAAGACACCTTTTTTCAATAATAATTTTGCTGATTTACCCCGCTAATATTTTTATCATAAATACCAATAAAACGCTCACCAAAAGCCCGAAGAACACCTTGCCCAGGTCGGCAAAAACCATCCTCGAAACCTTCTTGCTGACCTTGCCTTCCATATTGATGCGCATCCCCAGTTCACGTCCGGCCAACAGGCCGATGAAGACCCATGTGGTGCTCATGGGCAGGTCGCCCGTCCACGGGAAAGTAAAGCCAAAACCGAAAAAGGTAGTGCCTTTAAAGACCATCAAAACGATGGCATATATCAGGTCAATAAAAGTGGCCGAGCGGATATCTGCCGTATTTGTTTTTTTACGGACCACCTTTTGCACAGCCCCCCCCCTAACATAAAATATATAGCCCAACAAACCGACAAGAATAGCAACGGAAACCACAAATTCAATAATTGATAATTCATATCCACCTTTCAGGTAAACATAAATATTGGCCAAGTCTTGGGTCAGCCACTGGTACCACAAAAAACCGGTAGTGAGCCATTGGGCCACCGTCCAGAATGTTTTGCCCTTGTCGGTGATCTTGTTGTCGATGAATTTTTTTTCGGTCAGCCTCGATATAGCGAGGTATATAATAATGGCCGAAGAAAATGCCACGATATATCCCAAAATGGATTTATAGATCATGCCCCCCAATTTGGTATCGGTATCCACCACGTTCGAGAGCATGGTCGGCACGTCGTTCGGGATCGAGCTGAGTGAAAACAAGGTGAGTATCATAAAAGTAGTGCTCACCGGTATCCCATAACGGGTGATAACCATCAGCACGATGGGCGGAAAGATATAGTACCAATTATAATCTAAGGTGCCAAGTCCCTCTCTGAATTTATTGAGGCGGCCATATGAAATGTCATCGTTGAGAAACCCATTGGTGAGCGCAGCAACGAGGATGGTGGCGGCAAAGAGCCAAAGTACCCACCATTTCATTGATTTCTCGTTGGAGGTAAGGAAGGTGCCGAGTGTTTGGATCACATCGTTTCCGACCACGGAATAAGATGCCAACATAAACCCGACCCACATTACGATAAAAGGAAAATCCATTGTTTTGATTTTGTAGCCGCCCTTCCGAAGGTTCGGGATTGGGTAGCTATTTTGTTTAAACGCATAATTAATATAGCCCGCCCAATCCGAACCTTCGGGAGGGCGGCTACCTTAAAACCCAAATTCGAACTGGAGCCGGTACCGCAAATTATTGGTATCCGTCCCGTCTTTATCCGTCAAACTAACATCGCTCTGCACTTTCAGGCTATGGCCGACGATATACTTTGAAATGCCAAAAGTGTATTCCTTCCGCCCGGTAAAATCGCGGACATGGTCAGGCGTGACGGAAGTGTAACGAGCGGCAAATTCCCAGTTGCTTTTGAGTAGGTAACCCGCTTGAAAGGTAATGCCTTTTCCAGTTTGATAACTGTTTCCTTTGGCATCAATAGCCACTGCGGGGAGGTCGCCATCTTTGCCGATTACTATGTCCATAAATTTTTTGTGTGCGTATTCGCCAATCACGGAAAAACCTTGGTATTTGAAAACGCCGTCCACAAAAAAGGTCGAAATGTCGTTCGTCAAAAAGTTGCCCTCGTTGTCGGTCAGGAATTTTCCAGACTGCTTTTGGCGGGAGGCCCCTTTGTTGAAATTGATGGAAGCGCCGAGCGCAAGTTTGGGAGAAGGCTCCCTTTTCAGGTCGGCCCAAAAGTAATCGCCCTTGCTTTTGAACTCGCCAAAAGGCAGCAGTTCCAAGCGGCCGGTATAGCTGTACCCGCCGACGTTGCCGATGGTAATGTTCCTCCCTTCGCCCATTGCCCAAGCGGCAATCGGCTTGATGACCATATCGCCTGATTTGAATTTCCCGTGGATTTGGATGCCCATGTCGCGGTCAATATTGAAAATACTGTTGACGAGGCTGCGGTCCACCAATTGTTGTTTTTGGGAAGAAACGACCCGTTCGCGGTTGCCCGGCAATTTGGTCTGCCCCAGCCAAAGGGAGAAGTTTTGGTGGAACTTCCATTTCAGCACGGCATCCAAAATGACCTTGGGCGCCTGGCTTGTTTGGTCAAGGTCATTTTTGGTTTTCAGGTCGTCATTGGACAAAGCCATTTCTACTTTGTAGCCCAATTTTGGGGAAAATGCCCATCCCGAAAACTTCAACCGGGCACGGCGGATTTTGTAGCTGCTCGCCCAATCGTTCCCATCTTCGAGGTCGCGGGAAGCGCTGAAAAGGCTCTGCATCCTGAACTGCATTTTCATGGACATGGAAGAGTCCGCTGCGAGGATGTTGAGGCCTTTGCCAAATTTTAGGCTAACGGTAGGTTGTTGGGCTTGGGCAGACAGGTAAATGCCCGGTAAGCAGAATGCTGCCATCAGCAGCCAATTTTTCAATTTCATGGTAATCTTTGCTTTTGTTTGTTGAGAAAAAGGACACTGCAAAAGTCAGCCGCTTATCTTAAGCGCAGATTATACCATTGTTAACTTTGCATTAAATCTGAATAGCTGGGAAAATCATAATACGTTCAATAGGTAGGAAAAAACGGGGGCAGTCCTGGCAAGCAAAGAATTTGTCCTTTTTCTCAAAGTGCCCGGCCTGCCCCCTTGTCATTGGTGCCTTTTGGGTTGTCGGCCACAAAACTCTGCTTTCTATGTCAATTTAGCATTGCCCGGGGGGTTATTTATTTGGTTCTTTGACAAATCCTCCCGAACAATCGGTACAAGCTGTGGAGTTTATAATTCGACACAGATTTATTTTATCACAGAGAACACAGGGGAACACAGGGGATTTCCGCCTACGGCGGAAGCAATGGCTTTCTCTGTGTTCCCCTGTGTTCTCTGTGGTAAAAAAACTGTGATAACAGAGTCTTGTATTCCAATTTCACTGGATTTGTCAAAGAACCATTTATTTTAAAAGAATTTCGCTTTTTTACCTGCGGCTGATCGTCCCTTTTTTTCTTCTTTTCATGAAATGCAAGTGGGAGGTTTGCCTTTCCCAATGTTAATTTAATGTAAACTTTTTGTAATTTCAGTGTAAACTGCCTACCTTTGTACTCTTATTTAAAAGAAAATATCAAGATCAATTTGCTGGCGAACATGAAATTTCAAGAGTCTTTCCGACTTGTTTATTTGCCCAGAATTGATAAAATCTATAACTTTTTTTTTGCTGACACTCCATTGATGAATGAGTTTATGAATTGTTTTCAGGCAAAAAAATAAAAACTACTTTAGTTATGTCAAAGAATATTTTTAAAGAAAAACAACGTTTCAGCGGATGGGAGGTAATTGCACTGATCGCCTTTTTCATCGTCGGCCTGACCTACCGTTTGATCAGCCAACATTGGATCGCCCCGGTTGCCGAACCCATGTCGTTCTTGACTTATTTCGCTTTTATCATCCCCTTGGCGGCCAGTCTTTGGTACCTGATCAACATGCAGCTTTCGGTCAAAGTGACCAAAAAGAGCATTTGTGTAAAATACTCGCCTTTGAGCACTAAGACCCACAAAATCAAGTGGAAAGACGTGGAAGAATGTGAATTTTTGTCTTCCGTCCCAACAACAAGGAACAGCGGTTGGGATGTCAATTTTGGCCACGAAAAGAGGTACAGCCTGTCCGGTAGGAGAGGGGTTCACCTGCGGACAAAACAAGGAGAGGACATTATAATCGGTACAAGAAACTTGAAAGGTTTGAAACAAGCCATCGAGCAAGTTTTGTAAAAAACATTTGTTCTTCCGTAAAAAAGCGGCCTGCCTCAATAGGGGACAGGCCGCTTTTTTTATTCAATGCTTCGAGGGTTTGGGCGATAACTGCTATCAGCCCATCTCAACCTATTCAGGCGCGCCCGCTGTAATCCAAGCCTCGATTTTGTCAATGTCGCAATCGGCCAATTTTGCCGCCGCATTGCCGGTGGCAGGGTCTCTTGGCATTTCCGCAAAGTTGTCCTCTCTTCTCAGTGCGCCGAGAATCCTTCCTTTATTGACAAACTCTTTTGCATCGTCATAATTGGCCAAGCTGCCGCTGCCCAGCATAGAACCTGATGCGTGGCAGCCCATTTGGGCGCAGCCTGCGTCGGCAATTATTTTTTCGATGGTGTTGGTGTAGGTGATGTTGTCAGTATTGCAAGAAGGGGCGGAGTCGTCGTCGCCACAGGCAAAAAGAAAGAGTGCCATTGAGAGGGTAAATAGAACTGGAATAATTTTCATGTCGTGATTTTTGATTAATAAAATAGTTGATTGAGGATGCAAAAAAACGGAAAATGAGTGTTAATTGGTATTGCTTGGGAAATATGTTGCAGGTTTTTCCTGAAATAAACCAATGTTGTCATGGGTTTTCCAGAAGGCGAAGTTTTGGAAAAATTGATTTGAGATAGTCGCAAATTAGTGGAATCAATATGTTTTGCCGCGAATGCACGAATGAAAACAACCATGAATACCCTTGAAATTTGCGCATTAGCGGCTCGCCAAATAGATAGCCCGTTCATTTGAAACATACTTTTGGGCAACCAGAAAAATTATTAACATGACATTTTGTCACTACAACTTGAATAAAGGTTTATCTTTGCGCTCCAAAATTTTAACGTGATTATGTACAACGACAACCCGACACTGACGGGACTGACAAAAACAATTGACGAGGGCAAGCAGGGCGAGGTTTTTTTTAAAGAAAAAACGAAGCCTCATCAACAGGCGCAAAGCGGCCAACCTGAGGTTGGCAAGCACTTTTATATAGAAAGCTATGGCTGCCAGATGAATTTTAGCGACAGCGAAATAGTGGGCAGCATATTGGCCGGGGCGGGTTTTAGCGCTACGCGCAATATGGAAACGGCTGACCTCATCCTCATCAATACTTGCTCTATCCGTGAAAAAGCAGAGGCCAATGTCCGTCAACGGCTGCGTGTTTTTGATAAAATAAAAAAACAGCGGCCGGGCACATTGATCGGCGTGCTTGGCTGCATGGCGGAGCGCTTGAAATCCAAATTTCTGGAAGAAGAACGCCTCGTTGATTTGGTAGTCGGGCCAGATGCCTACCGCGACCTGCCCAAGCTCGTGGCAGGCGCAGAAGAAGGCGACAAAGGGGTCAACGTTTTTCTTTCAAGGGAAGAAACTTATGCCGACATCAGTCCTTTGCGCCTCGGCAGCAATGGCGTTTCTGCGTTCATTTCCATCATGCGGGGCTGCGACAACATGTGCTCGTTTTGCGTGGTGCCTTACACCCGCGGGAGGGAGCGCAGCCGCGATTGTTTCAGCATTGTTGCGGAAGCGGCCGACCTTTATAACAGCGGCTTCAGGGAGGTCACATTGCTCGGCCAAAACGTGGACAGCTACAAATGGGAAAATCCCGAAACTGGCGAAAAAACCAACTTCGCCAAGCTGCTCGAAATGGTGGCCAATGTGCATCCCGACCTCCGCATCCGTTTTTCGACTTCCCATCCAAAAGACATTACCGACGAGGTGCTGCACACCATGGCCGCCCACGAAAATATCTGCAATTACATCCACCTGCCGATACAGAGCGGCAACAGCCGGGTTTTGAAATTGATGAACCGTACCTATGACCGCGAGTGGTACATGGAACGGGTGCGCTCCATCTACCGCATCATCCCCGATTGCGCCATCAGTTCCGATATTATTACCGGGTTTTGTACCGAAACGGAGGAGGAACACCAAGACACTTTGAGCATGATCGAATGGGCGAATTATAGCATGTCCTATATGTTCGTTTATTCAGAAAGGCCGGGTACTTTGGCGCAGCGGAAATACGAGGACGACATCCCTTTGGAAATCAAAAAACGCCGCCTTACAGAGATTGTCCGTTTGCAGAATCAAGTCTCTTTCAAGCAAAATCAAAAAGACATCGGCAAGACTTTCAAGGTGTTGATCGAAGGCGACTCCAAAAAGTCGGACCAGGATTTCAAAGGCCGCAATTCGCAGAACAAAATGATTGTTTTTCCTAAAATAAAAGGCTATAAACCAGGCGATTATGTGCAGGTGAAAGTATATGGTGCGACGAGCGCGACTTTGAAGGGGGAGATGGTTTAATGATTAATTTTTAATGATTAATGACGGGCGGAATAGAGGGTGGGACAGTTAAGGGCATTGATTCAATGCTCCATTCTATTTGCAAAAACAAACACAAAAAATTAAGTCAAATCAGCCTCGCTTTTGACTTTATACGTTTTACATAACAGTTTAGCAGGGCCTTAGAGGTGATGCCTTTGGGCGGGGACGGCGGGCAGAAAGGCGTTGCCTCACATCTACGAGGCAACGCCTTTCTGCCCGC
>DROJ01000523.1 GCA_011321935.1 Bacteroidota bacterium | reverse complement strand
TCCATGCGGGAACAAGGGGGCGGGAATAAATTCCCGCTCTTTCGGAAGGGCAATCGTAAATGTGCAGACCGGTGTTTTTCCCCAAAAAAAACAGGAAACAAGGCCGCTTAAAAATAAAACAGAATTTAAAAAGCAGGACTACATGCCCTTCCAAGAGAGGGGGAATTTATTCCCGCTCCATCATTCCCCCTCCCCCAAAACACAAAAAGGCGTCGGAAAATATTTTCCGACGCCTTTTCATTTTCATTGAATGTGCGTTGCTATCAATCAAAGCGGATCTCTTGGATCACGCTGTCGCTGCCCTTCATTTTCATAAAGACATAGACCCGGAACGAACCCGTGTTCGCTGTCAAGTTGCCGATGACATACTTTGAGTCCTGCCCTTTTGAAGCACCTTGATGGACTTGTTTGAAGTTGGAAGGTTTGTTTTTTGCAAAAAATTCCTTCACCACTTTGATAGCTTCCGCTTTTGAATAGGTTTTCTCCGTATCCTTTACGGCCACTTCAACGTTGGCGTCGAAGTACTTGCCGAGGGCATCGGCATTGCCGGCACCGATGGCGGCGGTAATGGCTGAAAGGTTGGCTTGCTCAACTGGCGCCATGGCCAGTGTCGAAGTGAGGAGAAGGCTAAAAAACAATAGCTTTTTCATGGTTTATAAAATTTATGAACAAATGGGCCTTTCATTTATTTCCCAAAAATTGGGTTTTCATTTCAAGGCCTGTGGAGTTCCTTTTCTTGTCAAACGTAATTTTTTTTGAATATGTTCGGCGAACAGCCGCCGTTGGCTTTTCAACGAGTTTCAAATTTACAAAAATCCATTTTAATTTTCTTGAATACGTTTAGGTTTTGACGGCTTTTATACAGGAGGTAACAAATTGGCCTCTTAAACTTTTTGATAAAGAGACCCCTTAAACGGCAAGTCCACACAACCTCGTATGGAAGGGAAATAGATTTAACCTCCAAACGCACATTTTTTATAACGGGGGCAGGGGGGAAAGTCACAAGTCTGATCGGCGGGTTTACCTTTGCACACCTTAGTATATAGGTAGCCCAAAACGGAAACCTTAAACCATAATCAAAGAATATGAATACCAAAAAAGTAATGTTGCTGATCCTCGACGGCTGGGGCTATGGGGAGAAAAAAGAAGCCGACGCCATTGCCAATGCAAATACGCCCGTAATGGATTCACTGAAAAAAACGTACCCAAATTCTACTTTGGTCACCCACGGCGAAAAAGTAGGGCTGCCCGATGGGCAAATGGGCAACTCGGAAGTCGGCCATTTGAACATCGGGGCGGGCCGCATCGTCTATCAGGAACTGCTGCGCATCAACAAGGCCGTCGAATCGGGCGAACTGCAAAAACACCCCGTTTTGCTGGATGCTTTTCGCTATGCAAAAGAGAACAACAAGCCCGTGCATTTTATGGGCTTGGTTTCGGATGGAGGGGTGCATTCCCACATCAACCATTTGCTGGCGCTATGCGATGCCACGCAGCAGCAGGGCTTGGAAAATGTCTATGTCCACGCCTTCATGGACGGCAGGGACACTGACCCCAAATCAGGGGAGGGCTATTTAAAAAAACTGACTCAACACATTGATAATCAAAAGGTTAAACTCGCATCCGTCATTGGCCGCTACTATGCGATGGACAGGGACAAGCGCTGGGAAAGGATAAAATTGGCCTATGACCTGTTGGTGCATGGCAAAGGTGAAAAGACAAGCGACCCGTTGGCGGCAGTCCGCAAACGCTACGCAGCGGGGGAGACGGATGAGTTCTTGAAACCTATCGTTTGCGTTGATGAAAAGGGCCTTCCGATTGCAAGCATCGAGGATGGAGATGTGCTGATCTGTTTCAACTTCCGCACCGACCGTCCCCGCGAAATTTCGACCGTTCTCACCCAAAAAGACATGCCGGAATTTGGTATGAAAAAACTCAAGCTGCGCTATGTCACCATGGCCCGCTATGACGAGACGTTCAAAAATATTGATGTCATTTTTGAGAAAGAAAACCTGCACAACACCCTCGGCGAAGTGCTTTCCAAAAATGGCCTCACACAGACCCACATCGCCGAAACGGAAAAATACCCGCACGTCACCTTCTTTTTCAACGGTGGCAGGGAAGCGCCTTTTGCCGGAGAAACCCGCATCATGATCCCTTCTCCAAAAGTGGCCACTTACGACCTGCAGCCAGAAATGAGCGCCCTCGAAATTACCGCAGCAATAAAAGAAGACATCACGAAACACCAACCCAACTTTATCTGTTTGAACTTCGCAAATACAGATATGGTCGGCCATACCGGTGTTTGGGAAGCAGCGATGAAGGCCGCCGAAACGGTGGATACCTGCCTCGGGGAATTGCTGGAAGTCGGCAAAAAATATGGCTATCAGGCCATCATCATCGCCGATCACGGCAACTCTGATTACCTCGTCAATGAAGATGGTTCCCCAAATACGGCGCATTCCATGAACCCCGTTCCGTTCATTTATGTGAGCGATAATGACCCAGAAACGATAGCAGTGAAAGACGGGAAATTGGCGGATATTGCTCCGACCATTTTAAGTTTGATGGGGATTGATGCGCCGGAGGATATGGATGGAGAGGTGTTGATCGAACGGCTAATTTGAATTATTTAAAAAGAAGAATTTTACGTATTTTAACATAAAAATCTGATAATCAATTTTTTACATAAATTTTTATTTATTTCATAAAATGAAAAAACCGTTTTTAAAACAAACCACTTTCTTTTTCTTGTTCATTGTGCTGCTCGGCTGTGCCAAAGAACCTAGCTCAAAGGCATCCGGTCAGACTGTTTTAAAAAAATATTTCGACCTGAAAGGCTTTCTCGAAAACGAGGTCAAAAGGCTTTCTACCAAAACGGCATTTACAAAAACAGCATTCATCAATGATGAGCGGGAAGAAAAAAAAGTAGAAAATATTGACTTGGAAAACGAGTTGAAAATATTCTCCGACTCCGACATCAACCGCCCGGCGTGGTCGGATAAATATGAGATTGACTCGACTTTTCAGGATGGAAAATTAGCTGCATTGCATTACCGCACCGACGATAAAAAATTGAAAACAAAAGACCTCAAAATTGATTTCAAAGAAGGGGAGGTGTCGAAAATACAAATCAAAAACGTGAGCAACACCGCTATCGCAAATACACAGCAAAGCCTCATTTACGAACCCGCCAAAGGTTACTCCATCGAAAGCAAACAAGATGTGGCGATGATAGATGAAAAAGTATTTAGGATTGAAGTGTCTTTCAAATAAAATCACCTCATTTTCTCGCCACATATACGCCCACCAAAATAGAGGCCATCCCACCAAAATGCCACAGCGTAATACTTTCCCCATCAAAGACGCCCCACAAAATAGCGACCATCGGAATAAGGTAGCTCACCGTGGAGGCAAAGACCACGTTCGTGTCTTTTATCAATTTAAAAAAGAACAAAGAACCCAAAACGGTTGAAGAAACAGCCAAGATAGAGACATAGCCCAGCGATGCCCAGGCATGTTCCTGCGTCTTCATCGTTTCAACAAAACCAAAGAAAAAGAGGCCAATGATGGAGGGCAGGCCAACCATTACATAAGAAACGCCGCTGATGAAGAAGGTTGGCATGTCCTGCAAATGTGCTTTCACCACATTGCTGCTCAAAGCATAACAAAAACAGGCAGCGACCACCAACATCCCGTAGCCCATGCCTTCCAGATCGCCTATTCCCCGGTCGGCCACCAAAAGCCAAATAGCACCGGCAAGGCCAAGTACCACGCCTATCACTTTGCTCCACGAAGATTTCAGTCTAAAAAAAGCAATGCCCAGCAACAAAGTAAAGAGGGGAGTGAGCGAACTCAATATGCCCGTCAAAGAACTGCTGATCTTTGTCTGCGCCAATGAAAAGAGGAAAGCAGGCACAAGGCTGCCGATAAAACCAACGATAAAGAGTTGTTTCCACTTTGTCCAGTCAACCTTTTTTAGCTGCCAAAGAACAAAAGGCAAGAAACAAAGCGAAGTAATACCTATTCTCAAACATGCCACCTGAACAGGGTCAAAAGCAATCAAGCTCTTTTTGATGAGGATGTACGATGAACCCCAAACTACTCCTAAGCCCAGTAAAACAAGCCATGCGAGCGGGGGGATGTGTTCCGTTTTTTCTTTTGTTTTTTTCAAAAATGATTTGATTGATGTTGAAGGATGGCAAAGAAATGCAGAATTAAGGAAATTGTTTCACGTGGAACAATAAAAAAGACTCAAAAGGAAAATCAAGCCTTTTGAGCCTTTTGAGGTGAAGCCTTTGGGTTGGGAGAGCGGGAGGAAAGGCGTTGCCTCAAATTACCTAAAGTCAATAAGGAACGGTGAAAGAATAAATGCAGATTCTTGGGTGAATTATTTTTTTTCTCTAACGAGGCGAAAAACGCAGGCATAGCAGGGCTACGGCGAGTATTTTCAACAAAGTTAGAGGGAAAAAGAAACAGCCAAGAATCTGCATTTATTTTTTCACCGTTCCTTATTAGCAGCAAGCCACTCCTTAAACTCCCCGAACGCCGTACCCATTTTCACCGAAACCTTCTTCTTCTCTGCCAAAACAGCCAACCTTTCCGGCACTTCCACTTTCTTTTCCAAAATACTTTCCACGTCGTCCAAAAACTTGGAAGGGTGGGCGGTTTCAAGCACAATGCCGCAAGTGCCTTTGTTTTCCGCCTGGTATTCTTGCAAAGCAAGGTATCCGACCGCCCCGTGCGGGTCAATGACATAGCCATATTTTTCAAAAACTTCTTTCATCGCTGCTTTTGTTTCTTCATCGGTAAAGCTGTATCCACTGATTTCTTTTTTGAAATTGTTCCACGTGGAACCATACATATCCATCATCCTCGCAAAATTGGAGGGATTCCCAACGTCCATTGCGTTTGAAATAGTCCGTACAGAGGGGCGGGGGCTGTAAATGCCCGATTTCAAATATTCAGGAACCACGTCGTTTACATTGGTCGCCGCTATGAATTGATGCACCCGCAGCCCCATTCTTTTGGCAAACAGGCCAGCGGTGATGTTCCCAAAATTGCCGCTCGGAGTGCAAAAGACAACATGCTTGTCGTAGCTTTTCAATTGTTTGTACGCCTCAAAGTAGTAAAACGATTGCGGTATCAGCCTTGCGATGTTGATGGAATTGGCAGAACTCAACCTTATCCGCTCAGTTAGTTCATCGTCCAAAAATGCTTTTTTCACCAAAGCTTGGCAATCATCGAAGGTGCCGTCAATTTCCAGTGCGGTGATATTATGGCCGAGCGCCGTCAACTGTTTTTCCTGCAAAGGGCTGACCTTGCCGGAAGGGTAGAGGATCACCACTTTGATCCCCGGCGTTTTATAAAAACCCG
Source organism: Bacteroidota bacterium (assembly GCA_011321935.1). Lineage (GTDB taxonomy): Bacteria > Bacteroidota > Bacteroidia > Chitinophagales > Saprospiraceae > UBA6168. The sequence goes on along the minus strand of DROJ01000523.1, from coordinate 20,372 downwards.
CCGCAACAGCACCGCCCGTATCGCCCGAAGTGGCCACGAGTATCACCAATTCCCTGTTTTCGTTTTTATTAAAATAACTCATCAGTTGCGCCATGAAGCGGGCGCCAAAATCTTTGAACGCCAACGAAGGGCCATGAAACAGTTCCAAAACACGGGTTTCTTCATCTAAACTGACCAAAGGCGCAGGGAAGGTGATGGATTTTTCGATCAGCTTGCGGATGTCCTTTTCAGGCATAGCCCCCCAAAAAAGTGCTTTGCAAACCTCAAATCCGATTTCTTGGAAAGAATAGTCTTTCAGGTTTTGAAAAAAAACAGCGGGGAGTTGGGGAATGCACTCCGGCATGTAAAGCCCATTGTCTTCCGGCAAGCCTTTGAAAAGGGCTGTTTTTAGGGAAACAAATTTGGAGGTGTTTTTTGTGCTGTATAAACGCATGTTTATTTATTTTAAATAACTTAAATTTGTTGGTAAATTATTAATCATGTTTGAACCACAAATTGTTATGGGAGTAAATGCCCCGATTTCGCACCAGAGAATTATCTCCAAATTAGTTACTGGACTCGGCCACCTATATTATTCGCTCGGAAAAATCCTTTATGAGCCTTTGCCCGAAACAATGATTGATGAAAGCCAAACTAGCCCAACGCCTGATATTTTGCTTTACGACAATGAAACTGGAAAGAATGTAGCAATCATTGAGGTTTCTTCAGGTTCTGGAGCAAAAAAAGATTTTGAAAAAATCAAAACCCTGATGCAGGACTATGACGTGGCCGAAGGCTTTGTTTATAACTATATCAAAAAAGAATGGAGGAAGTACGATTTGGAAAAAGGCGAGGTAAAAGAAAACCCTTCATTTTGCAATGCAATTGGTTACGACCTCAACCAATTCCTGTAAGTCAATACAATATCGCCCCCTCATTATTGATCGGCGAAACATAAAGCTGGCTTTCGATCTTCGCATCAAAATAGACCTTCCGCATCGCTTCCCCCACATTCTCCGCTATCAGGCTATTGGCATTCAAAGTAAAAATAGAAGGCCCGGCGCCAGAAATGCTGCATCCCAACGCACCCGCCTTCATGGCTGCTTCTTTCACTTCGTAAAAAAGGGGGATGAGCTTCGCCCGCTGCGGTTCGATCATTACATCTTGCAGAGAACGTCCGATCAATTCAATATCCAACTTGAACATGCCGATTACAAAAGCCCCCATATTGGCCGTTTGCTGAATGGCTTGTTTTAATGAAACTTGGTCGGAAAGAATGTTGCGGGCATCTTTAGTCAATATCTGAACTTCGGGATGGATGACTGCCGCGTAGAGGCCATAAGGCACCGGCACGCGCTGCACATCTAAAGGCTCATTTTGGCGGGTCAATATCATGCCGCCCAAAAGCGACGGCGCCACATTATCGGCGTGGATGCTACCGGAGGCCAATTCTTCGCCCTGCAGAGCAAAGGGCAACAACTCTCTTTTTTCCAATGGCCGCTTCAGTAGTTCATTGATGGCAAATGCCCCGGCGACGGCACTCGCAGCGCTGCTGCCAAGCCCACTTCCGATGGGCAGTTTTTTGTGCAGTTCCATTTCGATGCCCCGCCCTTCTTCTCCCAAATGTTGCAGCAAACGGAGGGCAGCAAGGCCTGCGGTATTTTGTTCTACCTCATAAGGCAGCTTGCCTTTTGCACCCGTTATTTTGGTGATCCGCAAACCCGGTTTATCAGAGAAACGAGCGATTATTTCATCACCCGGCTTTTCTATGGCAAAGCCTAATGCATCAAAACCAACGGCGACATTGGCGACGGAGGCGGGGGCGAACACTTTTATTCCTGATCTCATAAATTTATGTAAATGAGTAATTTTTTATTATAAAACATTGATAGCCAACTGTTTACGAAATAAAATTCCCAATCTGAATAATCTCCGCAAACACCCCTGCCGCCGTCACCTCCGCACCTGCGCCCGGTCCGCGTACCACCAAAGGCCGCTCCTTGTACCGCTCGGTCGTAAAGACAATCATATTGTCGCTGCCGCTCAATGAATAAAATGGGTGGTCAGTGCCTACCGCTTCGAGGCTGATTTTTGCTTTTCCATTTTCGAGGCAGGCGATCATGCGGAGTACTTTGCCCTCCAGTTCTGCATTTGCGCGCAGCGCCTCAAAATGGTTGTCTGCTTTTTCAAGTTCGTTAAAAAATGCCTCGACCGTTGCGGCTTCCTCAGCGGCTTTCGGTAAAATATTTTCGATGTCCACGTCCTTTGCCTCCAAGCCCAAACCTGTTTCCCTCGCCAAAATAAGTATCTTCCGACGGATGTCCGCGCCGCTGATGTCCTCCCGCGGGTCAGGTTCGGTGAAGCCCTTTTCTTTCGCCTCTTTCACTATTTGGCTGAACGTCTTTTCTTTGCATAAATTATTGAAAATGAATGACATAGAGCCAGATAACACTCCTTCAATCTTGATGATCTGGTCGCCGCTCAACAGCAAATCATTGAGCGTAGAAATGATGGGCAGCCCCGCCCCGACATTGGTTTCGTAAACAAATTGCACCCCGCGCTTGGCAGCAATGTTTTTCAAACGTTGGTACTGCAAAAAGGAAGAAGAAGTGGCAATCTTGTTGGGGGTAGAAATGGAAATGCTGCTCTGCAAAATGCTCTCGTAATAATGCGCCACTTTTTCGTTGGCCGTATTGTCCACAAAAATAGTGTTCGACAGGTTCAGGTCTTTCATCTGCTGCACAAATTTTCCGAGGTCGGAAGTTTCCGCAGATTTTTCCAAAGCCCCTTTCCAATTTTCCAGATCAATCCCATTTTCCGCAAAAACCATTTTCCGGGAATTGGCCAAGCCAACGATCTTTATTTCCAAGCCCCTTTTTTCTTTCAAAAAGGCAGCTTGTTTTCTGATCTGCTCTATCAGCGTGGAGCCGATCAAGCCCACGCCGATCAAGAAAAGGTGCAGCTCTTTTGTGTCCGACAAAAAGAAAGCCTCGTGCAGGGCGTTCATCGCTTTTGCCTCGTCATCCTTTTTCACCACCACCGAAATATTGAGTTCCGACGAGCCTTGCGCTATCGCAATCACGTTTACCCCGTTGCGCCCGAGTGCCTGGAACATCCTGCCGGCAATGCCCGGCCGGAAGCGCATGTTTTCGCCGATGATGGCCACCACCGAAAGGCCGGTCTCTGCCTTGATGGGTTCGACCTGCCCTTTTTCCATTTCATATTCAAATTCTTTGGCCACCGACCGGAGCGCCTTTTTTGCATCGCCCGGCGCAACGGCAAAGGTGATGGAATGCTCCGACGAACCCTGCGTGATCAAAATGACGCTGATCCCCGCATTCGACAAAGTGCCGAACAGCCGCCCCGCAATGCCCGGCACACCGAACATGCCGCTGCCCTGCAAAGTGAGCAGCGCCACTTGGTTGATGGAAGAAATGCCTTTTACGGCATAGCCGTTCGGGTCTTTTTGGGCAGAAATATAAGTGCCCACAAATTGCGGGTCGAAAGTATTTTTGATGAAAAGCGGAATGCCTTTTTTCAGCGCCGGCTGCAGGGTCGGCGGGTAAATGACCTTCGCCCCAAAATGCGACATTTCCATCGCCTCGGCGTAGGTCATGTTGGGGATGGTAAATGCCTTTTTCACTTTCCGGGGGTCGGCGGTCAGCACGCCGTTCACGTCCGTCCATATTTCTATTGCCTTTGCATTCAGGCCTGCGGCCAAAATGGCAGCCGTAAAATCGGAGCCGCCGCGGCCGAGGGTCGTCGTCAGCCCGCCCTTTGAGGAAGAGACAAAACCGGTGACCACTTGGATTTCGGGGTGCTGCGCATAATATTCCCGCACCTTATTATAGGTAGCCTCAAAATCAACTTTTGCGCTCCCAAATGTTTTGTCCGTCTTGATGACCAAACGCGCATCCAAAAAAGCAGCGGGAATACCTGCCTGCCGCATGGCATGTGAAATGATAAAAGCAGAATTCCGTTCGCCAAAACTCAGCACATAATCCATGGTACGCCGCGATGCTTCCTGCACCAAAAAAATGCCGCGCAACAGGTTGGACAGCACTTCATGGTTCTTGGCCAAGTCGTCCAACACTATCTTTTTAAAAGGCTCGCCGAGCAGTTTGCCGACTGCATCTTGATGGCGTTGGCTGAAAGCTGCGAATTTTTCGCGGTAATTTTCATTGCCTTTGGCCGCCAACCTGCTCATCTCGATAAGGCTGTCGGTGACGCCGCCAAATGCAGAAAAAACGACGGTGAACCGCTCGCCTTTTTCATAGTACCCTTTCAATATTTCTATCAGCCCGCTGATCCTTTCCGGTGTGCCGACGGAGCTTCCCCCAAATTTTAGGACTTTCATTTTTTATGGCTTTAGGCCTTTTGCTTTTGGTCAATAGCAAAAAGCTGTTTGCTGTTCAATTACGATTTGTTTTAATGTGTTCCTATTTAAAAAAGTGCCAAAAGTAGGGGGTTTTGAGGAGGGGGGCTATTTATTTTCAAATTTGGACAAGGGCAAGGCGGTTTTGTCCGATATGGGGTTGGGTGGATGGGCTTCGCTATGGCGGGATGCCCTTGGGCATAGGCTCGTTAAAGTAAAGTAAAATAGGCCTCCGTCCAATGATGTTTCCGTTTTGAAGCAAGTCCCGGCAACTTTTTACTTTTGCCCCCTGCCTACCGTTTAGGCGGGTTTACCTTTTCATTTTCAATGTTAAAAATCCTCGACCGCTATATTATCCTCAAATTTCTGGGTACCTTTTTTTTTGTGGTGCTTATCTTTTCCCTCTTTGCGGTGGTCATAGATTTCAGTCAAAACGTAGAGGAGTTCATTGATGAAAACCTGTCGGCGGGCTATGTGGCAAAAGACTATTACCTCAATTTTATCATTTTTATAAATGGGCTTTTGTGGCCGCTGTTTGCCATGATCTCTGTCATTTTTTTTACCTCGCGGATGGCCTATAATTCGGAGATCATTTCGATACTGAACGCGGGGGTCAGTTACTGGCGGCTGATGCGCCCCTATCTGATAGGCGGGGGGATGATTGCCCTCTTGCATTTGATACTCAACCATTTTGTCATTCCGGTAAGCAATAAAACAAGGCTGGATTTTTTCCATTCCTATATCATGAAGGAAAGCGCAAAAGTGCAGAACCGGGACGTGCATATGTTCATAGAACCGGGCATAAAAATATATGCCTGGAACTTCAACCAAAGGGACTCGTCCGTCCGTAATTTCCGGCTGGAAAAATTCGAGGACAACCGGCTAGTGAGTTTCATCGAAGCGGCAGAAGCCCGTTGGCAAGGGCCGCCCGACAAATGGCGTCTCAGCAATTACGAAATCCACTCCTTCGGAGAGGAAGGCGAAAAGATATTCGTTGGGGGCAGGGAAAAACTCGATACCAATTTCAACCTCCGACCAAAGGACTTTGTACGCTATGACGCAACGAAGGAAATGATCCCTTCCCACCGTTTGAAGGCATTTATAGAAGAAGAAAAACAACGTGGTGTCGGCAACACCAAGGTCTATGAAATAGAACTTTACCGAAGGACGGCCGACCCCTTCACCTTGCTCATCGTGACCATCATCGGCATGGCGGTGGCTTCGAGGAAAGTACGGGGAGGGATGGGCTTCCACTTGGCATTGGGTATTTCGTTGGGGGCGGTATTTGTTTTTATGTCCAAATTTTCCATCACCTTTGCCACCAATGAATCGCTGTCTGCGCTGGCCGGCGTATGGATACCGAACTTGATTTTTGGCGCCATTGCTTTGGTGCTGGTCTTCCGTGCCCAGAAATAATTATTTTTTCAATAGGATTAAATTTGAATCTCTAATTTGTTGATAGCCTTCGTGTTGCGAGGAGGTGGGCAGCAGTGCAAAAAAATGGATATAAAAATAAATAAATTATTATTCAGGCACGGTGAGCGGAGGTTGCATCTTGTTGCAAAGTTCCTTAATTTTGCCTCGCAGTTCTTGAAAGGGAGGACTCATGGAGGCTAATATTTTGATTGACTATGTTAAAAGGCTAAACCGCCGATTATTTTTTAAGAAATTGTATTTCCCTATCTTCACCGATAAAATGGCTAATCTACCTTGCAAAGGTTGCAAATTGACTGCTCAATAATCTTGCAACCCCCCTTACCTATTTGCAGAAGTATCTATACTTATTTCCTTGTGGCATCTAAAAATTTGAGAAAACCAAACATAGGCTTGAAGTATTTATTTTAAATGCTTTGGCGCATCTTTGCGCTGCCCCATTTGCAAATGAAAAACATGTATTAAACAGGAATCTGGCCCAGAAGGAATTTCGTAGGATTGTATGTAGATGTGAGGGCCATTACTTTATTCAACCGGGTTTATACGTGTTTATCTATTTATTTAAAATAACACACTTTAAGAACTTGTTGTCGAGGCAACTCAAGTCGGTTATTGTATATGGTGATAGGTTGCGACTTATCAGAGGCGAAGCCTTATCTTTACCCGAAATAATTCAATAAACCTATTCCCAAAACCCGCTTTTTGTGATCTTTCAGTTATTTAAAAAGAAATCCTCCAGGCCCATAATTTCAGATTTTTCTATATTGGGCGCAGATATGCACTCTCATTTAGTTCCGGGCATTGACGATGGCTCCAAATCAGTGGAGATGAGCCTTGACATGATAAGGGGCTTGATGGCCCTGGGCTATCAAAAAATCATCACGACGCCCCACATCCGTCCCGACTACTTTCCAAATACCACGGAAACGATAATGACGGGTTTTGGGGAACTGCAAAAAGCGGTCGAAAAAGAAAAGCTGGATATTGAATTGGAATGCGCAGCCGAATATTTTGTGGACTACGAGTTCAGGGAAAAAATAGACAATGAGGACTTGCTCACTTTTTCAGGAAACCATATTTTGATCGAAATTTCCACTTTTTCCCCTCCCCCAAATTTATACGAAAGTATTTTTCAATTGAAAATAAAAGGATATCAGCCCATCGTTGCACACCCCGAACGATATACTTATTACCAAGTTGACGAATTTCGCAAACTGAAAGATTTCGGTTGCCTGCTACAAGTAAATACAATGTCCCTCACGGGGCATTATGGAAAACCCATTAAAGAACTTGCCCAAAAATTGTTGAAAGCAGATTTGGTTGATTTATTGGGAACGGACATGCACCACCCCGGGCATTTGGAAGTTTTGCAAAAGGCTTCCAAAGACGGGAAAATCATGAACCTTATTGCGAACAAAGAATTCAGGAACGCTACCTTATAGAACGTGAGAAACTGAACCAAAAACAAACACCCAAAACTCATGGAGACAACACTTATACCCAAATTTATCGCACTCCCCGTTTCACTGTTAATCAGTTTGGTTTTTACGGTATCCATTATTGACCTTGCCCGTAAGCTGAAACTGTACGATGCAAACAACCACCTCAAACAGCACCGGGAAAAGGTATGCTCCCTCGGAGGCATTTCTATTTTTGCAGCCTTCTGGATATCGGCTTGCCTGTTCCTAAAATTCAATGGCAGCGGTGTTGCCCGGTTTCTATTTATCGGTGCTTTTATTCTGTTCCTTACAGGCGTCAAAGATGACCTTGTTGGCATCCCTGCATTGAAGAGGTTATTGGTTCAGATAGGTGTGGCGAGCTTGATGTTTTGGGGAGGGCTCAGGTTGACCTACCTTCCCGGTTTCGATATAGAGCTGCCCATTGTCATCAGTTATTTATTGACGACCCTGCTCATAGGCGCCATCGTGAACGCATACAATTTTATTGACGGCATAAATGGCCTGGCAGGCGGCCTGGCGGCAATTTCCTCACTTGCGTTTGCTTTCCTGTTCCATTTTTCAGGGCTGGAAAACCTTGCGGTAATGGCCCTGGCCCTTTCGGGGTCTATCTTTGGTTTTTTATATTTCAATTTCCGGCAGGCCAAAATATTCATGGGCGACAATGGCTCCACCTTTATCGGGGTGATGCTGTCCTTTTTCGCTATTTCTTTTTTTCAAAACCACGCCCTCAACGGAGGGCCGATAGAATGGCAGCCCGCACTCGTGCCGGCTATATTGATCGTGCCCATGTTTGATATGCTAAAAGTAATAGGGGGGCGGATGATGAAAGGGGCGTCGCCATTTAAAGGAGACCGCAAGCATGTCCATCATCTTTTCCTAAATGCAGGTGCAGGCCAAGATGCGGCCTGTTATGTACTGTATGTCTGGAATATATCGGTCATTTTGTTTTCCCTTAAATGGCTTTCCAACAATTTTGTGATAGGCCTGTTGATGGTAGCCCTTTTTGGTTGCCTGCCGTATATTGGTTTATATTTTTTCTCTAAATACAAAAAAGAAAAGAGCCGGCCTAAATTGCATGCAACCAATGCAAGCGATGCTTATTGACCAGAAACCGAACTATTTATAAAACCGTATTTTAAACAATGTTTCAAATCAACCATACAATCCAAAATACAACATTGCCGATATTGTTGCTGCTTTGTTGTTTTGCTTTTTTTCAGTCATGTATTCCTCACGAGAAGTTGTTGAATTTTCAAGACGGGACGGAAAACGGGCCAATAAAATCACAGTATATCCAAGAGGTTCAAAAAATCGTCATTATGACCGATGATATTTTGGCCGTTACTGTTTCTACTTTTGATACGACAATGGCAAGGATATTCAATAAAAGGATAAGTGCTTCTGCCGACGGGTCGTTTATAGGGCAGGGCTATTTGGTGGATGCCGATGGCAATATTGAATTCCCGGTCGTCGGGAAAATATATTTAAAGGGGATGACCCGCGAAGAGGCAAAAGATACGGTACGCAATAAATTATTGGACTATCTAAGAAACCCCATTGTGGATGTCCGTTTTTTGAACCTCCACGTGAGTATTTTCGGAGAGGTGAACCGCCCGGGAATTTTTACTTTCCCCGACGAAAGGTTTACCCTTTTGGAGGCTATTACGCAAGCAGGCGACTTGACCACTTTTGCCGACCGGGCGAATATAATGGTGATCAGGGAAAAAGAAAAAGTGAGGGATTTTGGAATAGTGGACCTGACCTCCTCCCGGGCCTTTGAATCGCCTTATTTTTACTTACAACAAAATGACGCCATATATATAAAGCCGCTGAAAGAACGGGCTAGGGCCATAGAAGACCCCTGGTCAAAAATCATATCCGGGGCAGGAGTATTTGTTGCAGTGGCAACATTGATAATTACGTTCACGCGGTAATCATTTTTAACCAACCTATTATTTCTTGATTTTTTATTTTCCCAAACAACTTGAAAAAAATAAGTTTTGACATGAAAAACAATACAGAACAAATCGGACAAGACTTCCTGCAAAAATGCCTGCGGAAGTGGTATATTGTACTGCCCTTTATTATCGCTGCGCTTGCCTTTGCCAAATATATGCTTTCCACAGAACAAACCATTTGGAACGTAACCGGCAGTATCATCGTGCAGGAAGACAATAGCGGTGGCGGCAGCCCGTTGCCGGAAGAAGCCATTATTCAGGGCTTGCCATTTAGCAACAAAGGCAACCTCGACCGCCAGATAGAAATACTGAAATCGAGGCGGCTGATGGAGCGCGTCGTTGATTCGCTCGGCCTCGATATTATCTATTTTTGGGAAGACCGTTTCAAGAACATAGAACTATATAAAAACTCCCCGGTCAAGGTGGCCAGCGTAAGCGACATGGACAAAGCTTATGGCAATATCCTGCGCGTCAAAATGATGGACGAAAGCAGGTTTACCTTATATATTGACGAATCGGAAACCAATGAAGTGGCCGATACTTTTACCTATAATTATGGAGTGCCTTTTAATTTAAATGGAGTAACTTTCAGCTTGGTAAGAGATACCTCCATTATTGATTTTGATAAAATATTGCGGATTCAATTTATAGACCCCATCAAGGTTGCCACTTGGTTTTCCAAACGGATCATGTTCCAGAAAAAAGGGATGTCGAATGTCTTGAAAGTAAGTATGGACGATAGCAGCCCAGAAAAAATGATCGAGATCATTTATAAACTGGTGGAGGTGTACAATATATATGTGCAAGAAGAAAAAAACAAAATTGCTTCCCGCTCGCTCAATTTCATTAATGACAGGTTGAGCGGGCTCAGTTCGGAGCTGTTCAATGTGGAAGGCAGCAAGGCCAATTTCCAGTCTTATGAGAATGTAACCACAAATATAGAAGCCAGCGCAGATCAATATATCCAAAAAATAAATACCGCTGATAAAGCACTCGATGAAATCAACAACACAAAAGTAACCCTCGACAATATTGAAAAATTCTTGAACGACCCCGCCAATAAATACGAACCGATTCCGGGCTTTGACCTTGCGGGCATTTCTTTTTCTTCGCTCATCTCTAGCTATAATAGGGTCATCAATGGCCGGAGCCGGAAATTGTTGACGGCCAAAGAGGCACACCCGGAAATACAAGCGGCCAACGAAAGCCTGGCAAAAATGAGGAAAAGCCTTTTGAGCGGCATCCGTTTGGCCCGGTCAGAAATTTCAAGCAAAGAATCAACTGTCCGCGAAAAGGTGGCCCCGGTAAAAGCGAAAGTTGCAAGGATGCCATATGTCGAAAAAAAGCTGAACGAGATAGGCCGCCAAAAATCGGTAAAAGAAGAGCTGGTAATTTATATGCTGCAAAAAAGGGAGGAGACCGCCATTGGCCTGGCCACCGAAGTAGATAATACCCAAGTGCTCGATGCCCCCCTGGTGGGCGCTAGGCCGGTCGGCCCAAATTCGGCGCAGTATTATATTCTCGCATTATTGGTCGGCCTTGCTTTGCCCGTTAGTTTTATTTATGCCTTTGACCGGATGAACAACAAAATCTCATCGAAAAAAGAATTGAAGGCTTTGTCTGCAATTCCATTTATCGGGCAGGTCGCTTACTCCAAAAAAGAAGAAAACAAACTGATACAGCCCGAAACAAATACCGTCGTTGCAGAAATGTTCCGCCTGATACGCACCAATTTAATGTTCCTCATGACCAAAGGCCAAAAGAGCGTCATGATGGTGACTTCCAACCAAAGTGGCGACGGCAAAACATTTATCAGTACCAACCTCGGCATTGCACTTTCTTTATTAAATAAAAAAACAATTATCATCGAGCTGGATTTGCGAAAGCCTAAAATGACAGAACGGTTGATCGGACAGGACGGGACTTCCCTTACGGGCATGACCAATTATCTAGTCGGCGAGTGCAATATGGACAAAATAATAAGGCCCGTCGAAGGCTACCCATATTTGGACCTGATAAGCAGCGGGCCAACTCCCCCGAACCCTGCGGAACTGATAACGGGCGACCGTATGGTAGAATTGATTGACCAATTAAAAGAGGAATATGAATATATAGTCATTGATACTCCGCCAATTGGTTTGGTCGCCGATGCCTTCTTGCTGGACAAAGTCGTTACCAACAGTATTTTTGTAGTCCGCGCCAATAAGACTAAACGCGCCGAAATAAGAGCGATCAATGACCTCGCTGCCGAAAATAAATTGGTGCACCCGTCCATTATCCTGAACGGTACTAAAATGCCCAAACGCTACGGTTATTATTACGGTGCCAAATATGGCGTTTATGGAGATAATGGAAAAGTGAAAAAAAGCAAATCAAAAAAGAAAAAAGCAGTGAAAAGCTGATAAGGGGTCGGCGAATAATAACCTTCCGTTTATGCTTGTTCTTTTTAATGCAGGCTTCTATAAAAAAATGTCAAATAGAACCACTATGCTCTATTTTTTTGCATCGCCTGCATCAAAAATAACGTCGCCTAAATCGGAAGGTTATTATTCGCCGACCCCTAAGTTTTGATGGGGTTTATAAACGTTTATAAACCCCATTGATTTGCCTGAACTTTAATAAATATTTATATAAAATTGAAAGACCAATATTGGGATACGATACTCAGCAATAAGCAACCTTTTTTTCAACTTAAATTGGGGGAAGTATGGCAAAGCCGGGATTTGCTGTGGCTGTTCACCAAGCGGGATATTGCCCAATTATACAAACAGACCATCCTCGGCCCCTTGTGGTTTTTTATCCAGCCTTTATTGGCGACCATTGTTTTTACCATTGTTTTTGGGGGCATGGCAGGGATGCCGACAGACGGTATCCCGCCGATGCTGTTTTATTTGTCCGGCCAGATATTCTGGATGTTTTTTGCCGAAACACTGAACAAAAGCTCCACCACTTTCCGCGACAACCAAGCCATTTTTGGTAAAGTATATTTTGCAAGGTTAATAGTCCCCTTGTCAATTGTAATCAATAGCGCCATTAAATTTGGGATACAGTTTTTTCTCTTCCTCATATTTTATTTCTTTTTTCAATTTGTAATGGGAGCAGAGATACACCCCAAAGCACCTTTGCTTTTGTTGCCTGTATTATTATTGATGACCGGTGCCCTCGGCATGGGGGTAGGCTTGATTATCACTTCCATGACTACCAAATACAGGGACCTGACTTTTTTGGTAACCTTTGGAGTGCAGCTATTGATGTTCCTCACGCCGTCGGTCATTGTCCCGGTCTCCGAATTTTATAAAAAATATCCGGCCATAGCCCCATATGTGGTCGGCTTAAATCCATTGACGGCAATTATAGAAACATTTAAATATGGGTTTCTTGGAGAAGGGGCTTTTACGTGGCCCTATTTTATTACGAGCATTATAATGACCATCATTATTTTCCTCACGGGGGTTTTGTTTTTTAATAAAACCGAAAAGAATTTTATGGACGTTATTTGATTTGCATTTATGCCGCCCCGGTATATTCCAATTAATATACAAATTCGCTTCGCTCAATTTTATTTTTAAAATAAATGTCAAGACCAGTTATAAAAGTAGAAAACCTTTCCAAGCAATACCGCCTCGGCGGTTATGGAACAGGCACGCTGACCGACGACCTGAAAAAATGGTGGTGCAAAGTACGCGGAAAAGAAGACCCCTTCCTCGTTGTGGGCGAATCGAACGACCGCAGTAAAATAGGCAACTCGCAATATGTCTGGGCATTGCGCGATATTGACTTTGAAGTGCAGCAGGGAGAAGTGGTCGGGCTGATCGGAAAAAACGGGGCAGGCAAATCAACATTGTTAAAAGTATTGTCGAAAGTGACCGGCCCTACTTTGGGCAAGGCATATTTAAAAGGCCGGGTGGGTTCCATGCTCGAAGTCGGAACGGGCTTCCATTTGGAACTGAGCGGGCGGGAAAATATATTCCTCAACGGCACCATATTGGGGATGCGGAAAAAAGAAGTCGCAAAAAAACTGGATGCCATTGTCGAGTTTGCAGGCGTTGCCCGGTATTTAGAAACACCGGTAAAAAGGTATTCATCCGGCATGACCGTCCGCCTCGCATTTGCGGTAGCGGCCCACCTCGAACCCGAAATATTATTGGTGGACGAAGTGCTTGCCGTGGGCGATGCAGAATTTCAAAAAAAGTGCATCGGCAAAATGGGCGAAGTGAGCGACGAGGGCCGTACCATATTATTTGTCAGCCACAATTTAGGCTCCATGCGCCGCCTCTGCAACCGGGGCGTATTATTGGAAAACGGTGGCATGAGTTATGTCGGAAATATAGACACCGCACTCGAAAAATATCTGAGCGGCGGCGGCAGCGAAAACGGGCAGGCAAACAATAACCGGATAAAATTTGAGCGCAAAGACCAATTGGCACAGCTTACCGAAATAGCCATCGTGGATGCGGGGGGCGAGGCCAAAAGCAATTATTATTATGGCGACGATATTTTTGTGCTCATTAAATATTTAATAACCGAAGACACCCGGAACATTGCCATCCGCTTTTCGCTTGCCCGAAATGGTGAACTGCTTTTCCTCACACAAGACGTTGACCGGCACGAAAACCTGCTCGGGAAAAAAGACGCCGGGGAATATTCCACCAGAATAAAATTGCCGGGTTATTTGAAAAGCGGTTTATATACCCTGAGCGTATATATTATTGAAGTCGGAAAAATACGCGAAGAAAAAATAGACATCCTGCAATTTTCTTTGGACGACTCCAATACCGATACCACCAACAAATCTTATGCGCCCGACAAGCCCGGTTTGATAAAACCCGGCCTTATTTGGGAATATATTGATTTCCCTGTGCATGCCATTTAGAACCCATTCTAATTTAAGCCTTATAAAAATCAATGATTAACGTCACCAAACCCTACCTGCCCCCGAAAGAAGAATATCAGCGGTATATAGATGAAATATGGGGCCGCTGTTGGCTTACCAATAATGGGCCCTTGGTCAATGAACTCGAACTGAATTTAAAAGACTATCTCGGCCTCGAACATTTATTGTTTTTGGGCAACGGCACCATCGCCATCCAGATAGCCATCAAAGCGCTTCAGCTCAAAGGGGAAATAATAACGACGCCTTTTTCTTACGTGGCCACCACCAGCAGCATTGTCTGGGAAAATTGCAAACCTATATTCGTTGATATTGATGAAAACTCGTTGAATATAAAACCCGAACTGATTGAAAAAGCCATCACCAAAAAAACCAGCGCTATATTGGCAACACATGTTTTTGGTATTCCCTGCGAAATAGATAAAATAGAAGCCATTGCCAAAAAGCACAATTTAAAAGTAATATACGATGCCGCGCATTGTTTCGGCTCGACATATAACGGGCGCTCGGTACTTGGCTTTGGCGATGTTTCCACTTGCAGTTTTCACGCCACCAAAATATTCCACACAATAGAGGGGGGCGCCGTTGTTTCCAATTCTTCAGGGCTGATATACAAGATGGCCAAGATGCGGAATTTTGGGCACGACGGGCCGGCCAGGTTTGCAGGCGTAGGTATAAACGGAAAAAATTCAGAATTTCATGCGGCCATGGGATTGGCCAATTTGAAACATATAGCCGAAATAATGGCAACCCGCAAAAACCAGTTTTTTAAATACCTGAAATGGATAAAAAAACTGGACGTATATATGCCCCGGCCAACGCAAGAAAACGTTGAATGGAACCATGCTTATTTTCCGGTCATTTTTCCGACAGAAAAAAAACTGTTGGCAGCGGTAAAGGCATTGAACGACCATTATATATATCCGCGCAGGTATTTTTATCCTTCCCTCAATTTGTTGGAATATGTGGATGCTGCGGAATGCCCCGTTTCGGAAAGCATTGCCAAACGTGTGTTGTGCTTGCCCATTTACCACGAAATGTCGGACAGCACAATTGACCTGGTTTCGAGGGTATTGTTACGGGCGCAAAATTATCGAAATAAATAATTGAAAGATATTCTGGTCATATCAGATAATGAAGCACTTGTGGATAAGTTTAACAAACTTATCGGCACGGGCATGTTCGACCCCCATCAGTTTCATTTTTCCTATAGCTATTTTAACAAGGCATTGGCCGAAAAATATATTGGCGACAATAATTTTACACCGGTCAATGTCAAGGTTGAAAAAGACGAGATCATCATTAAGTATGATCTCGTCATCTCACTCCACTGCAAACAATTGTTCCCCTCCGAACTGGTCAACAGTGTCCGCTGCGTTAATGTCCACCCTGGGCTGAACCCATATAACCGGGGCTGGTTTCCGCAGGTTTTTTCTATATTGAACGGAAAGCCATGCGGTGCTACCATCCACGAAATAGACGAGCAATTGGACCACGGAAATATCATTGTCCAAAAAGAAGTGGCCATAGAACCGTGGGACACCTCCCTCACGGCATATAATAAAATAACAGAAGCGGAAATGGAATTGATCGAAAAAAATATGCTGGACATAATTGAAAATAAATATAAAACCAAAAGGCCAAGGCAAGAAGGGAATTTAAATTTGAAAAAAGATTTCGACGCACTGTGCCAAATTGATATGGCAGAGGTTGGTACTTTCCAAAACCACATTGACCGCTTGCGGGCCTTGACCCACGGCGATTATATGAACGCCTATTTTTTGGACGGGGAAGGGAACAAGGTTTTTTTAAAATTAGAACTTGTTCCAAAAAAAAATAAATAAAGGTGCCTAAAATAAGTTTCATATTGACGGCTTACAATTTTGGCAAATATATAAAAACGGCCATCCAGTCTTTGCTCGACCAAAATGGCGCATATTCTTTTGAAATAATCGTGGTTGATGATTGCTCCACCGACAATACCCCGGAAATAGTAAAAACGATAAGCGATACGAGAGTAAAATATTTTTACAATAAAAAAAACCTCGGCGTGGCGGGCAGTATCAACAAAGCCTTTTCGCTCACGAGCGGCGAATATATCTGCCGCTTTGACGGCGACGATGAATGGTACCCCTGGTTTTTGGAAGAGACCGTTCCTATATTGGACAACAACCCCGAAATAGGGCTGGTATATGGCGATATTTCCATGATAAATTTAAACGGGGAAATAACGGAAAAAGAAGCCCGCGTGGCCGATTATAGCCAATTCGGGAAAAAAGAACTGTTAAAAAAACTTTGCCTCGATTATATCATCCCCGCCCCTTCCATCATGGGCAGGAGGGCGGCATGGGAGTCGGCACTCCCGTTGGACGATGATTTGATTTTTTGCGATTTCGACCTTTCCATAAATATATTGAGCAAATGGAAACTGGCATATGTCCCAAAGCCTTTGTCCAAATACCGCGTCCACGACGGCAATATACACACCACAAGTTTTGACAAAAAGCGGCAAGGCGAACAGTCCATCATAAAAAGCATCAATTCTTTTTTTGCCAAAACCGATATATTGTCAGAAAAAGACCGCAGGGAAATATTGGGGAGAGGGTACTTCAGTTTTGCCGACAGTTATTTTGGCTTGGGCAATATGAAAGAAGCGAGGAGGTGTTATAAAAAAGGGATCAAACTGATGGAAAAAAATGCAGGCCCCGAATATTACCGCAGGTATATGGCTACCTACATAGGCACGGGCATTTATGATAAAGTAAAAGGTATTTATAAAAAGGCTTTAGGGAAAGAAATGCAAAGCGCCTGATGAATATATTATTGGCGACATATAATTTTTACCCTTACCACTGGGGCGGTTCGGAAGTATATGTTTTTGGCCTTGCCAAATATTTGCAAAATAAAGGCCACCATGTAACTATATTGGCGGCGATGCCAGAAAAAGGCTTTTCCGGTTGCCCGGTTGTTTATGAAGACAATAATATTAAAATAGGGCAGTACGAACATGAAGGGCTGACCGTGCTGGGCGCACATTTGCCGGTGACAACGGCAGAAGTATATAGCCGTTATAATCCCGCATGGGAGGCTTCGTGGCTGCAGTTTTTTGAACAATATACGGAAGGCGGAAATAATTTTGACTTATTGCACCTCCATGCTTTTACGCCGCTGATAGGTTCGGCACTTGTGGATGCTTTAAAAAAAACAAGCCCGGGCATTAAAACTTTAATGTCCTACCACGTTGTCGAAAACTGCCCAAAAGGCAATATGAGTTATTTCGGAAAAACCATTTGCAATATCAAACCCGATACGCATACTTGCGCAGCTTGTATGTTGCAAGAACGTACCGGGGCTTCCGAAACTATATCCAAAATAATTGAAAACCTTTTACCGGCCATTAATATGGGAAACCTCCCGTCTTTGTTCCAGCTAAAATATTTAGCAAAAATTTCGATAGAAGGCATGGCCGCATTTTTTGGGCATATAGACCGGTGGATATTTTTTTCTGAACAAACCCAGTGGGCAGTGTTGAATTTTGCGGTAGCGGAAAACAAAACGAAAGTAATCCGCCACGGTGTTTCCGATCATTTTTTTAATATAGACAGGCCAGCTATCAATAAAGACGGAAAACAGGTTTTCGTATATGTTGGCCGTTTTAAAAAATTAAAAGGTTTTCATGTTTTATTAAAAGCATGGCTGGCCATGGAAGAAAAAGAAGGCCGGAAACTATTGCTGATCGGTGGATCGGACAACCTTGAAAGTGAAATAAAAAACTTGCTCGAAAAAATAAACAAACGGAACGACGTGGAAGTGGTGGGCAGGGTGGCAGCAGCAGAAGTGGTTCAATATTTAAAAAATGCCGACTGCATAATCATCCCTTCTATTAATTTGGAAACGGGCCCGCTCGTTTTTCACGAAGCCATCGCAGCGGGGGTGAACGTGATCGCCTCAAATGTGGGCGGCTGCAAAGAATTGGCGGATATATATAAAAATGGCTGCACCACTTTTGAACCTGGAAATGCACGTTCTTTATCGGAAAAAATAAATAAATTTAATTTTCAAAAAACAACATCCCAACCCATGGGCCAAAAGGCTCATTATGACCTGGTTTTAAATGAAATCAATGACTTGGTACATCGCTCAAAACAAATAAACACAGACAGCTTAATATGTTGAACATATTATTTTTAAATTCACATCCCATCCAATATTTTGCCCCCCTATATAAAACAATTGAAAAACAGCCGGACTTTAATTTGAAAGTCTTGTACTGTTCTGGTTATGGGTTGGCCGGAGAAAAAGACCGGGAATTTGGCGTGAACAAATCTTGGGACATTCCCGTGATGGAAGGCTACGAGAGCGTCATCTTAAAAAACCAATCCTTAAAACCGACGGTGTATAATTTTTGGGGATTGGTAAATTTGAGCATCATACCCTATTTGTTCAAAGCACCCAAAAGCCTTTTGGTGGTGCATGGCTGGGGGTATTTTACCCATATATTGACAATGATAGTCGGGAAAATATTTGGCCACACCGTATGCCTGCGCGGAGAAAACCCTGCTTCTCAAGAACAGCTCAGGAACGCCCGTTCGCTTTGGCTGAGAAAAATCGTTTTTGGGAAAATGCTTTTTTCGTTCGTTGATTATTTCCTTTATATCGGCAAGGAAAACAAACAGTTTTATCTGAACAATGGCGTCAAAGAAGAACAATTGTTTTTTGCGCCATATGCCGTTGACAACAACCGTTTTGTAAATAGCTTCAAAAAACTGTCGGCACAAAAAGAGGCACTGCGCAAAAAGCTCGGGCTTCCACTGGATAAAAAAATCATCCTTTTTTCCGGAAAATATATCACCAAAAAAAGGCCGCTTGATTTATTGAAAGCTTTTGGCAAATGCCAATATAAAAACGAGGCAAGTATTGTTTTTATGGGAGAAGGGGAGTTGCGGGAGCAGATGGAAAAATATATTGAGAAAAAAGGTCTAAAAAATATATTCCTAACTGGATTTGTCAATCAATCAAAAGTGACCGAGTATTATGCTGTCGCTGATTTATTTGTCATGTGTTCGCAGGAAGGGGAAACCTGGGGGCTTTCGACAAACGAGGCCATGAATTTTTCCCTGCCGGTCATATTGTCCAATTTAACGGGGTCTTCTTCCGACTTAGTGGAAGAAGGTGTGAACGGCTACGTTTTTGAAACAGGCAATATAAAAATGCTGGCCGAAAAACTGGACCTGATACTTGGCCAACCGGTGTCCGTATTTGAAAAAATGGGCGAACAATCCATGCAAAAAATACAGCAATATAGTTATGAACAAATATTGGAAGGCTTGCGGTCTGTTGGCAGCTTGATAAAATCTACCAGAATGAACAACCGGGCAATAATAGGTTGATGAATAGTTTTCCCCTACTGAATTTTTAAAGTTTAGTAAACATACGCCGAAATAATTTTTGGAAAATACTTGGCAACCCAAATGCAAACAAAATCCCCATTGTGAAAATACTAATTGCAGGCCACAACAATGCCTGGGCCTTGGAACGGCATTATGCAAAACACATGAGCAAACATGCAGACATCGTGCTGTACCCTGCCGAAGATGTGTTCGATGAATTTTATCACGTTTCCGTTTTGAACAAAATAAAATTCAAGCTGAACCTTTCCAGTATTTACAAAAAAATATCGGATCAATTGCTGGCCAAAATATCGGTTGAAAAACCCGACGTGGTCTGGATAATAAAAGGGATGCGGATATTGCCAAAGACAATCCTCGCCATTAAACAACAAGGTGTAAAGACGGTCAATTATAATACCGACCACCCATTTTATTTTTCTGGAAAAGGAAGCGGCAATAAAAACATCACCGATAGCATCGGCTTATACGACCTCCATTTATGCTATCATCAAGAAGTGAAAAACCGGATCGAAAAAGAATATGGGCTGCCAACTGCCGACCTGCCATTTGGTTTTGAACTGGATCAAGAATTATTTGAAGAAATAAACAAACAAGCAAAAACCAACCGGGTGTGCTTTATCGGCAACCCCGATAAAATAAGGGCGGGATATATTAATTTCCTGACAGAAAACGGGCTGGAGGTGGATGTATATGGACGTGACTGGAAAAAGGCTTTGCCGAGAAATACAAGTGCCAATATACGGGGAGCCATATATGGCAAAGAATTTTGGGAAAAGATGAATGCTTACCGGGTGCAGCTAAATATTTTTAAGCCACATAATGACCACAGCCACAATATGCGCACTTTTGAAATACCTGCTGCGG
>DROJ01000522.1 GCA_011321935.1 Bacteroidota bacterium | reverse complement strand
GCAAGGTAAGCGCACAAAAATTCCTGCCTCCCGGACAGGCATTCGGCTCCGCTGTTTTTTGTCATCCGCTTTAGCGGAACTGCGACGTCAAGAGGGAAGCCGCGCACACCAGGCATCGCAGTTCCGCTAAAGCGGATGACAAAAAACAGCGGGGCCGAATGAGCATTTTGTGCATTTGCCTTGAACTATTAAAATGATACTAATTTAAAAATAGTTTCAGGTGAATATACCTGCCATTATCCGAAAGCTGGAAATTGGAAACTGGAAAATATTCAGACACGGTTTTTAATATTCACGCAATTTTCAATTTCTTGATTTTCAATTTCAGGATAAATTCTATTTGGTCGGCACTTTGTCGCGCAGATCCGGTTCGGGAGGGAAGCCGTTCAGTCCCATGTTCCCTATCCATTTAAAAAATTCGACCACGTCGGAGGCGTCTTTGTCGGACATGCCATAGGCCACCATTTTCCTCCCATTCGGTTGCCAGGGTTCTTTTGACGTGAGCACTGTTTTAATATATTGCTCTCCTTTTCTTTCGAATACTTTCGTCAGTTCGGGTGCATAATATGCCCCTTCCCCTAAAATGGTATGGCAGCCCATGCAGTTGTTTTTGTCCCATATTTCTTTGCCCCTCACCACTGCCTCGGTGAGGTTTTCTTCGTGTGTTTGCTTGGGCACTTCTTTGGCAATGCTGTGCCACGAAAGCCCCAAAAAGATCAGGAAAAACAGAACCGTTCCCCCTAAAAAGAAAATCCTTGCTTGATTTTTCGTCAACATGATTTTATGTGTTTTGTGAAAAAATATACGCTCGTCAGACAAAAAAAGACAACTTTGTCCTATATGCAAAGAGAGCAAGCATTTGCTTATTAAATGGTGACATTCGTCAACCTTAAAAATGATTATTGTCAGGGAAATATATTTAAACCACAACGGTTCAGTAGGCTCATTGAGGCGATGCCTTTGCGGTGGCCAAGCGGGTGGAAAGGCGTTGACTCAATGAGACGAGGCCGAGAGTCAAGGCCTTTCCTCCCGCCCACCTTACGCAAAGGCATCGCCTCACAAGGCCTGCTGAACCGCTGCTTTAAACCCATATATTTTCATAAAAGCCTAATTTTGCAAAAAAAATAATTTCACGTCTTACGTTTACTAAACTTTAAAAGTTTTAGTAAACGTTGGCTTCAAAAAATATAGCGATGGATATCAGCAATATGCGGGAAGAATTTACCATGAAAGGCTTGGAAAGAAAAGACCTCGACAAAGACCCTTTTTCCCAATTTGAAAAATGGTTTTTGCAAGCAGAAGAATCCGGCCTGCGCATGCCCAATGCCATGACCCTCGCCACGGCCGGCACCGACGGGCAACCTTCCATGCGGATGGTTTTATTAAAATTTTTCGACAAAAACGGTTTTGGGTTTTATACTAATTATGGGAGCCATAAAGCAAAAGAAATAGCCGCCAACCCAAAGGTCGCGCTGCATTTTCCGTGGCATGACCTGGAGCGGCAGGTAAGGATAAGCGGCCGGGCAGAAAAAATATCGGTGGCCGAGTCGGCCAAATATTTTCTCAGCCGCCCAGAAGGCAGCCAACTTGGCGCCTGGGTATCCAACCAAAGTTCGGTCATCACTTCCCGGCAAATGCTTTTGTCGAAACTGGAAGAAATAAAAAATAAATTCAAAAACAAGGATATGTCGCTGCCCTCTTTTTGGGGAGGGTATAGGATAGTGCCCACCTCGTTTGAATTTTGGCAGGGGAGGAGAAACCGCCTGCACGACCGCTTTTTATATTCTAAAATAAATAATGGGGAATGGAGGATTGATAGGTTGGCGCCTTGAAAATGAAAGACCCGGTAATTGTTTGAACACTTGCAACAACGGGTTTGGCATCATGATGTAGGGAAAGGAGAAATGCAATTAGTACCTATAACACAGCATACACCTGAAAGTATTTTTTGGAACACTTTACCCCCAGCAGGAAGAGGCGGCATGTCTGTTTGGGGTGGTGGATATTAAATTATGAGATTATGAATTTGATTGAGTTTATTAAATATCTAAAGGATGAGAAAGAGGCTATTCAATATATGAATGAGCATTATCCTGATGTTGACTATTATGATGCAGAAGTCTATTTGAAAGGTTCTTTAAGTGTGGAATCAGAGTTGGCGATCTTTGACGGAGAGAAGATTGAAGGGAAGATTGAAATGGAAGTTGACAATGAGAAATATTACAATCTTTTTACTTTAGACCTTTTAGTAGAAGTGCATGAAGATTATTCAAAACCTTCAGGTATAAATCGAGAAATTGCAGAAAGGATAATTAACTACAGGATTAAAGATGCTTAGTTGAATATCCTGATATAAAAGAACTAAAGCTCGTTTAACACTTGAAACCAACTACCGGGTCTTTACTTTCAAAGAATATGGCCTATCCTTTTCGTGGGTTGATGTTTGAACACTTGTAACAACGGGTTCAAAATAAACAAGTGGAATCCTTATTGAAAAAATATAACTTGAGCAAAGATCAAGCACAAGACCTCCACGGTATAATTCACGGCCAAGGTTATGGCTATCCTGAAATAGAAGACGTAATCATAAACGATATTTTAAGATGAATGAACTTAAAATTCTTTTTTCACGCATAATCGGGAAACCCTTATTTAGAATAACTAGCGGAGGGGGCAGTGGGTCTATTGTAGTATTTGTAATTGGCCAGAAAGATGCTGTCCTGTTTATAAAATGTGCTTGGAGGTTGGAATTGAATGATAAAGTTATAACCAGTTCAAATGAAAATTCAAAAGCCTTATCGGGTGATATTCCGAAAAACATTAGTAAGCTCATCGGACTTTTCATCAGGGAGGTTTCAATAGGTGAATTTTATGATTTAAAACTACGCTTTAGCGAGGGTTGGTCTATGAGTATCTTTTGTGACATAACGTCACAACATATATTTGAAGCACTTGATGAGAATTGGTCGCTTTGTTTTCCTGATGATAATATATGCTATACATTAGATAAAAATTTTAAAATCATTAAAGAAAAATATTATTAGAGCATGTTGGGATTTTTATGGCCTAATAATCAGCGAGTTATGAAATAAAGGCGTTTAGATTTTCCAGATTTTCAAAATCTGGAAAATCTTATGCTCCCTAAACTAAGTACCTCGTGTTAATTAAATGGGTAATTTTAGGTGTAAGGTTTTTTCGATAGTTTTTACCAAAAAACCCTGTTATTGCAAGTGTTAAACGAGCTTTAGCGAGTGCCATCCCGAACCTTCGGGATGACACTCGCTAAAGCTCGTTTAATCCCGAAGTCAGATCGGGACAACAACTACCGGGTGGAATCATCGCTGCTGAATAATTACCTTCAAACAAAATTTTCGATCTTGAATATTTGAAACAATTGGATAGCGGCCAGAACAAAAAATATAGCGGCCAATATTTTATTGATATTATTTGCCACGACATCGAATTTTTTCAGGATTTTTTCCGCTAATAAAATATACAGCACATAACAGGCCACCGAGCCTAAAAATATACCCGCACTAAACGTTATCAATATTGGCCATCCGTTCCAAAGCACGCCCTGCTGTGTCCAATAGATGCCCTGTGCCAACCAAAATGGATGGACCAAGACATTCATAAACGCCATTCCTATGCCACTGAAAAATGTGCTTTTGTTTTTGAGGGCATTGCCCTCCAAATTGGCGGCGTCTTTTTTTGGTTTCGACAAAAGGAAACTGATTCCCAAAGCCGTCAATATAGCAACCGCTGCCCAAAGCACATAAACATTGCCGTCCAAATATTGGGCTACATTGTCCGCAAATTTTATCACCAATAATGATTGGAAAAACTCGACCGACGCTGCGCCCACGGCAAAAAACAGGGCAGCGTAAAAGCCTTTGCTCAGGCTAAGGCCGACCGTTTTCATATTGAGCATGCCCGGCGGCAACATGCCCACAAAACTAAACCCGAAGGCTATTCCAAATGCAGTTATATATTCCATTGAAAAAGGGTATTGAAAGGTATTGGGTATTAAAGGGTATTGGGTATTGGGGTATTAATACCTAATACCCTTAATACCCAATACCTTTCAATACCCTTATTTAACAGGAAGGCCGTCGGCCAACCAGCCTTTGATGCCGTGGTCGAGGTTGTATATATTTTTAAACCCAAGTGCCTGCATGGCGGAGGCCGCCTTGCCCGAACGGTTGCCGCTGCGGCAATATATAAGCACGGGTTTGTCTT
>DROJ01000521.1 GCA_011321935.1 Bacteroidota bacterium | reverse complement strand
TCATAAAAATATAGACTCACCGTTTTTGAATATTCAAAATGGCCATTAAAATCCAATTGTTTTAAGCGGTAATAATTGATTCCCGGCTGCGGGTTTTGATGGATATATTCATAATCCTTTGTTCCAAAATAATCGCCCGAGCCATTTACAAAACCTATACGCCTCCAATTTTTACCATTAATAGAATATTGGATTTCAAAACCCTCGTTATTTTTTTCGGAAGCCGTTTGCCAATATAGCATGGCTTCGCCCTGTTTTTTTGTGGCATTAAAACCGGCCAGTTCGACGGGCAGTAGGGTGGTGTTTTTAAAATAAAACAAATTGCCGCTGAGGCCTCCCGTAAAAAAGTCGGGGTCGTTGTCGTTGTCAACATCCACGAAGGCGGGGGCGGCGAGGAGTTCAATCTGCACCCCGTCGAGCGGGTTGTCGGCACCGAGCTGTTCGGTAAAAACCGGGGCCGCATTGGTGCCGGTATTTTTATAATAAAAAAAGAAACCGTCCACGTTGCCGAGCATGGCGTCGAGGTCACTGTCGTTGTCGAGGTCGGCCAGGGCTATTTTGGACGCGATGCCAATGTCCACCCCGTCCAAAGGGTTGGCCGCGCCCATTTGCTGGACAAAAACGGGATTGGCGGCGGTGCCTGTGTTTTTGTAATAAAGGAAGGTGCCGAACAGATTGCCGGAAAAGAGGTCGAAGTCGCCGTCGTTGTCCATATCGGCAAATGCGGGGGAAGAATCGGCGCTCACATCAAAACCATCGAGGGGGTTGGCCGCGCCCATTTGCTCCACAAAAACGGGGTTGGCGGCGTTGCCCGTATTTTTATAATAAAAGAAAGTGCCGGTGTTGTCGCCGATGAACGCGTCCATGTCGCCGTCGTTGTCAATGTCCACAAATGAGGGGTAAGAGCGGCCAATGAATTCCTGCCCTTCGAGCGGGTTGTCAGTGCCGTACCTGGGCAGGTATGCCGGGCTGGCATTGGTGCCGGTATTTTCAAAATAATAAATGTAGCCATAGGGGCCATTGGGGGAGTTGTAATTCCCGCAGAACATATCCTGGTCGCCATCGCCGTCAATATCCACAAACGCGGGGGAAGAATTGGCGTTCACATCGGCCCTGTACCGGAGAAAATTCGAGGCGGCCACATTGCCGGTATTTTTATAAAAAATGATATGGCCGTCTTTGTCGCCGACCATCAGGTCGAGGTCGCCGTCATTGTCGGTATCGGCAAAAGCGGGGACCAAAGCCCGTTCCATTTGGGGATAATAAAAGGGGTTGTTGCCGAGCAGTTGTTCGGTAAAAACAGCGTTGGCAGGCGTGCCCGTGTTGAGGTAATAAAGGATGCTGCCAAAGGTGCAGATGATGGCATCTTGGTCGCCGTCGTTGTCAAGGTCAACAAAAGCAGGCTTGGTTTCGAAATAGGCGCTGCCCACCCCGTTCAGGGGGCTGGCCGCAGCAGGCTGCCTCGTAAAAACGGGGTTCATACTGTTGCCCGTGTTGAGGTAATATTTCATTTCGCCATTGTAAGCCCCGACAAAAACATCCTGGTCGCCGTCGTTGTCAATGTCCACAAAAGCGGGAAAAGGTTCGGTATAAGTTTCGCCGTCGAAAGGGTTGTTGGCACCGATTTGTTGCACAAAAAAGGGGAAATTGGCGTTGCCAAAATTTTTGTAATAAGAGATGTCGGCATTACCGTCGTTGCCAACAAAAGCATCCTGGTCGCCGTCGCCGTCAATGTCCACAAAAGAGACCGTATAACGGTAGCCCCCCTTCCCGTTGGCAGAGTTGAGGGGGTTGTTGGGGCCCACCACTTCCACAAAATTTGGGCTGATGTTGGTGCCGGTATTCTGAAAAAAATGGATGTTGTCATTGTACTCCCCGCAAAAGGCATCGAGGTCGCCGTCGTTGTCAATGTCCACAAATGCGGGGGAAGCATCGTCCCCAATGTCCACCCCTTCAAATGGGTTGACAAAAAAATGGAAGGGGTTGTCGGTGCTTGTCTGCTGGGTGAAGGTCTGGGCGGCAGCCCCCGTGGAAAGGAGCAGGGCAAGGGCGGGCAGCAGGAAATCGCCGCTGTGGAACAGGCGCAAAATTGAATACTTTTGCCTTCTTTTTTGATGCTTTTTGAAATGCTGGAACATATCGGATTATTTTTTATAAACTGGTGGGTTGATGTCAACTTGTTTTGCTTTGGTTCGTATGGGATTTAATAAATTTCCGTAGCTGCTTACTACCTTTGGTAAAGTAGCAAGCAGTCGAAAACTTTCATCTGGCATTTTGTTTTTTTTGGTCAGACGATTGAGGTACGGGGAGCAGAAAACGCTTGTGCAATAATCAGCCAAAAAGTGTTCTGGGAGCAAAAAACGGGGGTAGTCAAGAGGTAAGCAGGGCGGGAAATGGAGGTGGACAAGAGGTAAGTTTTAGGAAAAAAACGGACATAAATACCTGATAATCAATGTCTGTAAAAAAATACCGGTTTCGTTTCCAGAGATGTCAATCCCTCGGAAAACCGAAAAAAAACCGAAAAAAAATTGTAACTGTTCAGCACCCAAAACATATTTCCCGCAAAGTCCCGCTAAGGTTTCGCCAAGTCACGCAAAGCAAGGCGAGTACACGTATAGCTTTGCGTGACTTGGCGAAACCTTAGCGGGACTTTGCGGGAAATATGTTTTGGGTGCTGAACAGTTGCAAATAATTTCAGAATTCAAGCATGAAATTTCATCAGCCCATTCTCATTTTGTTCCTGTCCCTCGGCCTGTGGTTGCCGGGGGGGCATGCCCAAAGTGTGGGTAAATTGAAAGAGACGCTCCGCTCGGGCAGCGAACTGGAGCAGTTGGGCGCACTGCACAAATTGATATACAAATACAACGAACTTTCGCTGGACACGGCGCTGATCTATGGGCGGCAATCCTTGCGCCTGGCCACGGAACTGGGCATTGATTCACTGGTGGCCAAGTCGCATTTGCGGATGAGCACCACCTTTTATTTCCAGAGCCAATGGGACTCGATGATGCTGCATTCGCTGGCCGCAGAAAAAATCGGGGAGCGCATCCGTTCCGACAAAACGCTCCGCCATGCCTATCAGCTTTTGGCCTCGGTGAGCAAGGTGAAATCCGATTACGGGGCTGCCATAAAGTACAACCATAAAAGCCTCGAAATATACCAAGCCGCCAATGACACCACTGGCATCGCCACCATTTACAACAATATTTCCCGCGTTTATGCGGACATGGGCGAATACGACCAAGCACTGGCCTATGCTTTCAAGTCCGAAAAACTGGCCGAACAAGCGAAGGTGCTCCTGCAGTGGGGGCTGGCCACGACCTCCATTTCGCATTGTTACAAGGACATGGACAAAATGGAAAAGAGCAAGGCATACCTGCATAAGGCCCTCGGCATCCTCGACCGCGACAGCTTCCCCAACCGCCATGCAAGTATCCTCAACAGCCTGGGCAACATCTATAACCGGGAAGAAAAACCCGACAGCGCGCTGTACTATTTTACCGAAAGCCTGGCCATGTACGAAAGCATGGGCAACCTCATCAGCGCGGGGGTCATCCACAACAACCTCGGCACTTTGTTTTTGGACAAAGGGGAATGGGAAAAAAGTTACCTGCACCTGAAAAAGGCATATGATATTGACTTTGAAGTGGGCATCGAAAACACGGGAGACCATGCCTATATTTTAAAAGACCTCGGCAGGTATTATGCGACCCGTAACATGCCCCGCAAAGCCGAGCAGTTCTTTTTGGAGGGGCTGCAACTGGCCCAGAAATACAAAGTCGCCCGGCTGGAAGAATCGCTCCTCGACGAACTATATCTTTTTTATAAAAATACCGAACAATACCAAAAAGCACTCGGCTTCCACGAACAATACCTCGACCATATCAACAAAACCAAAGGGCTGGAAACGGAAAAACAAATTGCCAGACTGGAAGCTAAATACGAGTCGGAAAAAAAGGAACGGGAAATAGCGCAACTGAAAATGCAGGGCGAAATACAGGCTTCGCGCGCGCATGTTTTACAGGTCGGCATATTGGCTTTGATTGCCATTGCTTCGCTGATTATTTTTGGTATTTTATATAAAAAAAGAAATGAGAAAAAATTGTTTTCCATAAAACAAAAAATGCTCGAACAGGAGAAAAAAGAACTCGACAAGGAACTGGAATACAAGACCAAACAACTGACCTCCCACGCCCTGCACATGGTGCAGAAAAACAAAGTATTGCAGGAATTAAAATCGAATATACAGGAGGCCGCCAAAAACCCCGGAACGGATATTAAAAAAACGCTCCGCTCTATTGTCCGCCGAATTAATCTGAATATACAATCGGACGAAGATTGGGAAACTTTTAAATTGTATTTTGAACAGACCAACCAGAATTTTTATAAAAACCTCGCCGCCATCAATAAAGACCTCACGCCGACCGAACTGAAATTATGCGCCCTCATTAAATTAAATATGAACATCAAAGAAACGGCCTCCGTGCTGAATATTGAACCGTCGAGCGTAAAGACCGCAAGACATAGGATAAGGAAAAAACTGAACCTCGAACAGGGGCAGGATCTGACGGGCTATATTCGGATGATCGGGTAGGCCTGCCGGAAATGCTTATTTTCTGGCAACTATTTTTGTCGGTAGCACTGCGTTTACGCTGTCCCGGCAAATGACGTTTACGTTGTTTTTTTGTCTGTGACCGGGACAGCATAAACGCTGTGCTACCGACATGCGAACCCCGCACATTGACCTTCATTTTTATAAAAACCCCGTTTTGGATGTACTTGGCCCATTCGGCATTCACCAATCCTTTACTTTTGCCAAAAATATAAATCCATGCAAAAAAAATGGGAATGCCTCGCCTCCGAAACCCTGGCCGACCTAAAACTTTTTGAGGCCCGTATTGATACCCTCCGCAACCCTAAGAACGGGGAAGAAGTCAAAGTAACCATCCTTACCGGCAACGACTCGGTCAACGTGCTGGCCATAACAAAAAAGGGCACTGCTGTCTTGGTTGACAATTACCGCTTCGGCACTGCATCCTACCTTCTCGAACTGCCCGGTGGCATGGTAGATGAGGGCGAAGACCACCAACAAGCTGCTAAAAGGGAGCTTGCCGAGGAAACGGGCTACTCGGCAAAAGAATGGATTTATGCAGGGTGTGTCGCTTCCAACCCCGTTTTTATGGACAGTTTTGTCCATCATTACCTTGCCCTCGGCGCAGCAAAGACTTCCGGTACCGACCTCGACGATGCGGAGGACATTGAGGTTCGGGAAGTGCCTGTGGAACAGGTGCGGAAAATGCTTTTTAACGGGGAGTTCATGCACCCGCATACGGTGAGCGGGGTACTGCGGGCCTTGGAGGTTTTGAAACCTGAAAAGTGAGCCCCCCCGAAGCCCTGTTTTTTTGTACCGGGAAATGGGAGCGGGAAGAAGGGGGGATTTGAAAATAAAAAAGCGCAAAATGTTGATAACCAACAAATTGCGCTTTTTTTGTACCCACGACTGGAGTTGAACCAGCACGTCCAATGAAGGACACCAGGCCCTCAACCTGGCGCGTCTACCAATTCCGCCACGTGGGTAAGTAGATGCTATAAAATTTTATGAGAATGCTTTTCTTCTTCCAAAAGAACCCCTTGCGGGAAAAAGCGGCTGCAAAGGTAAAGCTATTCGGTGAATTTTCAACAAAGAAACATTAAAAAATGGTGTGTATTTCATTTTGCCGCCGCCGGTTGGTTTTCACTTGTTGGGGATTAAGGGGCTGTGCGGGCAAAAGCGACAAAATAAAATACACCCAAAAAATGGTTCGGTCTTTTTTTGTGTTCAATATTTGTATTTGGCTCCCGTCTTGTTTGAACGGCAGCAGTTTTTTTTGAAAACAATCAAAGTAAATTTTATTGTATTATTAAAATAATTATATATATTTGCGTCTCATTAGCAAGTGCATGCTCTCCCAAATATCCGTTTACGCACCCAGCAGCCAAAGAACACAATCGGTTTAATATTTTTTGTAAACCAATTCTTCACACAACATGGAACACTATATCTTCATCGGCCTTTTGGCCCTTGCCGCAATTACCTTGCTATCAACGGTGGGCCCGCAAATAGCGGGCAAGGCAGGCAAAACTTACCCACCTCCCGATCCGGGAGAACATTTTTTATCTGAAAATCAGGCACATAAAACTTAGTGTTTTAGAACAAAGCACCAGAAAAAAACATGCGCGGCCTGCGCAGGGCTTCTTGATCGAGAGCAGGGCTTGTTGAACCTAATTCTTTTACAAATATATTTCCATGAGCACCCAAGGTATCCCCTTTTTAGTGGTACTGGCATGTACTTTTTTTGCCTT
>DROJ01000520.1 GCA_011321935.1 Bacteroidota bacterium | reverse complement strand
GAAGCCCCGATGTCTTCGGCCCAGAGGTCGAACTGGAAAACCTCTGTTGCGGAAGCAATATAAAGGAAACGGGAATTGGGGGAAAAAGAAATCCCTCCCCCCAACGAGGTGTTCGGCATGGGTATAGAAGCTATGTTTTCAAAAGTACCGTTGCACCTGTCAAAATCATATATATAGACGCCATTTGTGATGTAATAACGGGCAAATTTGCTGCCGTCCGGTGAGAAGGCCGTATGGCCTGATGCAAGCAGAAAAGGGAATTCAGGCTCCAGTTCGGTTTCCCCCATAAACTTTATGCCGTCAGGTGACAAATAAAAACGGTTGTATTTGTTCTTGCTTTGGAATGAATTTATTGTCCACCAGTCCCTGCCATTGGCATGTTTCACGGCGGTGATCCCCCCAAAAGATGCTTCGGTCATTGACAGTTCCCTGTTCTTGGATACAACAGTTCCATGACCATCATTTGCATTTAAGCTGATTTTTGTTTCAAGAAGATACCTTTCTGAAATTCCAAACAAATTGTCAAATTCGATACTTTCATGGAACAGCATCAAGGTGTCAGGAGCATCAGGTTTCTGTAAAAATATTTCACTATGAGCCACCCTGTACCCCGATTCATAATTGGTCGAAACAAAAGGTTCAAGGTTGAGGCTGTCCCCGTTTTCGAGCAAGTTGTGCTCATTGTCAACGATCCTGATCCCATTGGTATATACGAGCAGGTTGCCAAGAGAATCGCAAAAACTGGCCACCGTGGCACTGAAGTTCAGTTCCCGGTCTTCCCGGTATATCTGCGGAGGGTCAGTATTGAAGTCGATCACTGTTCGTCCGAATGTGGTGTCCGGCCCAAAAGAGCTGTATCCCATCGGCCAGTAAAAGTCGTGGTTTTGGGAGCTTGCCTTTTGAAATAGGGAAACGAGCAAAAGAAACGTAAAAACTGCCTTCATGAGCAAGGTGTTAAATAGCCCGGTGCCGGCCGGCATGAAGCCGCCGGCACCGGGCATGGTGAAAGGTTACTGTACGATCAGTTTTTCGGAAAAGACGGTTTTGCCTTCCTCCAGTACCTTCACGAAATACATACCAGAAACGAGGTTTTGTTGCAGGACAGAGCGCTTGTCTTGCAAGTAACACATCACTCCACCTTCACCAACTTCCCACCTCTCAACAACACCCCATTCTCCCATATTTCATAAAAATAAACCCCCGCCCGCAGCCCGTCCAAGCGCAGCGTGTTCCAGCCCGTTTGCAGCGGCTGCACTTTTTGTCGTTGCCCCACGGCATCATATAATACCACCTTTCCCGCCTTCGGCAAATACCCGCCGAGGATGATGTTCACCCCTTCCCGGCAGGGGTTCGGAAAGACAGTGATGTCCACCTTGGCCGCTTCTTCGGCAGAGGTGACAGTGCCGAGTCCGAGGGTACGGCAGAAGGTGTTTTCGCTGTTTATATTGCCCACGGTGAGGCAGACCTCGTAAGTGCCGTCTTCCATGAAGGTATGCACGGGGCTGGTATCTTGACTGGTAGTGTTGTCGCCAAAGTCCCAGTGCCATTCGGCAGGTTCGTAATAGCTCAGGTCGGTGAACTCTATCTGGAGGTAGTCGAGGGTATCTTGCTCGTATCGGTACTTTGCGATGGGATGGTTGTCGAGGCCGAGGGTGTCGCAGGGGGAGCCGTCGAGGGGGCCGAGGCGGTAGTTGGGGAAGTTGGGCATGGAGAAGGCGTTGCGGGTGGGGAGGTGGAAGCCGTGCTGTTCCACGTTACAGGCGAGGCCTTTTTTATTGGGGCTGTGGATGATGTGGAGGTAATTTGAACTGTTGCTGTTCGATATATAAATCTTCCCGTTGGGGGCTAATTGGGCCTGATAGAACAGGGTTGAAAAAGGGTCTCCAAACCCATCATATATGGCTACGGTGTCTTTTGAGGCTCTGATATCATCTGCCCATAAATCATACTGGTACAAATAAAATGTAGATGGCACGTATAAAAACCTTGAATTAGGAGAAATGGCTGCCCCGCCAGCAGAAGACCCGTCGAAATAATTTATCTGAAGGTGATTGCTAAACTCGCCTGTGCATCTATTAAAATCATAAATATCTAGGAAATCGCCTACTTCGTGATTGATCCCATTTCTTTTAACAAGCTTGGTTCCATCTGGCGAGAATACAGCCTGACCTAAACCAGGGGTGACATTTGCCCCTATTTCTTGGGTCCCCATGAGCTGCACCCCGTTGGGGTCGAGCAGTATTTCGTAATATAAATTACTATGGCTCTCATTGATCATTATCCACCAGTCCCTGCCATTGGCATGTTTGACGGCCGTGACCTTGCCGTTTTCCAAAGTATCAATTATCAATGGCTGTTTTTTTAAGACGACCTCTCCCCAGCCGCCATTCCCCTCCATGTCTATGACCGAATAATAAAGTCCAACCCCTTCAACTCCCCATCCATCAATCCACCCCTTTGTTTCGTGCAAAAGGACATATTTGTTTTCTGTATTGGGATAAGGTAGTACCACTCCTCCCTGGGGAATGTTGAAATCATAGTTTTCAGGGTCGTTCAGGCAGCAACCGTTTTCCATAGTTTTATATGAAGCATCTTCTATGTATATTCCGTTGTAATAAAAGAGAAGGAGGCCATCATCGTTACTCATGGAAACATCTGTATGCCTAAAGTTCATCTCACCGATTTGATTATTTTGGACAGTCACATTCCCCAAGTCAAATCTTACGATGCTTAACCCATATGTTGTATCGTTAAGGGATTGGCTTCCGCCATCATAACCAAATATCCAAGTATTGTCGTGGTCTTGGCCATGAACATTGAAACATGAAAAATATATTAGAACAAGTAAAAAGTTAGCTTTCATGAGTTGTTTTTGTATAGGTGGGGAATTAGTGTATTCCCCACCTATTGAATTTGATTAACGTATGACCACAAGTTTCTCCGTTGCAATCCTGTTCTTTCCTTCAAAAACCGTACAGTAATAAACGCCTCCTGGGATACCTGTTAGGGAGATGTCCAATCTGTCCGATCCTTTTGCCCAATCCCTTTTCAGGATTGTCTTTCCCGAAACAGATATGACCCGTACAGACAAATCTGCCCAATCCTTTTCAAGAGACTTGCCCAAAGTGACAACATCCTTTGCGGGGTTCGGGAACATTCCCAGCCCGTTTTCATTGAATGAATTGATACCGACATTCGGCATTGATTTCCCTTTAAGGGTATTGCCGCATTCTTTGTCGATATACACTTTGTCCCCGATCAGCATAGCGTACAATGCCCGGGCTTCATATACTGCATCGCCCCCTTCCAAAGGGCATTGGTCAGCAACTGCTTCCAAAGCAAGCTTTTGTGGTTTCGTAAATTCGGTATTACCTAAAAAGAGGGTTTCAAGGAACAGCCGGTTGACGGTTTTCCTGTTTTCCTCCAAGGTGTTTGCCGTAACTATGGTTTCGTTATCAGCGTGGATGAGGTCGGCACTTGCTTTTTGTGCTGCCGTCAAGTTGTCCAATAGTTGTTGGAGGTCGTCGGCGATCACTGCCATTGAACCGAGCAAACTGTTCCGTTGTGTTTCCAATGCCTCTTTCTCCTGATCTGTGGTGGCCAATTCATATTGGCTGTCGATCGCTGAAATATCCGTTGTGAGGTTTTCCAGTTGGTTTTGATAAGTATCTATCAAGTGGGCATTTACATCACTGATTTTCAGCATAACGGCTATATCTGCTTCGATACGCTGGATGGCATCAATAGTGGTGTTGGCCGATGTACTGTAAAAATTATCTACATCTGTATCTTGCCCGAGCAAAGCACTGCATTCTTTGATCCTCTCGTACAGGCTGCGGGCACCTTCGAAGGCCATCATTTCACTGTACTGCCCGCCCGTTATCTCGCCTTTTGCGATCTTGACTTCCCGCTGTTTAACTTTACAGGAATCTTCATCCGTTGGTGGGATCGGTTCTGACTCAGCAAATATGGGGCAGTTCTTGGTATCGAAGCCACATGAACCTGCTGTGCCCGACGCATCTACAAACCAGTTACCAGGACTGGCTGGAGAAGAAGGGCTCGGAGGCCAATACGGTTGTACATTGATTGGAAGTTGTACTTCAAATTGAGAGTCCAGAATATCATCTTGGCTTGAACTTTCATGCAACGCCGAAGCATTGGAATAAGACCCAGCACCTTCCCAAAAATTACCGCCATGTTCTTGTATGCCGATGACCGTGGACTCACCGCAGTGCAGGCCGGTTCCGTGATTGCCAAAGCTGTTGTGCCTTACTTTTGCATTCAAGGCCATTCCATTAAATGAAACCCCAAATGATGTACCGCTTAAGGTATTACAGCAGATGTTGTTTGATTCGGCAGCGTTTACCAAAATAGCGGCCATCTTTATTTGTGCGTTGTCGCTGGATATAATATTGCTGCGTACATAGTTTTTATTGGAAACAGAAAGGTGGATGCCTGCGGTGGTTTCGCTCGGGTTGCCCTGTACTCCTACATAAGACACTTCGTTGTCGCTTACATCAAAGCCTCCATTATTTTCCAAAATTATCCCATCGATGGGCGCATTAAGGTTCAAGACATTGTTGAGGATTTTTCCGAGGGGGATCTCTTCTATTCCCGAAGCTACTTTGATCCCATGTTCTCCGTTCAAGTTCATCAATGTATTGTGATTTATCATTACCTCATTTGTTGCTTTAAAAACTGTAATACCATTCTTGGAATCTTTGACTGTATTGTGGGTTATATCAATAGGGTGTGCGGTGACTATATTACATAATATCCCGGTCGAGGTAAATTCAAAAACATTGTCCTTTGCCGTTAAAGATGCGGCAAAGGCATGGATGCCTTTTTTTTCTATTGTTTTAAAATGGCTGTCCCTAACGGTAAGGCTACCTCCAAAAGAATATATCCCAGCGTCGTCAGTGGCATTTCCAACTATGTTTTCAAATTGCCCGTAATACACCCACAAATTTGAAGACTCGGCATAGATCCCAAGCCTACTACCCTCGAAACGGTTCCAAGCACCAGCATTCCCGTCGCTGCCGACCAGCAATGTAGTGCCACGCAATTGAATGCCCGCATAAGAATTTGCGCTGCTATAGTTCGGCAAGTTTCCGTCGAACGGCGGCAACAGCCCAGAACTGGAAGAAAAAGTATTCCTCCTGATAGCAGGGCCGCCCACTGATCCGCCGTTTATATAGATGCCCACATGGTTGCGGTCGAAAACATTGTCAACAATGTTCAATAGTATATTCCCGTCCCCACCATTGGAAACGGCATACTGGGCGTCTTGGACATTGCAGCTGATGAGGTCGAGCCTTCCGCCGCCGCCCGTCACTTCGATGCCCTGCCACATCTGCTCACAGCCATATACATTGACTGCCCATAGGGAGAGGTTGCCATCTTCGGTCACGATGATCTTGGCCTCTGGCTGCATCTGGAAATCACCGACTGAAAAAAGGTAGTTTTGATCGACGATCAGTGTCCCGCTGATGCTGATGCAGTTGAAATCATTGAGCCAGTTGCCTGATGGTAATGTGCCGTCGGCGACTAGAGAACTCAGTAGGGTGCCTGTGCCAGCGTTGATGTCGAGGCCTTCGGGGCCACATGGACAAATGGCATTACAATCCGTTATTACCTCCATGGTCTCGGTTTGTTGCCCACAAGCATTTGTGACGGTGTGTGAAACCATGTGTGTCATGCCAGATTGAAAAATATGCACTGGGTTCTTTTCCGTGCTTATAGTGCCGTCGCCGAAGTCCCACAAATGCATTTCCCCTTGTTCATTTGATTGAAACATGGCTGTACAATTAGTGGACTCGTAAGTAAAACCTGGATCAACCGTGCAATCGCTCTTCGTTACAGTAACGTCGTCAATAAGTACCGATTTAGTAGAGTTTAAAGTTGTAGTAGGCCTGATATAAATATATTTAATGGGAATTCCTGTGCTATTTGTCCAATATGTTGACCATTCCGTACCCCATTCTAAATCCGAATCCCAACATTTTAATGTTCCAAGGTTTTCAGAATAAGGGTAGTCTGGGGAGTTTGCAGAGATGAACGTGACATTTGTGATTGACCATCCTTCTGCAATAGGGATATTATCTTCAATGCAGAAGAGGTCAACGTTGCCCGATCCAGATAAGCAGGAATTTTCACCATTCGGAGAGCAAACCGGATCTTTCATAAAAGGACAAGGAGAAGAAGAGCTTGCGTAAATGCCTAACTCAATAGAAGCATTAAGTTCTGCGGATGCTCTGAGTTCAAGTTTAACACATTCATTTGGTTGTATGGCTTCTCCCAATTCAAGAAAAATAGACTCATGGGATGTAGCCAGGTATAAGAACTGGTTGTCAACAACCCCTTCTGCATTTTTAGAATAGTAAATATCTGGTGAATTTTGGGTACTAGCGGAGAAACCATAAGATGGGACTTCATAAAAAACAAATTTAGGAGAGCCTGATTGTTGGAAAAAAGAACCCTCTCCCGCAACGAAAAAGCTTTCAAAATCACCGCATGGTATTAAGTTGTCACAACTTGGGGCAGTCGTACAAACATTTGACCACGGCCATTCTGGTGCGACGAATAATTGAATAAAACTTTCGCTCTCTCCACTGCCATCTGCACATATTATCTTATAGCAAAGAATTGTGGCTCCCAGACTTCCATTAGGGTTAACAATGGGGTGCAGTCCCGTAGCAACAATACCGTCCGAGCTGCCTTCTGCGGAAAGGTAGTCTTCCCAATTATTAATCCCAGAGCAGTCATCTCCATACAATATCTCAACAGTGTAGTCACTGTTTGGATCGTAAATGTCATTTTGCAACAATGCTTCAAGAGGGATTTCTACTGTTTCGTTAACATCCAATACATATCTCCAAGGTTCAGGGTTGGCCGTTATCGTGCAAGGTTGTGCAAAAGAAACGCTTGTGAAAGCGAACATGTAAAAGCAAAGTAAAGAAATTACTTTTCTCTGAGTATTGAGTTTACTGTAAAAAACAGTTGATAAAACGATAATTTTGTTCATGACAAATTTTTTAAATAGTTAAAAAATAAACACCCACCCCCTACCGGCTCAAAAGCCAATAAAAGCCCATCCCCTTTCAAAAAAGGCAACGACTCCGCCCCGCACGAAAAAGCCATTTCATGCCAAGCGCATATGAGTGCACAATTAAATCTTACACATATAGGCAGTGCCTATAAGCAAGCGCAGGATTTCTCAATAATGTAATACAGGATTTTAGAAAAGATATGGCATATATGCCGCCATACAAGCGGCCACATCATATATCCCAAAACAGATGCCCACCATCAAGTGGCAGGCCGGACGGCAGGCCGGACGGCAAGCCGGGACAAGCCATATAATTTAAAATAGGAAAAGGTGCAGAACGGATAGAGCAGAAGATCAGCGCATTCATATAAAAAGCGTTTTATAATGGTTCACGGTCAATAGTCCTTGGGAAATAGCGAGCGCATGCTGGCAAGTATTTTTTTATAAAAACCACAGACAAAAAACCATTCGGTTAACAATGTTCATAATTCCAACGTATATTCTGCGGTGCGTTTT
>DROJ01000519.1 GCA_011321935.1 Bacteroidota bacterium | reverse complement strand
GATAGGCAGAAACATGTTTATCTGATTTCCAAGCACTTAAGCCCCCGTCTCCGCTGCTTTGTCATCCGCCTAAAGGCGGATGACAAAGCAGCGGAGACGGGGGCTTGGCCTAAGTGCTTGAAATCACGTCAAAATTAACACTACCCAAATATCTACTTTAAAAAGTCACCTCCTTCTTCAGGGTCTTTTTCCCCCTTTTCACTTTCACCATCGCCTTGTCCCCTTTCGAGAATTTGGAGAGTCCTTCCATATAATCGTAAATTGTTTTCACCTCCACGTCGCCGATTTTAATGACCACATCCCCGTCTTTTATCCCCGCATTTTTTGCAGGCCGGTCATCCATAACAGCGTCAATGCGCATCCCTTCTCCATCGTAAACATAATCGGGCATCACGCCCAAAGTCACCTTGAAACTCGCTCCTTGCTGCTGCTCGTCTTTTGTTTTGGTAAATTCCAGTTTGCCCTTGCCGTCCATGTTTTCGATTACTTTCAGCATGAAGTCGGCCACGTCCCGGATGCCGTCGTAATTGACCAGTTCGCTGTCGTCGGAGGGCTTGTGGTAGTCGCCGTGCTGTCCGGTGAAAAAATGCAGCACGGGCAGGTCTTTCAAATAAAAGGAAGTATGGTCGGAGGGGCCGATGCCGCTTTCAGTGGTTTTTATTTTAAAATCATCGCCTTTTATCTCCTCCAGCATCGGCTTCCAGACAGGAGACGTGCCGACGCCGTAAACGGCCAAAACCCGCTCCTTGTTGAGGCGTCCCACCATGTCCATGTTGAGCATGTAATTGATGGAAGACAGCGGGACAGTCGGGTTTTTGGTGAAAGCCTTCGAGCCGTACAGCCCCAGTTCCTCTCCCGAAAAACCGATAAAAAGGTAGTTGTTGTTTTTTGCTTTCGAGTTTTTGAGCCGCTCTGCGAGGTATAACATCGCGGCTACCCCGCTTGCGTTGTCGTCGGCCCCGTTGTGGACGGCCGGGTCGCCGACATAGAGGGAGGCCATCGGGATGCCCATCCCCAAATGGTCGTAGTGCGCGCCGATAACAACAGTGGTCGGCGCCCCATTGTCGAGGAAGGCAACCACGTCGTGCCCGGTGCGGTCTTCGCCCCCCGTGGTGGCGTGGGGGTTGTCTTTCATGTTGAAGTCGAAAGGCAGCAACCAAGTGCCGTCCACGCCTTTGGGCTGCAGCCCTATTTCTTCAAACCTTGAAACGAGGTAGTCTGCAGCCATTTGCTCCCACTCCGTTCCGGTTTCGCGGCCTTTGAGCAGGTCGGAGGCCAGATAGACCACGTCCACTTGGATTTGCAGGGTAGAATTTTTGGGTTGCTGTGCAAAGCAAATAGCCGACAACAACATCACCGCCAACAGGAAAAATGAATGTTTTTTCATAAAAAATAAATATTTTTAGATAATTAGTAACCTTTTGAAACAGTGCCCGTAAAAGCCCAACATTACCAGCAAGCTGCTCCAGTTTAGTTAGACAAAAGGACACACCACACTTTGAAACCCGCCTAAAGTAAAACTTCGCATATGTTATATTAATATAAACATGCACAGAAGTTTTTCGTGGAAAAATTTTGCAATAATAAATTAACTTGTATAAATTTGAGCCACCATTCAAGCTGATACTTTCCAAACAAGGTTTTTTGAGTCATTTCGTTTTTTTTTCACCTAAAGCTGTTCGTGTACATTTATTGAAATATTATTGTATTAACCCGTAAAATGAAACCACAGATATAGTGTTTCATAGTGTGAGGGGTAACCGCTTCGGTGGTTGCTCCTTTTTTTTATGCCTCCCGCAGCATCAGCGCACGGGCAAACCTTTCCATC
The DNA here is from genome assembly GCA_011321935.1 of Bacteroidota bacterium. GTDB lineage: Bacteria > Bacteroidota > Bacteroidia > Chitinophagales > Saprospiraceae > UBA6168. The sequence goes on along the minus strand of DROJ01000519.1, from coordinate 443 downwards.
TCCTCTTTTCTTGAGCATTCAACACTAACATTCCCTAAAAATGCGAAGGCCTTCTTCCGGTATTTTTCTTTGGCAGCTTCCGTATGCCCCTTGATGTCCAGGGCATCAAAAACCTGTCTGACCACTCTTATTTTTTCTTGCTCATTTTCCGTTTTTGGGCCGAAGGCACGAAGCAAAACAGCTTTTTGTTCCGGCCTTGACAGTTGCAGCGCTTTCAGGTAAAGGTAGGTTTTCTTGTTCTGCACGATGTCCCCGCCTATTTTCTTCCCAAATTTTTTTGGGTCTCCATAAGTATCGAGCAGGTCGTCCTGCAATTGGAACGCGATGCCGAGGTTTTTCCCAAAACCATAAAGCATGTCTGCATCCTCCAGAGAAGCCCCTCCGAGCAATGCGCCCATTTTCATTGCGGCAGCCACCAAAACGGAAGTCTTCAGTTCTATCAT
>DROJ01000518.1 GCA_011321935.1 Bacteroidota bacterium | reverse complement strand
TTGTTATTTATGAATATAAAAAATAATTTATTGAAATATAGCGACTGCGGATAAGCAGGGGACAATTCCCGCCTCTTTTGGAAGGGCACGGAGAAGGACAGGCAAAGTCGAGCCTTTCTCAATCAATTAATATGATACCAATATTTATTTGAAATTAAAAAAAAACCAAAACATATATGCCCAAACATATATATCCGGTCAAATAAAAAAGACTTGGGCAAACAAATGCCCAAGTCCGATCATGGTTTAGCAAGTTCATCATAGAAGGGGAATTAATTCCCCTTCTCTTGGAAGGGCACGGAGACGGGGCGACGCATCCGGCCTTTTATCTTGGACGATTATAACGATGCCTACCTTTTTTATTTTTTGGAAATTCAAAATATTAGTTTTGGCAAATAAAAAAGACTTGGGCAAACAAATGCCCAAGTCCGATCATGGTTTAGCAAGTTATGATGGCTAATACTAAGTTGCGTTTTAGCCCCCAACCCCCAAAGGGGGCTTCGAGCTGATCCCCCCTTTGGGGGTTAGGGGGCTTTCAATCCACCTTATTGTGCAGGAAGGAATTGCCTTCGCGCAGTTGTGGTTCTTCGTCATCGGTCACCACATATTTAGAATAGGCAGGTTCAGAGGACTCCGGCACATTGTCGAGGTGGATGCCACGACGAAGGTAGGCCGGTTCGTTTTCCAGTTCGTTGACCACTTGTGGGTTGTTGAGCTTGGGCTTTTGGCCGATCCTTGCCAGCCTTTCCTTGCGGCGGCGTTCGGCTTCCATGCGGTGCTTCCTGTCCAGCTCTTCTTGGTCGCGCGACTCTCTGATATACGGCTCCCGGTGGTTGTAGTTGTTGCTCAATGGCGGGAACTCAACGGTGTTGGCATTGTTGCCGGTGTCGTCCAGACCGAGGGATTGGAACACGTTTTTTTGCTCAATGTCATCGTCGAGGGAAACCCTGACCTGCGAGGCATTGGACTCAGGTTTGCCGCCCCGCAAAGTTTTGTTTCCGCGGTTTTGTTCAAAACCCGTGGAGATGATGGTGACGCTCAGTTTCTCGCCCAGTTCCTCATCGAAGCAGTTACCCCAGATGAGGTTGGTGTTCTGCCCTGCTTCTTCTTGCACAAATTCAGTTATTTCAAAAATCTCCTCCATCGTCACCTCTTTGGTACCGGAAGTAATATTGACGAGGATGTGCTGCGCACCTTTGATGTTGTTGTCTTCCAAAAGCGGCGAGTTCAGCGCCTCATCAACGGCACGTTTTGCCCGGTTTTCGCCATCGGCGGTAGCAGTGCCCATGATGGCCACGCCGCTGCCGCGCATAACGGTGTTGACATCTTCAAAATCCACGTTGACATAACCGGCAACGGTGATTATTTCGGCAATGCCTTTGGCCGCTGTGGAGAGGATGCTGTCCGCTTCCGAGAAGGCCTGCGAAATGGTCAGGTTGCCGTGGATCGCTTTCAGTTTGTCATTGGAAATGACGATGATAGTGTCCACATATTTTTTCAATTCTTCCAAACCTTCGTATCCGTGGCCGACCCTTTTGTTGCCCTCGAAAGTAAAAGGCAGGGTAACGATGGCCACCGTAAGGATGTCCATTTCCTGCGCTGCTTTGGCAATGATGGGAGCTGCACCGGTACCGGTTCCCCCGCCCATCCCGGCTGTGATGAACAACATTTTGCAGTCATTGGCGAGGTAAGTTTTGAGTTCTTCAAGGCTTTCCTCGCAGGCCAGTTTGCCGATATTGGGTTTGCTGCCCGCGCCCCGTCCTTCGGTAAGGGTGGGGCCGAGCTGAATTTTTGTTTTTACCGGGCTTTGTTCCAGTGCTTGCCGATCTGTGTTGCAAACAGCGAAGTCAACGCCGATGATACCTTGCTTGTACATATGGTTGACGGCATTGCTGCCCCCACCGCCGACACCGATTACCTTGATAATAGGAGTGTCGTTTTTTTCATCCATTAGTTTGAAAATCATAACTGCTATTTTTTAAAGTTATGAGTTTAGAGTTGTTGAGTTGTTGAGTTTTGCGTCATGTAATAACTCAAAACTCAATAATTCAACAATTCAAAACTTCTTAAAATTCAGCATCAGGCTCGGCCTGAAACCATTCTTTTGTTTTTTGAAAAACCTGTTCGTACCACTTGCCAGAAGCAGTGCTTTCCTCCATTGCTTCCTCCAACATTTCCCTTTCTTCGGGGTCTTGTTTAGGTTCTCCGTAATGATGGACGGCCACCCTTCCTTCCTCGACATCGCTGATGCCTTTGAGCAACAGGCCGATGGCCGTGGCATAAACCGGGCTGCTCAAACGCTCGCTGTACCCATGCGCCAAATGCTCGATGGGAATGCCGATGCGGGTGTCCAGCCCAGTGTGGAACTCGGTCAGTTTATCAATGTGGTTGAGCAGCGCCCCCCCACCGGTCAGCACGATGCCGCCGACCAGTTTATTTTCATGGCCGCTGCGTCGGATTTCCCAAACAACGTAGTCGAGGATCTCCTCTACCCTTGCCTGAATGATACGGGCCAGGTTCTTTTCAGAAATTTCTTTTGGCTCCCGTCCTTTCAGTCCGGGAATGGTGATGATGCGGTTGTCAAACACTTCCTCGGCGAGGGCAGAACCGAATTTCACTTTCAGTTTTTCCGCCTGCGCCTGCATCACATGGCAGCCGTCTTTGATGTCCTTCGTGATGACGTTGCCACCAAACGGGATAACAGCTGTATGACGGATTATGCCATCTTTGAAAATAGTAATATCGGTAGTCCCCCCCCCCATGTCGATCAGGGCAACGCCTGCTTCTTTTTCCTCCTCGCTCAGCACAGCCGTTGCGCTAGCAATGGGTTCGAGGGTCAAATTGGCGACATCGAGGTCAGAGCGCTCCACACATTTCACAATGTTTTTGGTAGCGGTGATCTGCCCGGTGATGATGTGGAAATTGGCCTCCAAACGGATGCCCGACATGCCGATAGGGTCAACGATGCCCTGCTCGTCGTCCACCGTATATTCCTGCGGGAGTACGTGGATGATCTTGTCGCCCGGAGGCAACACGAGCTTGAACATGTCGCGCACCAAGCGGTCAATGTCCATCTGGCTGATCTCGGTGTGGAGGTTGTCGCGGGTCAACATGCCCCGGTGCTGGAGGCTTTTGATGTGCTGCCCGGCGATGCCAACGTGGGCCACGCGGAATTCCGTTTTTGCCGCCCTTTCGGCAATGGCGATGGCATCTGAAATGGCCCGCACTGTTTTTTCGATGTTGGAAACGACACCGCGCATGACGCCTTCGCTGTCCACTTTTCCGACACCCAGAACTTCCAGCCTGCCATGCTCGTCCTTGCGTCCGGCAATGGCGCAGACTTTGGTTGTTCCGATGTCCAGTGCAACCACTAGTTCCTGCTGTTGAGGGTTGTTTGGTAAATCCATGATCTAAAGTTTAATTATCTCAATTTGCTTAGTTGTTAATTGTTGGTTGTTGGTTGTTGGTTGCCACGTGAACAACCAACAACTAACAACCAATCAGTTCTTTTCGCATACCACTTGGCCTTTGAACCGCAGGTCAATCGAATGGAACTTTTTCCACCCTTCTTGGCCCATGGCTTTTTTATAAAAGGTCTTTAAGCGGTAAAATTTATTTTCTACATCCTCGTATTTTCCGAAGATGATGGTCTGGTCGCCTATTTTTGGGATGAGCACAAACTCGCCCCTTTTGTTCACATAAATCTGCTCGAACATGGCTTTCCAAAAAGGGTCGGCGATGATGAAATTGGTCAGCGCAAACAGGGCTTTCATTTCATGCGACCTCCTTTCCAAAAAATCGGGCGTATGCGGCATGATGTCGCCCGTCGCCACCAATGTCCTCGCCGTGAAATGGTCGGAAAGCGGCATCCGCTTGCCGAAGCCGTCGAGGTAATATTGCGCTCCCAGGTTATCAATCACCCGGAGGATGGGCTTGCGCTGCTCGATGTTTATTTTCACAAGGCTGTTGGCGGTCAGCGTCACTTCTGCATTTTTCACAAAAGGGTCTTCTTCTAAAATGCGCTCCACCCGGTCTTCGTCTATCAGCCCGGCGGCTTGGTCGTTGAGCGGCATACCAAAGCTCCTTTCGATTATTTTTATCACGTCGGTGCTGTCAATGAGCCAGTTATTGCCTTCCAGCGGCTGCACGTTTACGATGGTCGCTCCCACGGGCAGTTCCTTTTTGCGCTCCACTGCGGCGGTTATCAGCAATGCCAGTAACAGCACCCCGGCTGCGAAACCGATGCGCTTGATGGAATGATATGTCTGCTGCGTTATTTGCACCTTTATCTTAGAAATTAAAATGAAAATGAAAATTCAAATCAAAAATGCCACTGAATACCAGGCTGTTATGATTGTAAAATTTCAATTTGCATTATACCCGTTATTATTTGATTATTTCTTTTAAAATGTCCTGATGATAGGTTCTCACTTTTCCGAACCGTTCATCGTGGGCAGTGCCCATGGCTGTGTTTTTCTTTTTGCTCAATGCGACCGCTTTCTTTCCCCACTCTTTTGCGAGGTGCAATGGGCAGCCGATTTTTTTCAATGAGCAGTAGCCTGCGATGGTGAAATATTTGTCGTCAACGCTCAAAATCTTCGCCTCTCCCGAAGGGACTCCTGTGGAGCAGCTCATCTATTCTCGCTGCCGTTGCGTCCAACTCCTCTTTTACTTCTGAATTTATTTTTTCTTGCTCCTCCCATTGTTTGGCCAGCAATCTCAATGTCGCTGAAAAACCGGTGGGCTGAACTTCTTTTAGTTCGGTTTTCCCGGTTGTCAGGAGTTCTTGGATTTTGTCGTACACCCATAACTCGAATGCAGGGGAGAGCCAAGAGGCGAATTTTAGGGCGAGTTTTTCGTGCATCCAGGTGCCTTGCAATTCTGGTGTTCCGCCTTGAACCACCCTCAAAACCCCCGTCGTTGTTCCGTTATGGGAATTCCCATAACGGGCTTCCAATAAAATTATGAACTCTTTGGTAGTCCTCAATCGGAGAAAATCAGCGACAAATTTTCCTTTGAAGAGTTTTACCATTTCAGAAGCATTGATCATCCGAATGCCATCGGCAAATTCAAATGAAATTTTCTGCCCTTCGTAATCGAATTTTGTGATGTCAGCCATGGTTGTTCAAAGTTTTGGTTAAATTTTCAAGCGGGGTTTTTCTTGAAATTTCTTTCAAACCCCCTGTATTTGTTCCGTTATTCACATCTGAATATCGGGAATTTTTCAAGAACAAAGCCCCGTATTTGTTCCGATGCTGGAATTCCAGCATCGGCCATTATTTCAATCTGAGGGCAAGTTTTTTGACTTTTCAAATCTTTTGATTTTAAGGAAAAAAACTGTTGAATTTCCCTCAAAGCCCCCGTCATTGTTCCGATATCGGAATTCCGATATCGCTCCCATATTTCAATTTAATACCGACCGATATTCACATCTGAATATCGCTATCCCCTCCCCTGCAGCCACTCTCCAATCGGCTCCACCACCGTATCAATATCCCCCGCGCCAATCGTCATCAGCACCTCTATTTTTTTATTTTTCAAAAAACCCAAAACATTGTCCAAGGTCACGCGGTGCTTGTTCGGGTTTTTCATTTTATTAAAAATAATATCCGAGGTCACGCCGGGGATTGGTTTTTCCCTTGCCGGGTAGATGTCCAGCAAAAATATTTCATCCAATTTGTCAAGCTCTTCCGCAAAGCCATTCTGAAAGTCCCGCGTGCGGGAAAACAAATGCGGCTGGAAAATGCCCGTCAACTTTTTGCCGGGAAAGAGTTCTTTTGCAGCACCCACGGCCGCCCTGATTTCGGTCGGGTGATGTGCGTAGTCGTCAATGAAGATGGTAGTGTCGTCGCGGTGGATGAATTGAAAACGGCGCTTGATGCCTTTGAAAGTGGTGAGTGCTTTGCGGATAGCTTCTTCGGTCACACCAAGTTGCAGGGCGATGGCAGCAGCGGCCACGGCATTCTCGATATTGTGCCTGCCGGGCATGGCGGTTTTCACGTTCTCGAACCGTATTTCTCCGTGGCTCCGGTTGCCAACACTCCCGCCAAAATCAGCGGGAAAAGCCTCCCAACTAATGCCAACAACCGGAGCTACGAAGTCGAATACGAACCATCCATCCTCCACCCGGATCCGCTCTGCCCTGTACTGCCCTTGATTGATTCCGAAGGTTTCAACTTTCTGGTTTTCAAAGAATTGTGCCAAAGTATTTTTCACATAAATACTTCCGTTAATGTCAACTTTTTGCACAAAGGCCATGAAGCCCGATTCGTGCATTTTGTCCACATCTCCGTAAATATCCAAGTGGTCTGGATCCATGGACATGATGGCTGCAATCTTCGGTGAAAGCTGCAAAAAACTCCGGTCATATTCATCCGCCTCGACGACTACCCAATCGCTGTTTCCCTCGACGTAATTGGACTTGTAATTCTGTGCGATTCCGCCCAAAAAAGCGGTACACAAAATCCCGCCCGTCCGCAAAATATGCGTGACGAGCGAGGAAGTAGTTGTTTTCCCATGCGTGCCCGCAATGGCGATAGTCGGGTTGTTGCGGCTGATGATGCCCAACACTTCCGCCCGCTTTTTCACTGGAATATTATTGGCAATAAAATATTGCATTTCCAGATGCTCGCGGGGCACGGCAGGTGTCCACACGACGAGATCAACACCGCCGGGTATTTTCGACGGGTCTTCATCGTAATGTATTGTCATCCCTTCTTCGACCAACTTTTTGGTCAGGGCTGTTTCTGTTTTATCGTAGCCAAATACCTCCGCTCCCCGGCTGTTAAAATAGCGGGCTATGGCACTCATGCCGATGCCGCCGATGCCGAGGAAGTAGAGTTTATTTATTTCGCTGAAATTCATTTTTATTTGCTGTTGGCTATTTGCATTTGGCCATTGGCCACACAACGCCAAATCATTTTTCAATTAAGGGAGTTTGTAATAAATAGCCTACCCATTCTGGTTTGTTCTTTTTCCTTCTAAGAGCACTTGAAAAAGTGAACCGTAGCCCCACTATGCTTAATTTTTCAAACACTCTTACAAGAAAAAATAACTTCGCCATAACGGGTAGGTTATTTATTACAAACTCCCTAATTTCAAAATTACTTTTGCAATGTCTTCCGCCGCATTTGGCTTGGCCAATAATTTTATATTTTTGGTCAATTCCATTTTTTTATTTTCATCATTTAATAAATCAATGGCCGTCGAAATCATCTTTTCTTTTGCGGCCTTATCATGCACCATAATCGCCGCATTTTTTTCCACCAAAGCCATTGCATTTTTTGTTTGGTGATCTTCCGCCACATTTGGCGAAGGAATTAAAATAGCGGGTTTTCCGACGAGGCAGAGTTCCGAAATTGTCAATGCCCCTGCCCTGCCGATCACCACGTCTGCCATTGCATATGCCAAGTCCATCCGGTCAATAAAAACCTGCGTTTTTATATTTTCCAAATTGGCCGTTTCGCAGTTTTTATATTCCTCAATATATAGCTTGCCGACCTGCCAAAGCACCTGCACATTTTTATTGTTTTTTAATAAATCAAAATTGGCGGCCATTGCTTGGTTAATTGTCCTCGCCCCTAAACTGCCACCAAAAACAAAAACCGTTTTTTTATTTTTATCAAAACCAAAATGGCGGTACGCTTCTTCTTTTTTATCAATTAAATTTTTAAAAAATCCGGCACGTACCGGGTTGCCCGTCCATATGATTTTTTCTTTTTTAAAAAAGCGCTCCATGCCCTCATATGCGACACATATTTTATCCGCATTTTTGGCCAATAATTTATTGGTCACACCGGGGTAGGAATTTTGTTCCTGCAATACGGTCGGAATGTTTTTTCGCTCCGCCATTTTTAATAATGGGCCGCTCGCATATCCACCGACGCCTATTGCCACCTCCGGTTTATATTTTCGGATAATATTATTTGCTTTAAATAAACTGCTAATTAATTTAAAAGGAAAAAGCAAATTCCTGAATGTCAATTTCCGCTGGAAGCCACTGATCCACAATCCTTTGATCGGGTAGCCGGCCTTTGGAACTTTTTCCATTTCCAGCTTGCCCTCTGCACCGACAAATAATATATCGGCCCCGGGCATTATTTTTTTTATCGCATCGGCAATGGCAATTGCGGGATAAACATGTCCGCCTGTGCCGCCGCCTGAAATGATTATTTTCATTGTTTCATGGCTTCCTGCCTACCGGCAGGCAGGCATTGTTTCACAGCTCAATATTTCAATTCCTTCTTGGCGGTCTGTTTCCACCGCCGTCTTTGTTATAATTTCGTCGGTCACCGCCTCCCCTATTATCTCTTTTGTCGTAATTTCTTTTTTGTCCACCGCCGTCTCTTTTATCATATTTACGTTTATCATCTCCGCCGCTTTTCCGTTGATCTTTATTATCCGATTGCGATTTATCAGAACGTTTTTTGGTGGGTTTGCTATCGGGTGCGTCCACCATTGCTGTGCGCAAACTTGCACTCTCGATATGTTTGCTCACGCTGAGTATTATTCCAAAAAACAAGCAGGAAAATAAAACGGAAGTCCCGCCCCAACTTACCATCGGCAATGTCAATCCGCTCACTGGGGTCAGGTTGGTAGCGATGGCCATATTTGCCAATGCTTGTGTGACTATATTTAAGCTCAATCCAACGGCTACCATTGCACCAAATGATTTTTCAGAAATAGTCACCAAACGGGTCGTCCTGAAAAATAATAAGACATATAAGGACAGAATAAAAATAGCGCCGACCATTCCATATTCTTCACATATAATGGCGTAAATAAAATCGGCATATGGAGTCGGCAAATAATTTCTTTGAATACTATTGCCGGGACCGTTGCCAAACCACTCGCCACTTGCAATCGCTATTTTTGATTGGGTCACCTGAAAATCTCCGCCCTGCGTCGGGTTCATAAATTCAGATATACGTGACACCCAAGTGTCCAAACGGATCACATTCAGTTCCGGGAACATTTGTGCAACTATAATCATCAAGGCAAAAACGACCACTCCCAAAAAGAGGGTGAGCGTAATATATTTCAAATCCACCCTGCCCACGAACATCATCAATAAAGTCGTCGAAAACAATATCAGCGAAGTCGAAAGGTCGGCAGGTGCAATTAATCCGCATATCAAAATAATGGGCAATATAATGGGCACAAATGCTTTATTGAAGTCTTTTATATAATCCTTGTGCCTCGTTATTTCCCTCGCCACCAATAGTATCAATGCCAGCTTCGCAAAATCGGAAACCTGGAATGTCAGGTTCAAAAAAGGTATCCGCACCCAACGCCGGGCATCGTTTATTTCCACGCCAAAAAGCAAAGTATATCCGAGCAATAAAACAGCCGCAGCCCATAAAAAAGGCGCTAATGTTTTGAACCTTATATACGGTGTCAAATAGGCCATATATGCCAGGAACAAACCAAAGCCCAATATGACTACATGCCTTATCAAATACATCGTCGTATTGCCGCCGCTATACTTCCAAGCAAGCGTGCCCGTGCTGCTATATACCGTCATTATGGAGAATATAGAAAGTACCGCCAAGATCATCCATATGACCCGGTCACCCCTTAATTCTGCGTATATTTTTGCTCCGATATTCACCTGCTCAATGATTAATTTTTAATGATTAATGATTAATTAATTCCAGCACAGCGGCTTTAAATTTATCGCCCCTGTCCATATAATTTTCAAAAAGATCAAAACTTGCGCAAGCAGGGCTGAGCAGTACCACATCTCCATTTTCTGCATAAACCGCTGCCCGTTGCACGGCCTCTTTTGCACTCGTTGTTTCTTCTATATTTTTCAAAATGGGAGAAAAATTCTCCACCAGTTTTTCGTTGTCGGCCCCGAGACAGATAAGTGCTTTCACTTTCTTTTCCACGAGGTTTTTTATTTTTCCATAATCGTTGCCTTTGTCCGTTCCGCCTGCAATCCAAATGACAGGTTTTTCCATTGCCTGCAAGGCATAAAAAACGCTGTCTATATTGGTGGCCTTACTGTCGTTGATATATTCGACGCCATTTATATTGGCCACAAATTCGAGGCGGTGCGGGTCATTTATGAAGGTATTTAATCCTTCCTGAATGATTTCGTCTTTTATGTCAAATGACTTGGCAGCAATTATTGCACAGGTCGCATTGAATAAATTGTGCTGACCTTTCAGCACGCATTTTTGCATATCAAAAGCCCCCTCCTGGCCTCCCCCAAAAAGGGGAGGAACAATTAAGCGGCGGGTGTCCTCAAAGTGATTGAAGACCTTTATTATACGTGGCTGGTTTTTAGATTTTCCAGATTTACCACGTTTACTAAACTTATAAAGTTTTGTAAACGTCTGAACCTCTGGATCATCTGCATTGAGGATCAAAATATCCCCTTCCTGTTGGTTCATGGCGATGCGGAATTTCGACGCAACATAATTATCCATTTTATACTCATACCTGTCCAGGTGGTCTGGAGTGATATTGAGCAAAATGGCAACGTTGGGCCGAAAAGACACAATGCCGTCCAACTGGAAACTGCTCAGTTCCAGCACGTGATAATCGTACTTATTCTCAGTAATGTTCCGGGCGAAACTGGTTCCGACGTTGCCTCCGATACATACGTTCAGTCCAGCAGATTGGAGAAGGTGATAGATCAACCTTGTCGTTGTAGTTTTCCCGTTACTCCCCGTAATGCCAATGATTGCGGCCGAAGTGTGGCGGCCCGCAAATTCGATTTCGGATATGACCGGTATTCCTTGAGCAATCAGTTTGAGGATAAGGGGGGTTGCATCAGGAATGCCCGGGCTTTTTACAATTATATCCGAATCACAGATGTTTGTCCATGTATGTTTGCTTTCCTCTTTTGGAATGCCTTTATCTGTAAGTTCTCTCTTGTAGTTTTCTTTGATAATACCAGCATCGGAGACAAACACCTCATAGCCTAAGTGCTTTGCCAACAGCGCAGCACCTACGCCAGATTCGCCTGCCCCCAATACTGTTACTTTCATGGTCTGTCCGTTTGTGTTCTTGTGTTCTCATAGACTGTTTTAAATGAAAATTAAAATTAAAATTAAAAATTCACGCCGAGCTGTTTTTTAGTTTTAGTTTATTTTGACTTACTTGTTTGTTGTATTGTACTCTCATAGACTGTTTTTAATTAAAATGAAAATTAAAATAAAAATTAAAAATTCACGCCGAGCTGTTTTTTAGTTTTAGTTAAATTTGGCATAGCTGCTTAGCACTCTCATAGACTGTTTTTTTTTATTAAAATAAAAACT
>DROJ01000517.1 GCA_011321935.1 Bacteroidota bacterium | reverse complement strand
TATTCTTTTATAGAATTCATTAGACTTTCTTTTTTGTTTGTGTCAGAGCAACAAACTTAGAAAGTCTTTTTTATTTTTTCTCTGAGGTAGCTACCTTCTGGGGCTGGGGGCTGGCGAAGGCAAATGCACGACTTGTCCCGACCCTTCGGGAAAACCTAAAGTGGTTCAGTATAACCTGCTGCCCAAAAGACCCCTCAATGCAAAACAAGTTGCAAAATGGCCACGTCGTGCCACTGCCCTTTGGCATAGCCGATCTGCTTTTGGATGCCGACCATTTCGTAGCCCAATTTCAGGTTGTACTCGATGCTCAGTTTGTTGTGCGCCATGATGCGGGCTACCAAATGCCGGTATTCGAGTTCCCTTGCCTTTTCGATCAAAGTCTTTTTCATCTTATTGCCCAAGCCTTTGCCCCTGCTTTTGCCGTCCAAAAAAACGGAAGTTTCGCCCGCGTATTGATAGCCCTTTTTCCAAGTATATTTTTTTAAAATACCATATCCGGCGACGGTGCTTTCATGCTCGACGACAAGCATTGTTTCCCTGCTGTCCAGTTTTTCCATTAATTCTTTGAAATATACGGCGTCCCGTTTTTCGGTGTCGAGGGTAGCAGTGCCGGTGTATTGGTTATAGATGGCGGCGATGGCAGCGGCGTCTTTTTGTTCGGCAGGCCGGATGTTGGCAGGCCGGATGTTGGTGGTCATTGTTTTTATTTTTGTATTTTTCGGCAAAATTGAGAAAACTATCCCACTCCCTACGAAAAAATTTATGTTCCAAACATTACAGACTGGCACAAATTGCATCCTCTGAATTCGATTTATGAAATTCGCCTTTTGTTCCAGAGCGGCGGCGTTCCTGAGAAATCGGGAACGCCGCCGCTCGTAGCCCTGTCTAAAATTACCTAATCTTGTTGTTGGAAAAATCCGAAGCCTTTACCTTGACTTATTAAAATGACACCACAAATCCATTAATGCAAGCCTATATCATTCCACCACCACCTTCTCGCCCCCCTCCCCTATTTTTATTTCCAAAAAATAAACACCGGGCACATGTGCCCGAAGCACTATTTGTTCCCGTCACCCCCCATTTGCTTTAAACTGTTTTTTTTTCAAAAACCAAATGCCCAAAAGTATTTAGCATTTCAAAAAAGTATTTTCTGGATAATATATGGTGTCATGTTCCAGCGCATAATTATTTGTAAAAAAATATACTGCACCACTTTAGGTTTTCCCGAAGGGTCGGGAAAACCTAAAGTGGTGCAGTATAAAACAAAACAGAAGCAAGCAGGATGAATTGGTAGTTTTTCATAATTGATTATTTTTGGCAAATATAATAATAGCTATTGGCTTTTGGCTTTTCGCTATTAGCCAGCAATAAAAAACTTAAACCATGTGGACCTGCCCAAGCTGCAACCGTACCTTCCGCAACACCAACCAAATGCACACCTGCAAAAAGGTGGACATGGAATCCTTTTTCCTCCGCCGCCCGCCGCATTTCCGCGGGCTGTATGAATTGATAAAAAAGAAAACAGAAATGTTCGGAGATTTCCGGGAGGAAGCCGTTCCGCCCGATGTTGTTTTTTTCAAAACAAAAAGCACTTTCCTTGCGGTGAAAATAAAAAAGAAATGGATCGACATCCAGTTTTTCCTTGACCACTTGGAGGACGTGCCGCCCGTGAAAAAACATTTGCAGACCTCGAAGCGGCGCATCGCCCATCTCGTTTCGGTTGATTGCGAAGAAGATATTGACCGGCAATTAATGGATTGGATAAAGGCGTCGTATGAGCTGATTTCGGGTGCTTGATGGGATGATCCTCCATATAAGGCTTGCTTTTTTTCTCAAACAAAACTAAAGGAAAACACTTCCTTGCTTCTTCCGACAACCGAGGATATATATCCTCGGTTAAAGGAAAACACTTCCCTGCTTTTTCAACCATTTCACCCCCTCCCTCTTCGTCAGCGGCGCCAATTGCGGATTGGCATTAATAAACTCAACCACTCCTTTTGCATTTGTTTTTGAATATTGCCGCAATGCCCACCCCGCCCCTTTTTGGATAAAAAATTCTTTTGATCCGGCCAGTTCCAAAATATATTTTTTCATTAAATCAAAATCCGTTTTCTCTTTATAGGTGAGTTGAAAAATAAGGCAAATCCGTTGCAACCATATATTATCGGAAGCCATCCATTTTTCGGTGGTCGGTACAGTTAAATGAGGGAAACGCTGAAAATGGGTGGCCACCAATTTTCTTATCCAGTCCACGCTGTCCCACCAAGAATTTGTCTGGATTAATTCTTCATATAAACCAATAAATTCTTCGGGGCTTTTTTTCATTTGTTTTTCGAGCATTTGCAGTCCGGCATAATTTATTTCCCGGTATTCGTCGTCCATGCAGAGGCGGGCAAATGTTTTTAATTCTTCGCCAGCATATATTCCTTTTTCTTTAAAAACGCCTTTTAGCAGGCCGACCCAAACGGGTGCTTTCAGTCCATAATATTCAAATTTATGGCGCATATATTTCATTTGCCCGTGGGCAATTTCAGGGTCGCCGTTTTCCTGAAAAATGGATTTGATGTATTGGTGGTAAGTATCGGGTTTCATTATTTATTATATTAATACATATATCCTGAACCATGTACCGTCCATCACAATTCACAATTCATAATTCAT
>DROJ01000516.1 GCA_011321935.1 Bacteroidota bacterium | reverse complement strand
TGAATAACATGCACCGCTTTTTTTTAAAATAATAGACTTTATTCTAAAATTTTTTGGACGAAGCCTTTTCAAAAACAATGAATTTGGACGGTTTGTGTGCTGGCGCGCACAAATCCGAATAAGGTCTGATGGACATTAATTGGAAAACACCTTGTCCATATCCAATTCGATCCCAGTAACAGGGTCAATCAATTTTCCAGAAGTATAAGTTTTGAAAGTCCGGTCAGGAGAGAATATGTGGATGCTCTGCACAGTGGGGATGACCAGCCATGCCGATTTGACGCCGCCGGGGAAATAAATATCGAATATCTTGTTTTTAATGTCATCTATACTTTGTTTGGGGGACAGTATTTCAATGACCGTCAGCGGTGGCTCGGTGACTTGGATTTCATCGTTCAGCCAGTCAACCGGCATTTTTGGAAAAATGCTGATATCGGGAACGGCAGGCTTGACACTGGGGAGTGCCAATTTAACTTCCGACACGATTTTAAATTGGTTGGCGTATTTTAAGAACAAAGATGCCCCCAATTGCATCTGTAATGCGCCGTGGTTGAGGCTAGGCATAGGTTTGTTGCGTTCTGTTTCGTAATCAGGTTCATAACTGGCTTCCGCAGTTGTACCTACGGTAGATTCTTCTAAAAAAATATTCTCGTCATTCATGGATGAATTTTTTTGATGGAGCAATAGGTATCTTTCATCTGATTTTTTCATGGGAAAAAACTATCGAGTTCAAGTTCAATTCCTGTTGCAGGGTCATGAAGCTTGCCTTCCGTGAAAATATCATAAGATCTATCCGGAGTGAAAATATACACTGTGCGCAAGGTCGGTATTATTAACCAGGCCGACCTAACCCCTGCGGGGAAATAAATATCGAATATCTTGTTTTTAATGTCATCTATACTTTGTTTGGGGGATAGTATTTCAATGACCGTAAGAGGAGGCTCGGTCATTTGAATTTCATCCTCTAATAGGTCAACAGATTCTTTTGGAAAAATGCTGATATCTGGAATAGATGGCTTTACGCCGGGCAAAGCCAATTTTACTTCCGAAATGAATTCATATTGGTCGAGATAAGAAACACCCAGGGCAATGATCAATCGCGATTGGATGATACCGTGGTTTTTGCTAGGCATAGGTTTGTTGCGTTCTGTTTCGTAATCAGGTTCATAACTGGCTTCCTCCGTTGTACCTACGGTAGATTCTTCTAAAAAAATATTTTCGTCATTCATGGATGAATTTTTTTGATGAAACAAATATAAGGCATTTCCCGCACAAAATATTTCCCCCCGGTTTTACTTTGCTACTTTTACCCCAATACTCAAATAATATGGAAAACGGACAACAACTGAAAAAGACCCTCGGCCCGCTCATGTTATGGGGCCTCGGCGTGGGCTACGTTATCTCCGGCATGTATTTCGGCTGGAACCTCGGGCTGGAAAAAGGCGGCACCCTCGGCCTTGCCGTTGCCACTTTTTTCATCATCATCATGTACGTCACTTTCACTTTCAGCTATACCGAACTGGCCTGCGCCATCCCCAAAGCGGGCGGCGCCTTCGACTATGCGATGCGGGCGCTGGGCAAGGACTGGGGCTTCATCGGCGGCATGGCGCAGAACATCGAGTTCATCTTTGCGCCGCCTGCCATTGCCTTTGCCATCGGGGCGTACCTGCATATTTTTTTGCCCTCTGTTTCGGTGCTGGCCATCGCCATTTTTGCCTATTTTGTCTTTACGGCATTGAACATTTACGGCGTAAAAGCGGCGGCTTCTTTTGAACTGGCAATCACGGTCATTGCCGTTGTCGAACTGCTCATATTCGCGGGGGCGGCCATGCCCGCATTTGAATTTTCCAACCTCGAAAAGAACGCTTTGCCGCATGGCTGGTCGGGCGCATTTGCGGCCATCCCCTTTGCCATCTGGTTTTTTCTGGCCATCGAGGGGGTGGCCAATGTGGCCGAAGAAACGGTCAACCCGCAGCGGAACATTCTCATCGGTTTTGGCTCGGCCATATTGACTTTGGTTGTGCTTTGTATCCTCACTTTCAGTTCTTCGGTCGGTATCGCGGGCTGGGAAACGGTGGTTTACGATGCCGCCGGCAATGCCTCCGATTCACCTTTGCCGCTGGCACTGGCCGCCCGTTTTGGGGAGGGGCATGTGCTGTACAAATTGGTGACATCCATTGGCCTGTTCGGGCTGATCGCTTCCTTCCACGGCATTATTTTGGCCGCAGGCCGCTCTACTTTTGAATTTGGGCGGGTGGGTTTTGCGCCGAAAAAACTGGGCGATGTGCATTCTAAATTCCGCACCCCGGCCAATGCCCTTTTGATAAATATGGCCATCGGCATCGTAGCACTGTTTACGGGAAAAACAGGGGAAATAATTACCATCGCCTGCTTTGGCGCACTGACCTTGTATATTGTTTCAATGGTTGCGTTTTTGGTTTTGCGGAAAAAAGAACCGAAACTGGAGCGGCCTTTTAGAGTGCCGGTGTACCCTGCTTTTCCGGTTGTTGCATTGGTGATAGCAGTTGTTTCGCTGTTGGCGATGGTGGTTTACAACCCGTGGATTGCGCTGGTGTATTTTGGCATATTGGGGGCGGCATATGGTGGGTTTAAACTGTTTTATAAAAAGTAACTAGTGCAATGAGAATAAAGTTTTGACCATTATGGAGTTCTCTAAAAAACCTTCTTTTACAGGGGAATATTGATATTTTCTCTTTATATGAACATAGTCATTATTTCATTCTCATTGCACTAGTGAAGTGATTAGTAATTAGTTGACTAGTGATTAGTCCGCCAAACCCCTGATAATGTGGCATTTAACCAAAAACTAAATAGCTAGTTAATTACGGTTTGTACCACTAATATTTTGAGAGGGGGCTAAATAGTTACCATTTTTTTTGAAATTATGGTGGCCTGAAAAGACTTAGCGCTCCGGTTCGTAAATAGCTGACAATTCCATTTTTTGGAAAATGCCACATTATCAATGATTTGGCAAACTGATCACTAATCAACTAATTACGAATCACTGCATCAGGCTTCTGCTCTTTCCTGCAAATAAACCCCGTCCTTCTCCAGCCTGACCATCCGCCGTTTGTACAGCCCGCCCAAAGCCTGCTTGAAAGTTTTTTTGCTCATCTGCAGTTCTTTTCTGATCAAAGCGGGGTCGCTTTTGTCGGTGAGCGGAAGGAAGCCGTTTTCGCTTTCTTCCAGCTTCGCTAAAATTTTTTGCGCGTTGGCGCTGATTTTTTCGACGCCTGTCGGCTCCAATGAAATGTCTATCTTGCCCTCTGCCCGGACGGCTTTTACGTAGCCCTTGCAGGTCATGCCGCGTTCCAGTTCCTGAAAAATATCAGATTTGAAAATCAGCCCTTTGAAGCGGTGGTTGACGATGACGTTGCGGCCGAGGTCGGTCTCGTTGTCTATCAGGAGTTCGACCTCATCGCCGGGCTTTAAGTCCACGTTCCTGTTTTTCAAACGGTTGAGGTAGCGGGCAGTGGCGACGAGGCGTCCCGAGCGGTCGTCGAGGTAGAGAAATACGATGTACCAATGCCCCTCGATCAGGTCGGTGGGCTGCTCGCGGTAAGGTACGAGCAGGTCTTTTTCCAGTCCCCAATCGAGGAAAGCGCCAATGTCGTTGACATCAACCACTTGCAAAAAAGCGAATTTGTTGAGAGTGATTTTTGGTTCTTGCGTGGTGGCGGTGAGGCGGTTTTCATGGTCTTTGAAAACGAATAGTTCGAGAATGTCGTCCTCGAAAAGTTCATCGGGGATGAACTTGTTGGGCAGCAGGGCTTCGGCCGTTTCTTCTTTGTCGGTAAAATAGACGCCGTTGTCGGTTTGGCGGACCGCCCGCAGTTTGTTGTATTCGCCGATTTTTATCATTTTTCGAAAGGTATTTTATATGGCGGCAAAGGTAGGGATAGTGGGGAAACCGGAGATTTAAAACAGGTATTCTTTTCTGGTGGGAAAGGGGCTTGTTTTCAACAAACAGAACCCGTCATTTTTGCAATTTGTCCAGCACCGAATATATACTGTCCAATGAAATGCCAATATCGAGTGAACGGATGCGGAGTGTTTCCGTACGTTCGGTGAGGGTATCGTGGCGCCAGAGATTGTTGTCGGGGTCTTGCAGGTAATAAGACTTTGCCCAGATGGTTTCCGGCTCGATAAGGATGTATTCGCTAAAACCGGGCACGGAGCAATAAAGCTCATATTTTTCCCCTTTGTCGTATTGGCGGGTATCATTGGAAAGCACTTCGATGATCACGAGCGGGTTGGTGATGATGTCGCGGCGGGTTTTGCCTTCCGGCGTGGTGTAATACTCGGGGGTGCCATCGCTGATGGTCAGGTCGGGATAGACAAAGCGGTTGGCCGCTTCGATGCGGACTTTGGTGTCGCTGTTGAGCACCATGTGAGGCCACTTTTCTGGTTCAAGTATTTGATCGAGCTTGCCGCCCAAGCGTAATTTGATGACGTTGTGAGGTACGATTCCGCCTGCCATTTCTAAGAGGTTTCCGTTTTGAAATTCATGCCGCACCTCTGAACGGTCTTCCATTTCGAGGTACTCGGCGATGGTATAAAGTTTTTTTGTTGTCTTGGCTGTAATCATTTTTCTGAATGAATTTTTTGCAATATACAACATTTTCGCTGATGGGGCCGGTAATCCGGCATTTTATAAAAGGCGTTTTTATAAAAATCAGAAATGGCATTTTTTAATAGGCTCAAACCTTCTTTTTTTTCTAAAATTCCAGAGGCTGCACCTTGCGGATTTCCATCTCGAAAGTGCAAGGTTGGCATTGGCCACCGGGGAGGGCAAACAAGCGGATTTTGCGGCAGCAAAAAAACATGCAGAAGAAGCGGAGCGGCTGATTGAGGAGACGGGGTATCGGCGGCGGGAGGGGGAGTTGGAGGAGTTGATGTTGCTTTGTTCTGAGGGGTGAATGGTTTGAATGGTTGAAATGGTTTTTTGTTGAAAATCAAGTATTTACGTTTTCCCCACCCGCACCCCCAGCCCCTAAAGGGGAGCCGCCGCCCGCCGCCAGACCTAAAACTTTTAGCTTTTTTTCAATCGTTCAAAGGCTATCTTGGATTTAGTGGCGGACGGGCGCTCCCCTTCAGGGGCTGGGGGTGCGGGTGGGGAAGTTTTTTAGAGATCAAGACACTGCTTATCAGATATTTACAATTTACAAAAAACTAAGCCTGACGCCAATCAAAGCAGCCATTTATTTACACCAACACCCCCTCATAAAGCTCCTTCCGCTGCTTTTTGATCCGCTCCGATTGCAGATATTCATCAAAAGTCATCAGGCTGTCGATGATGCCGTGGGGCGTTATTTCGATGATGCGGTTGCAGACCGATTGCAGCAGGGCGTGGTCGTGGGAAGTCATGATGAGGTTGCCCTTGAAGTCTTTCAGGGCATTGTTGAGTGCGGTGATGGATTCGAGGTCGAGGTGGTTGGTGGGTTCGTCGAGGAGGAGGAAATTGGGGTGGCGGAGCATCATTTTGGACATCATGCAGCGCATCTTCTCGCCGCCCGACAGCACCGACGATTTTTTGTAAACCTCTTCCCCGGAAAACAACATCCGCCCGAGGAAGCCCCGGATGAACTGCTCGTCCTTGTCGGTCGAATATTCGCGCAGCCAATTGATGAGGTCTTCGTCTTTGTCGCCCTGAAAGAACTCGGTGTTTTCGGTCGGCAGGTAATCGAAGGTGATGGTCTGCCCCCACTCTACCGTTCCGGCATCGGCTTGCATATTTCCCGAAAGCACTTCGTAAAAAGTATTGATCGCCGTGGTGTTCCGCCCGATGAGGGCAATCTTTTCGCCGTGGTTCATGATGATGTCCACGTTCTCGAAAAGCACTTTTCCTTGGTGGTCTTTTTTGCTCAGGCCGGTGAGGCGGAGTATCTGGTCGCCGGGTTCGCGTTCGGGCTGGAAGCTGATGAAAGGGTACTTGCGGCTCGATGGCTGCAGCTCGTCAATGTTGAGTTTTTCGAGCGCCTTTTTGCGGCTGGTGGCCTGCCGGGACTTGGAGGCGTTGGCGCTGAAACGGGCGATGAACTCAATGAGTTCTTTGCGTTTGGCCTCGGTCTTTTTGTTCTTGTTGGCCATCTGCTGGATGAGCAGTTGGCTGGTCTCGTACCAAAAAGTATAGTTGCCGGTGAATATTTTTATTTTACCAAAATCAATGTCCACCATGTGCGTGCAGACCATATCGAGGAAGTAGCGGTCGTGCGAAACGACGATCACGGTGTTTTCATAATCCGCCAAAAAATCGGAGAGCCAAGTGGCCGTCACGGCATCGAGGTCGTTGGTCGGCTCATCGAGGAGGAGGATGTCGGGGTTGCCGAAGAGCGCCTGCGCCAACAATACTTTTACCTTCTCTGGGCCAGTGAGTTCTTTCATCAATTTATAGTGCTGGCCGACGTGGACGCCCATTTTGCTGAGCAGTTCGGCAGCGTCGCTTTCGGCTGTCCAACCGCCCATTTCGCCGTACTTGTTTTCGAGTTCGGCGGCCTTCATGCCGTCTTCGTCGGTGGCATCGGGGTTCATGTAAATTGCGTCCTTCTCCAGCATGATGTCGTACATTTCTTTGTGGCCCATCATCACCACGTTGAGCACGGTGTCTTCTTCGTGGGCAAAGTGGTCTTGCTTAAGCACGGCCATGCGGTTGCCCGGCTCGATGGACACGTCGCCGTAGTTGGATTCTATTTCGCCGGAAAGGATTTTGAGGAAAGTGGACTTGCCCGCCCCGTTCGCCCCGATGACGCCGTAGCAGTTGCCGCGGGTGAACTTGAGGTTTACTTCGTCAAAAAGGATGCGCTTGCCGTATTGAAGGCCCAGGTTTGTTACAGTGATCATTTTAAATTAAATGGCTGAATGGTTAAATGGCTGAATGGTTTTTCCGCAGGAGTGCATTGCCCAAACAGCCTGTTTTCAAAAAGGGCGCAAAGGTAGGTAGAAAATGGGAGGAATGGGTGGTTGAATTTGGGCTAACAATATTTGTAACTGCTTAGCACCCCTCGAAATCTCAGGGAGGGGGAATAAATTCCCCCTCTTTTGGAAGGGCTTGTAGTCCTGCTCTCTATTGAGGAAAAGGGGCATAAAAATTTTTGAGGTAGTGTTAATTTTGA
>DROJ01000515.1 GCA_011321935.1 Bacteroidota bacterium | reverse complement strand
ATGGATATTTTAAATGAAAATGAAATTGAAATCCCGGTCATTGGCCAGAAATTGAAAATCAATGATTTCAAACGGGATGCAAAGGTATTAATTGTTTGCGCTAAATTAAATGGTTCTGGTCGTGGTGGAAAATGTCAGGGGGATCAAGGGTAAGCCATAGAACGCAGGTTTTTCAAAACTGTTATTTCGCAGGTTTTTTTTGTGGGGGATTTTATGTTCTTTGTCGGGATAGCGGCAGGCCGGTGCCCGGTTTCGTCAAATGCCCGGTAGCGTGGTTATTTTTATATCTGTCCCATTATTTCTAAATTGCATTCAACAACACTCACAACCCAAAATTCAATAAAATGGCCTATACAGGAGGAGAGCTAAACCGCTTGAACGGGAAATACGGAATATCCGCACCGCAGCGGTCAGTGCCTGTCATGAAACTGATAAAAACGCACCGGCCAAAAAGCAAAGGCGAACTGTACGAACTCATCAAATATCATTTTGAAAAAAAATGCCATTGCGGAATCAAGAGCAAAGGGACGGTCGAAAGTTTTGGAAAAAAATTATACGCTGCGCAATTGCAAGAATATGGCGAATATAAATTCACGTTAAAAGAGTGCATCCAATGGGAGTACGACCTCTTTGTGGTCCAGTCATTAAAAGGAAAAAACATTGAATTAAAAGCATTGCAACAATTGCAAAAAATATTAAAAACAGTCCATTTAAACATACAAGAAGCGGAGGGGTTTATGGACGAAGAACTGAGGATAGATTTAATTGTTTTAAAAAAAGAAAAACCAATCTGCGGCATACAGGTAAAGCCGCTGACATTTAACAATATGCGCGAAGGCGTTATTTTTTTTAATAAAAATGCAAATGCAAAATGGGGCAGGCCGGTCTATTATCTATTTTATGATGAGGCAGAAAAAATAACGAACTTAGATGAAGTCACGGGAAATATTTTGAAAAATATATAAGCATGTTTTCAGGGAGTTCCAAACTTTAAAAGTTTCAAAAAAAAACATGGAAAGTCTCGCCTTAAAACGTCCGCTTTTCCAATTTTATATTATTTCCAAAAATACCTTTTTTCATTTTCACTACAAATAAATTATCATAATCACCATGCCCGATATGCACGGTGTCGCCCGTAAAATAAAGCACCATTTCGGGGACGGTGTTCGAGTGGCCGACAATCAGGTAATCTTTGTTTTTTTGTTTTTTCATCCTTTCCACAAATTGCGGCGTATTGTCGGTACCATAAATAATCACTTCCTTTCCGAGCGCATCGGCAAGGGGTTTTCCCGTCAATTGGGTGCGCTTGTATTTTGTGGCATATACGGCATCAATGCCTTCCCTTATCAATATATCTTTCAAAAGGTTTGCCCTTGCCTGCCCGGCCTCCGAAAGTACCGAATCTTTGGAACTGTCCAACCGTTCGGCATGGCGGACCAAATAAAAAGTGGAGCTGCAGCCCGTCAATAAAAACGCGGCGATGATAATTAAAATATAATTTTTCATTTTGGTGGATATTAGAAACGGACCGGCAAATAGGATTGAACACAGATCGAACTGATTGAACTGATTTCCGCAGATTGTTTGCATGTTAAATAAATCTGCGGAAATCAGTTCAATCCGTTCGATCAGTGTTCCATCCTATATGTCGGTTTGTTTTTTGCTGCGCCTGCCCTGAAAACTAATTTCAAATAGGATTGAACACAGATCGAACTGATCGAACTGATTTTCACAGATTGTTTGCATGTTAAATAAATCTGCGGAAATCAGTTCAATCTGTTCGATCTGTGTTCCGTCCTATATGTCGGTTTGTTTTTTCCGACGCCTTGCCCTGAAAACTAATTTTTTTAGAAAGCCAAATGTATCCCTTTGCTCCCGCCCCATCAAACGATGCGGGAAATTTGTTTTTTTTTATTTTTCAAAAAGGATTAGATTTGATTTTTAAACAATCAAAAAAAGTGAACCGTCCTGCCCAACTTTTCTCCCTCATCATATTGGCTGCCATTACCATTGCCTTTTCCACTTCCGCCCCGCCGTGGGGTTTCTTCGGCCACCGCAAAATCAACCGGCAGGCCGTATTTACCCTCCCGCCGGAGATGATGTATTTTTTCAAGACCAATATTGACTTCCTGACCGAACACGCCGTTGACCCCGACAAAAGAAGGTACGCCAGCAAGTTTGAAGCCGTGCGGCATTATATAGACCTCGACGTGCACGGCGAGCCGCCCTTCGACAATTTGCCGCGGAATTGGCCCGATGCCTTGCTGCGGTTTTCCGATTTTTATTTTATCAATAATGTGGGTGATACGCTGGAATTGGCGGAGCGGGATCCGCTCGGCCATTTTATCCAAAACGACGGGAAAATAGCCCTCCACCCCGCCCTCGCCGAAACCGCCCAAAGTGTCGGCGCAAAAGATTTCCGCTATTTTTTCATCAAGGAATTTTTGCCGAATTATTACGAAGAAGAATGGACGGCCAGCCCCGACAGCCTTGCCCGTTTGCTCCGCATAGGCAGCGGCAGCCTGCACTGCCAAAAGCTTTTTGCCGTTGATCACCTTTCCGAACACGGCATACTCCCGTGGAATTTGCAGAGCATGTTGTTCCGTCTCACGCGGGCATTTTCCGAAGGAGACCCCAACAGGATACGCCATTATGCCGCCGACATCGGCCACTACATCGGCGATGCGCACGTGCCCCTGCACACCACCGAAAACTACAACGGACAGCTTACTGGACAGCTCGGCATCCACGCCTTTTGGGAGAGCCGACTGCCCGAACTCTTCGCCGACGACAACTATGATTTTTGGGTCGGCAAGGCCCAAATGATAGAAGACCCAGAGACCTATTTTTGGGACATCGTAATGGAAAGCCACAGCTATGTTGACAGTGTGCTGGCCATCGAGCTCGACCTCCGCCAACACTTCCCTTCCGACCAGCAGATGTGCCACGAAATGCGCAACGGGGTACTCACCCGCACCCAATGCGAGGCTATGGCCGCCGCTTACAGCAAGCGCATGGACGGCATGGTAGAAGACCGGATGCGCAAGGCCATCCTTGCGGTCGGCAGCGTTTGGTACACCGCATGGGTACTGGCCGGGCAGCCCGACCTCAGCGCCCTCGGACAAGAGGTGGCCCTGGTTGATTCCATTGACCTGCAGCTCGACAAAGCAGTGAAAAAAGGGACTATAAAAGGACGGAAGCACGAGTGATAACCTTGGACACTCGGCAAACCTACCCCTAGTCCCGCAGGGACGGCATACCCTAGCGAGGGATATAAATCCCTCGACTATAAAAGGACGGAAGCACGAGTGATAACCGAGCATGTTTTCTTTGCCGGTAAGCCGGCATTCCAAAAAAGTTTAGTTATCATTGCATCGCAAACATTATCTCTTCACTTAATCAATGGCCGATAAAATAGCTCCAAAAATGAAAGCAGTTTTGATGCTATTCTCTCTCCATTGACAAACCCAAAATTATGAACGTTCTCAACAGGATCCTTTTCACTTTTTCCTTCATTTCGCTTTCCGCTGCCCTCTTGGCCCAAACTTCGGTCGGCTTCCGCGCCGGGGTCACCTTCCCCAATTGGAACACCGAAAACCAGGGTGCAACGGTCAGTTTCGACACTAACCTCGGTCTCACCCTGGCGGGCATCCTTGAAATCGGTGTCTCCGAAAACTTTGCCGTCCAGCCAGAACTGGCCTTCGTGCAAAAGGGCGTAAAACTGCCTTCCATTGCCGGCGACAATTTCAAACTCCGGCTCAACTACCTCGAAGTGCCCGTACTGGCCAAGTACAAATTTGGCAACGAGACCGTCAATGCCTTCGTGGCCGCTGGCCCCAGTTTTGGCTATGCCATCACAGGTTCGCAAGAAGAAGGCGGCAATAAAGAAACCTTCAAAGGATCGGATTGGGACGGTTTCAACCGCTTCGAACTCAGCGGCAGCGTCGGTGGCGGTGCAGGGCTGAACGTCAATGCCGGGCAGGTGTTTTTCGACTTCCGCTACCTGTTCGGCATCAGCAATATTGCCGACGACAACGACATTACCAGCCACAACAAGGGCATCAACATCAGTGTCGGCTTCTTGTCCAACCTCTAAAACAAGCGAATGCCAGTACAGCCAAAAGAAGGCTGTCTGGCACCTTTCACCTCCATCCCTCTACCGCAACAAGCCCTTCTATCATGAAAAAAACAATTCTCTTTCTCCTCCTTTTCGCCCCTTCCATTGCCCTCGTCGCACAGGTGTCCATCGGCTTCCGGGGCGGGCTGTCTTTCCCCAAAATAATATATGAAACACAGGACGCAGACCTGTCTTTCAGCGCATTCAGGGGCTTGGCCTTAGCCGCTATGGCTGAGCAAAGTTTCAGCGGCCTGTTTGCCGTTCAGGCCGAACTGGCCTTTGTGCAAAAAGGGTCAATCATATTGATAGACTACGGCACATTAGGGAGTGTGCCGGACGAAGCGGAAATCAGGATCAACTATTTGGAACTCCCCCTTCTGGCGAAGCTAAAACTGGGCAACAGCACGGTCGCAGCACACGTTCTGGCCGGCCCCTCGTTCGGTTATGCCCTGAGCGGCTACCTCAAAGAAGAAGGAGAAAAAGAAACTTTTTCCGACAGCGGTTGGGAGATTTTCAAGCGATTTGAATTTGCCGGAAATATCGGCGGGGGGATAGGGCTGCACCTTCCGTCGGGCAAGGCATTTATAGACCTCCGATACCAAGTGAGCTTCGCCAATATCCTAAATTCAGGTTTTGATGAAATCAAAATCCGCAACAAGAGCATCATCTTCAACGTCGGCTACTTGGCCGACCTGCATAAAAAATGAGCGGCCAAAATATTGCCCAAAGTTGTCAACTTTTAAAAAGTTGACAATTTTAACCCGACCAAATGAGCGGCCGTTTCCTCCAGCAAAACAGCCGTGTTTTTCAATGCTTCCTCCAAGTCCATCGGCCTGTTCACGATGCTGAAAGCCGCCGCCAAGCCTATTTTTTTCACCACTTCCGGCGAAGCCTCCAATGCCCCGCAGAGCGCTGCCACGGGCACTTTCTTTTTTTTCGCCTTTCGGCAAATGCCGGCAATGAGCTTGCCGCTGGCCGTTTGTTCATCTATTTTGCCTTCGCCCGTTATCACTAGGTCGGCCCCTTCCAGTAGCCTTTCAAAACCGGCCGCTTCCAGCACCTTGTCAATGCCGGAAGTTAAATTTGCCTGCAAAAAAACCTTCGCCCCAAAGCCCGTCCCCCCGGCAGCCCCCGCGCCCGGCAGGTTTTCAAAATGCCTGCCCGTCTGCCCGGCAACCATCTCCGCAAAAGAACGCAGGCCGAGGTCGAGATCGGTCACCATTTTCCCGTCTGCCCCTTTTTGCGGAGCATAAACAAGCGAAGCGCCGCCCGCCCCGTACAGCACGTTGTTGACATCGCACAGCACCTCTACCTCCACATTTTTATTTTTCTCCGAGAGGAGTCCTTTGGACAAAAAACCGCTTTCCGTAAAATGGGCTACCGCTCGCAAGTCCTTTCCGCGGCCTTTCAGCAGCTTGCCGTTTTTATCGAAAAAAGAAAAGCCGAGCGCCGTGGCCATGCCCATCCCCGCATCGTTGGTGGCACTGCCCCCGATGCCCAAAACGATTTTCTCCGCGCCCCGCTCAACCGCGTTTTTTATCATCAGCCCAGTACCAAAAGTGGAGGTGAGCATGGGGTTTCGTTCTCCCCTTTTCAGCAGTTGCAGCCCCGAGCAGGCCGCCATGTCAATGAAAGCCGTCCGCCCATCTTTTGAGATACCATAGCTGGCCTTCACCGGCCGGAACAATGGCCCGACCGATACCATTTCGACCATCTGCCCGCCTGTGTAATGGGCCAATATTTCGGCGGTGCCTTCCCCGCCGTCGGCCATCGGCAGCAAGGTGCAATGGATGCCCGGATCGGCCAATTGCACGCCTCTTTTTACCGCTTCGCAAACCGCAAACGCACCGAGGGAATCCTTGAAGGAATCGCAGGCGATGATTAGTCTTTTCAGTCCACAGTCTTTTAGTCCGCAGTCTTCCCTGCCTGCCGGCAGGCAGGAGTCTTTCAGTCCGCAGTCTTCAGTCTGGTTAGGAGACATCGTTTAGTTTTTGTGCAAAGGTCGGAAAAGGTGGAGTATGGGCATGCCTTTGTGCGCAGTCTTTCAGTCAGCAGTCTTCAGTCCGCAGTCTTCAGTCGGCAGTCTGGTTGGAGTCCTAACTTTTACAATGGAATTAAAGCCACCACATAAAGTAGGACTCCAACCAGACTGTGGACTGTGGACTGTGGACTGCGGACTGAAAGACTGAAAGACTGCGGCCCTCCTCCCATACCAAAACAACAAATGCAAACACGGCGCACCGCATTTGCATTTACCTAAAAGCACCTCGGAAAAACCCCGTCTCCAACCAGACTGAGGACTGTGGACTGAAAGACTGCCGACTGGATCAAGGCTTGATCACCTGCGGCCTGTACCTTTCCTTGCCCGTCCGGTATTCGTTCAGGGCGATGGCCTTGCCGGGGTGGCAGTCCCATGCTTTGGGCATGTAGTTGCCGGTATAATTGTAAACTTTGGTGGTGGCCGGGTCCATGATGGAGAGGTCGTTGCCGGGATTGGCATTGGCCGAATTTGGGTACTTCGCCATCGGGTCGGTTTTGTTGTCGATAAGGGACAAAAACTCGGGGCACTCATCCTGCCGCTTCGCAAAAGTAAAAAGCAGGGTTTCTTCGCCCGGCTGCAAGATGATTTCGGGGACATTGGAGACCAGTCCAAAAGAGATATAATCAACCTCGGGGTTTTCTTCCGGGGCGCTGATAAAAGCATTTTGCACCCACTCGCCACTGACACTTTGCAGGCTTTTGAAAGAAGTGCCCACCGGTGCCAGCAGCGTCACTTGCCCCGAACCGACGATGGTGTACATGTTCAGGTCCACGCCTTCTTCGAGGCGGGCAAACACGCCCCATTGCTGGTCGGCCTCCATCCAGTGGAGCTTAAATTGTATCTGTGAAAATGCGGAAAAAGAAGAGAAAAATGCAGCGGCTAAAATGGCTGCTTTGATAAGGCGGATCTGTAACATAACCTTTGAATTGCTGCGCCGGCGGCCATCAATCCGAAGCCCTATTTATCCAAACAATCAAGGATGGCCAACAGCACAATGTTGTTAAAAAAAAAGCTGACTTAAAAAGGGGGAATAAAAGGAAGTGAAACCAGTACGGTAGGGCTAAAACAACATTGATGCCAGTCGCAAACAATGGCGCAGGGCTTAGGAATTCATTAACGCTACCTAGTGGAGTACAATAGTGACAGGCCGTTGAAAACCATAGGGCTCGGGAGTTATTTTTTGACCGCTACGATATCGGGTTCAATATATTTTTTCCTGGCCTCCACCGACATCATCAATTCTTTTGAATAATGCGACAGCCATAAATTGCGCTCCGTCAAGATTTCGTCATCAATCAATTCGTCCACTGTGCCTTGGTTCCAATGTATTTTCCCGTTTTTATCGGCAAACCTTTTTTTTAATTGGTGCAGCCAATATACGGTCATCGTTTCGTGGTAGCCGCTCGTGTCGGTACTTTCCACGCCGATATATTTTAAATATTTTTTTAAATGTTGCCGGATAATGGGCAAGGTATTGTCGTCGTGTTTAGACAACAGGTATAGCCCGGCAAGGAGGTGGGCTTCGTGGGTAAATTCCCCTTTTGGCAAAGTGCAGTTGAGGAATTTATTTATCAGTTGTTCAGCGTCGGCAATAGGGTAGAGGGCTTCTTCTTCCATATTAATTTAAAAGAAAATTTCAGAGGTGTCGAGGGCGAAACCGATACTGTCGCAACCCGCTATTTCTCCCAATAAAATAATATACTTTTCTTGGTATTCACCGTCTTGCGGATTTCTGAATATTTCGATTTGTTGGTCTATTAAATTAACGATCCAATATTCTTGAATATAAGCCTCGGCATACAATGGCTTTTTTATCTCCCTGTCGTATCGCAGCGAAGTATCCGCTACTTCGATAAGCAGGAGTACTTCATCGGGGCGGGGATGGCGGCGGCGGGATTTGTCTTTTCGATATTTGACCACAAAGACATCTGGTTCTGGTTCAGAAAAACGGTTTATGTGGATTGGGTTTTGACTTTTAGTGATGAATTCCCTTTTTAGGGCGGATACAAAAATTCCATGCAAGTCGTCAACGACTGATGAGTGAAGGCTTCTTATAGGGCTCATTTTTATGATTTCTCCTTTTATTAATTCAACGCGGTCGGTCGGCTTGATGATGCCGACATCCGCCATTTTATAATATTCGTCAACTGTAAATAATTGTCTTGCTACTTGTACCATCGTTGAATTTTTTTCAAAAATACAAAAAAAGGTATCCGCTCAAAACCACATGGCCTTCGCTCGTTCCGACAACCGAGGATATATATCCTCGGTTGTCTTGCTACTTGTACCATCGTTGCAATTTTCCTCAAAAATACAAAAAAAAGGAAGGAATATCAACACTTTCTGAAAAGGAGGGATATGAGGAGGTGATTTCAAATCACCTCCTCATTTATGGCCAATATGTTCTACTGAACCACTTCAGGTTTTCCCGAAGGGTCGGGACAAGTTGTGCATCGAGGGCAGGTTCTCCCCTTTTGGGGCTGGGGGCTGGTGGAGGCAAATGCACAAAACCTAAAGTGGTTCAGTATCACCGCTCATTTTCCACCGATATTTCAATTCCACCGCTATCCTTTTTAAAACCAGAAATAGAATACGCAAAATTCAACATGATATGCCTGCCCAAAGAACGGATGCGCTCTTCCTGCACAAAATTCAATTGACTGCTGCGGTTAATGCCGATATTTTTATTTAAAATATCATAACCCGACAAAGATAATTTCCCTTTTTTATTTTTTAAAATATAGCGGCTGATGGATGCTTTCCAAATCGGGATGGCTCTTTTACTGCCAAATGTCTCGGCTGAATATATGGAGTAATCAATACTGCTGCTGATTTCCCATTTGTCGGTTGGTAAAACAACAAGGTCGGAATAAAATTTTTGGTCAATATAATGCTGACTTAATTGCTCTGCTTCCGAATAAGTTGTTTTATTAAATGAAATACGTCCGCCGATGGTAAAATCTATCACATCTTTTTTCCGGTTGTCGAGCGACAGGCTGATAGAATGCCGTTGCCGCTCCACATTGTTTTCTATATTGTTGACAAATAAAAAACCTCTGTTCCAATTGGCACTATAATTCAAACGTATATTGGTGTGTATGGCCCGCAGCGGTGTTTTGAATTGAAACCCGCCCCGTATATTATAATCATGGTCAACATTAACGGGTTGAATAAATTGCCGGAAAAGCGAATCAATACTGCTCGAATTGGTGATCGGGCTTTTAGTATAGCTTGCGCTTATATTGGCAAACAGGCTGGTAAAACTGAATTGGTCGAACAACATAAAACGGCCGTTCAGCAGGTGCATATATTCTGGTCTAAGGGCTGGGTTTCCGGCATATATGTTCAGGGGGTCGGAATTGTCAACAATTGGCTGCAACTGTTCGAGGGAAGGCTCGCGGATGCTTGTCGTATATTCGATACTGAAATTGCGGCTCGTGGCTATTTCATAGTCCCAAAACAGGCTCGGCAATATGCGGGCAAAATCTTTTTTCAGCCGCATATTTTCATCCAATAAATTGCCCGTCAATTTTGAATGCTGCACATCTGCCCCGAAAGTCAGGTTGTATTTTTTCCGGTTGACCATCATTTTTAGGCCGCCCCGGTCATATATATATTCCCGGTCGTACCGGTTGCTGAGGCCGGGGTTCAATGTTTCGGTATTATTGATTTTATCGAAAAAATCTTTTTGTGTGTTGTTGTTGAAATTTTGCCGGGAGGCAGAAAAGGCTAAATATTGCGCTTTCTTTTTGAGTGCTTTTCCGATGGGTTCGGTATAAGTCAAACTGATTCCATAATCAGTGGCATCGTCTGTAAATACTTGTTTTTGGTCGGTATTTTCTTCGGTATTGATTTGGTTGTTTTCATAAAATATATTGTTCGATTTTAGTGACCCCTTGCGGTCTTCGTTTTCCATGCCCCATGATGCGTTGGCCACAAATGCGCGGCCTTTTTGCCGGAAACGGCGGCGGTAGGTCAGGTTGGAAGAGAGGCTGAAATTTTCGCTTTTTGCTCCATATTCCCGGTTGTTTTTATTTTGTAAAATATTCAGGCCGTCGGATGTATTTGCACTGCCGTCGCTGTTTAATTGGGCATTATTAAAACCGAGGTTGGTTCTTAAAACAATATTTTGAAAAGAATCAATTTTATGCCGGAGCGTTGTGTTCAGTTTATGGTTTTGGTTTTTGCTGATCCGTTTTTCCGTTTCATTATTTGTAAAACTGCCGGCGTCCAATATACTTTCTTTTGTTGCCGAGCGGTCAATATTGTTTTCTATATTGCTGTAAAAATAACTGGCATTCAGTTCGGTTTTTTTATTAAATTCATGGTTTAAATTTAAACCGACAGCGGAGGTTTTTGTAAATCCCTGGCCAAGCCCTGCGCCTTGCATCGGGATGCCTATAGCACTTGGGTCAAATGAAAAACTCCTGCCCCCACTGCCTCCGCTTCCAGAAAGAAAATTGGAAAGCCCGCCCATAAAACGGATATATTCATTAAATGAAAAACCTTGCTGATTGGTGTTGTTCAATAAGCCGATGGTAGATATTTGACTTTTACCAGAAAAGCGGTTGATATTGAATTTGCCCTCATATCGGTCGTATTCCAAATCGCCATTTTGGTTTTCCAACGCACCGCTGCCTGCACTTGCGTTGCCAAAATACCCCTTCTTTTTTCCGTCTTTTAATTCGAGGTTAATACTCTTTGTATCACGTCCATCCTCAATACCGGTAAACTCCGCCATGTCCGATTTTTTGTCATATACCTGCACTTTTTCAACGGCATCGGCGGGCAGGTTTTTGGTGGCTATTTTTGGGTCGTTTCCAAAAAATTCTTTTCCGTCCACAAAAACATTTTGCACCGCTTCGCCCTGCGCTTTAATTGTTCCGTCCCGTTCGACTTCTATGCCCGGCAATTTTTTCAACAGGTCTTCCACCACGGAGCCGGGCTGTGTTTTAAATGCGTTTGCATTATATTCCAAAGTATCGTTCCGCATGCGCAGCGGTATATGTTCGCCGATTACTTCGGCCTCAATTAAAGTCTTGCTCGCAGGGGCAATAATAATACGGCCGATATTTAACTTGCCCGTATTTTCTGAAATATGGACGAGCTGCCAATAGGTCTCATAACCGATATATGTCACCTGCAATAAATACTCCCCTGCCGGTATTTTTTTTAATTCAAAACGCCCCTCATTGTCAGTGATACCGAAAGATACCAAAACAGAATCCTTTGCCTGCATCAGTGCCAGTGATGCAGCGGGCAGGCCGATTCCAGTGCTGTCGGTAACTGCACCGGACAGGCTGTTTTTTTGAGAAAATATATTTGTTGAAAAAAATAAAATAGAAAAAAATAAAAATACAGCCGGGTAATTTAATTTCATGTCGGGATGTTTATAATGGCTAATTTCCAATTTCCAATTTCCAATTTCTAATTTCTAATTTCTAATTTCCAATTTCCAATTTCTAATTTCTAATTTCTAATAATTACTTTCATTCCTCCTCCTGACCCGCCCATTTCCTCTTCCATTTCTTTTTTCTTTGTTTCTTCTATTTTATCAAATTCTTTTTGTGAAACCTTTTTGCCTTTGCTTGGGGCAGTGATCGCTTTTTTGTCCAATTTTTTGATATTTATTTCTGTTGGGGAAATAACCTGCTCGCCATTGTCAATATCAATTTTCAATATCAAGCCGGGCAGGCCGTTAAAATCACTTGGCCCGGCAGGGATCGGTATTTGCGGCGTGAACCAAGCTGTTATATTGCGGTCGCCATCTTGGCATGTTGCTTTTTGGCAAGTATATCCATTTATTATTTGTTGGTCGCCCGTTAATTTCCATTGGTATTTTTTAATATCTCCGTTTATTAAAAACATGCGTCCGAAAAAGTCCCGGCTATTGATAAAAGTACCATTTTCCAAATCGGAATAATAAATATTTTCGGGAGCGGTCATGACCATTTTTATTTCCATTCCATCGCTCTCGTGTTCTATTTCGAGGTCTTCGTTTTCGCCTCCTTTCCAGTCATCGTACAGCGTTGCTTTTTCGGTGAACAAAAGGGCTTTGGAAAAAGATTGAGAACTCGGGATTTGGTCTTTCATGGCTTCCGCCATATCTTCTGGAAGTTCGATGTTTAGTTTTACGGTTACGTCATAAACTATCTCCCCCTCCGTCTGCTGTGCAATAGAAAAAAAAGGCAGGATAAATGCAAGGACTAAAAATATTGATTTCATCTTTTTATTTTTTTTGTGAAAAATTATTTTACGTTTACTAAACTTTTAAAGTTTAGTAAACGTGGGCTCCGTTACTTTGGCAATAATTTTTACTTACGTTTACTAAACTTTAAAAGTTTAGTAAACGTGGACTCCATTACCTTAGTAATAAATTGCTGCCGCAAAATTATCAGCTATTTTGTGGAATATAGGTTAACCAACCTTAGTCTAATGTTAATTAAGGTTAATGCTGTTGGCATCAGTGTTTTAATTTGGAGTATATTTGCCGAAGCCACCCAATAAATTGGGGAAATACGCTAAATGGATACAAATTGGGTGGCTACCGTATTCAACAATGACCCGTCACCGCACATCCATATTGTTAATGACAGCAAGCCTCCTGCTGCTGGCTGTTTTCCTATTTTTATTTTTAAAAAAAACATATGCTGGAGAAGTGGCCGACCTGCAAAAAGAAGCAGGCTATATCTTTGTCAATTCCATACGGGGAACAGAGGGCAAAATGTTCGAAAAATTATTGTTCGACAATGCGGGCAGGTTTCCAGATTCCAGCATCCAATCTTGGATCGGCAAGCATGAGGGGGGCATGTCTGACAGCACTATGGTGTTTGCAATAGTGGACGACAAAAGGGCGGCAATATCAAAAGATACTTCATTTGAAATAACCATCCGCTCGACGGGCAACGAAAACATCAGCGATATAAAAGGCTCGCTTTCTGTAATGATCGCAATGGAAGACGGAAAATTTACGGCTGATTCTATATTGTTGAAAAATAAAGCCGAAGACCTGTTGCTCCACCTGCAAAAAGACTTTTCCAAAAATATGGACATGGCCCATTTGCCCGTGCAATATAAGGTGATAAAAATGGGCAGCGATACTTCCGGCTATCTTGATTTAATGGGGGCGGGCACATATACAGATACGGCCAGCGGCGAAAAATATGGCGTCCGATTGGCCGGCTTCAATGCTTATATTTTAAAAAAAATGACCCCTGAAATATTGTTTTCCATTGGCCTGTTCGCAATTGTTTCGCTTGCTTTTTTTACGGTGTTCAATAACCTGGAAGCCCAGCGGAAATTAACGGAACTGAAAAACGATTTTATCCAAAACGTGACCCACGAACTGAAAACGCCCATCGCAACCGTCGGCGTGGCCATCGAAGCATTGCAGGAATTTGATGCCTTGGAAAACCCCGCCCGTACCCAAGAATATTTGGATATTTCAAAAAATGAATTGGGCCGCCTTTCCCTTTTGGTGGACAAAGTGCTGCGCATGTCTTTATTTGAAAAAACAGAACCCGAATTAAAATTGGAACAAGTTGATTTTGATTCGCTGATACAGGGTGTTTTAAATTCAATGAAAATACAATTTGAAAAAAAGAAGGCCACTGTTTCTTTTAATAAAAAAGGAGCCGGTTTTATTATCAATGCCGACCGCCTGCACCTTACTTCTGTTGTCTATAATTTATTGGACAATGCGTTAAAATATAGCGTTAAAAACCCCAAAATAGATTTGCAGCTTTTAATAGAAAACAAACAGGCCATATTGAAAGTAACGGACAATGGCATTGGAATTCCTTTTGAATTTAAAGACAAAATATTCGATAAGTTTTTCCGCGTGCCCACGGGCGACAGGCACAACGTAAAAGGGCACGGGCTTGGCCTAAGTTATGTGGCAAGTGTGGTGCATAAGCACGGCGGAAAAATAGAAATGGAAAGCACGGAAAATATTGGGACTGTTTTTAAAATAAGCCTGCCCGCCGATGGGTGATTTAATACTGCACCACTTTAGGTTTTGTGCATTTGCCCCCGCCAGCCCCCAGCCCCAAAAGGGGAGAACCTACCCTCGATGCACAAAACCTAAAGTGGTGCAGTATATTTCCAGCAATATTTAGTTTCCCCGATTTCTCGGGGAAACAAACTCAACAAGCGCAAGCAATTTTCCCCACCCGCCGGGCATGGCGACCGCCTTCAAACTCACTGTCCAAAAAAGTCCGAACCATGGCCAGGGCCATCCGCTTGCTGACAAAACGGACGGGGATGGCCAGCACATTTGCATTATTATGCTGGCGGGCGAGGGCTGCCAATTCCGTTTTCCAACAGAGGGCAGCGCGTATATTTTGGTGCTTATTGGCGGTCATGGCGACGCCGTTTCCGCTGCCGCACATCACGATGCCGAGGTCGGCCTTTCCCGATTCGACACTGTTGGCGACGGGGTGGACAAAATCAGGGTAATCCACTGACTCCGGCGAGTTTGTTCCAAAGTCAAGTACCTCGATCCCCCTTTTTTTTAATAAACGGACCACGCTTTTTTTATATGGAAAACCTGCGTGGTCGCAGCCGATAGCGATAGTTTTTATTGACATAATTTCCAAATTTCCAAATTTCCAAATTTCCCAATTCCCTATTTTCTATTCATTCCAAATCTCCCAAGCCCGCTCCGCTTGCAAATGTAGCATGGGCAGACCGTTGCAGGTAGCCGCGCCCTTTTCTTTTCCTTTTTTTAAAAAAAGTGTTTCCGGAGGGTTATAAACGAGGTCGAACAAAAAATGATTTTTACTGATAAATTGATAAGGAATATTTGGGCAAGAAAGAATGTCGGGGTACGTTCCGAGAGGTGTTGTATTTATTATGAGCCGGTGGTTTTTTATTATTTCCGGATTTAATTCAGCATATATAAGTTGCCCATTTTTTTTTGTCCTTGAAACAAATTGCGAAGGTATTTTTAATTTATCCAATATATACCGGACGGCTTTTGAAGCCCCGCCCGTTCCGAGTATGAGCGCGTTGAGTTCAGTATTTTTACCTAATAAACTGAGCAGTGATTTTTCAAAACCATATACATCAGAGTTATAGCCTTTGAGCTTCCCGTTTTTTATTTTTATCACATTTACGGCGCCGATGCTTGCAGCCTCGCTGTCAATTTCATCGAGGTATTTAAAGACGGCCTGTTTGTGCGGAATAGTGACGTTGAGACCGATCAACCTGCTGTTCTCAGCGATCAGTTTTGGCAGTTCGTCAATGCTTTGGAGGGGGAAGAGTTCATAGCGGTGCCCATCGAGCTGCCCGTTTGCAAATTTTTCGGAAAAATATTTTTTTGAAAAAGAATGCGAGAGTGGGTAGCCTATCAGTCCGTACAAATACACTGTTTTTGATTGCATCACTGCTGTTTTTATACTGCACCACTTTAGGTTTTGTGCATTTACCCCCGCAAGCCCCCAGCCCCAAAAGGGGAGAACCTGCCCTCGATGCACAAAACCTAAAGTGGTGCAGTATAGAATGCGCAAAAGTAAGGTTGCCTAAGTATTTTTACTTACTGTTTGAAAATAAGAAGTTTAAATGATACCTTTGGCTTCGTAAAAAGATAGGGACAAGATGAATATATTAAAATATTTTTTGTTGCGTCTTTTTAATTACTCCCCCCGCGTTAAAGAAGGATGAGCTAAAATATATCCAAACTGCTCAAATTCATCCTGTCTTACTCACACACTAGGGCACATTCGTTTTCCAAACAACTGACTAATAAAAAAGGCCGTATTCAGAATTGTTAATAATGACTGTTTCTAAAACAGCCGTTTTTTTTCAACCTGTCCATGCAGCCTTGCTGCAATCTGTAAACCTACCGCCGTCGGTACGCCCGTGCAGGTTCGGATTGTACGTTGACGTTTAACCAGAATTAAAACACCTATATACTATGAACAAACTCCGCTTACTGATTGCGGACGATCACCAAATGTTCAGGGCCGGCATTGTGAACTTGCTCAAAAAAGAAAAGGGTTTTTCCATCGTTGGAGAAGCAAGCAATGGAAAAGAAGCAGTTGAACTTGCCACCAAACTCGAACCCGATGTGATCTTAATGGACATCCACCTGCCATTGCTCGATGGTATTGCCGCAACTAAAAAAATCGTCGAAAACCTCCCCGCTACAAAAATACTGGCCTTGACCTCTTACGAAGAACAAGAATACGTAGTCGCTATGATCCGCTCTGGGTCAAGAGGTTATGTATTGAAAGAAGCGCCAATTGACGAATTGGTACTCGCCATCAAAACCATTGCCAAAGGCAGCAGTTACTTCGCCAAAGAAATATCGGCCACTATTTTTGCCCTGCTTGACCGCCTCGGCCCTACCGATTCGCTGAAGCAACAAGCCCGGCAACTGGAAATTACGGGCAGGGAACTGCAGGTGCTGAAGTACATCGCCGAAGAACTCACCAACAAGGAAATAGCCGTAAAACTTTTTATCAGCCCACGTACCGTGGAAACACACCGCCGCAACCTGATCCAAAAACTCCGTGTAAAAAATACCGTCGGCCTGGTCAGGTATTATCTAGAAAATTTAAAGCCGCAAAAACAGTCAAAGTTTGAGAAAAGCAGAGCGTAAGAGGATGGGTATTAAAAGGTATTGGGATTAAAGGTAATACCCAATACCATTCAATACCCATAAATACCCATTCTTTCATTAGACTTTATTCTAAAATTTTTTGTGTGAAGCCTTTTCAAAAACAATGAATTTGGACGGTTT